>JAJDTF010000120.1 GCA_022827265.1 Acidimicrobiia bacterium | reverse complement strand
ATCCCAGCCGACGCCGAATATGTCGCCAACCGCCTGCTCAACGGCCCATCGGCCCTCGCCGCGCTGTGGGCATCAGCGCGCTTGCCTGTCGACGCCCTGCGGTCGTGCCTGGGGCTGCGCTCGACACGCCCGCACACCCGCGATCTCATCAACAACGCTCTCGCCCACCGCACCGCAGCCCCGTCGTGACCGTCGACCGATGGCGGCTGAGCGGCGAATCGCTCGACTAACCCCACCACCCCCGTGGGCACAGGCGACGCAGATGAGCCGACGGCGCAGACGTTGAGCGCAGGTGTTCAGGTTGGCGTTTGGGGCCGAGATCCGCTAGTCGATGCGGATGGTGAATTCGAGGCCTCCGGTGAAGGGCAGGGTCATCGTGCGGAGCTTGTTGGCGGGGTCGTTGAGGAACTCGAAGTAGGGCTCGTAGCCCTGAGCGGACGCAATGGTGTTGTCGGTGACGACGACGGCGCCGGGACGCAGGGCTGGGGCGACCAGCTCCAGCGCGTCGAGCGCGACGTGCCAGATGTCGACGAGCAGGAAGTCGACCGGTCCCCCGCAGTCGACCAGCGTTTCACGCAGATCGCCCTCGCGAAGCTCGATCCACGGCGCGAGACCCGCCTCATCGAAGTTGGCCCGGGCAATGGCAGCCTTGGCCGGCTCGTACTCGGTGGCGATTACCACGCCGTCGTCATGTCCGTTGTCCCTCACGGCGGCAGCCAGATACAGCGTCGACACGCCGTGTGACGTGCCGGCCTCCACGACGCGGCGAGCGCCCAGAGCACGGCAGACCTGGTAGCAGAACATCGCCTTGTCACGATCCAGCGCGACGAGCTTGTCGGCAAAGAAGCGGCGCATGTTGTCGTCGAAGCCGCGCTGGCTGCGGTCCCGGCCACTCAAACGCCGTTGCTCCGCAGTGAACGCCGACGTCTCGGCAACTTGCTCGTCGCTCTGGGCATGCAGCCGGTCGAGCAGCCCCTCCAGCACAGGATCATGCAGCGGTGACGTCATGCGGTTCCTCTCCCGACAGCATCGGGCCGTTGCGCGTCTCGATGAGGCGCCGGGGGATCGTGGCGTTGATGGTGTCGATTGCGTCGATGACTTCGTGGGCCACCCACACACGGGATCGACCGGCTCGGTGATCGCTGAGCCGCAATACCCCAACATCGGCGAGCTGGTGCAGGATCTGCGAGGCGCGGCCCGGTGTCAGTTTGTAGGCGGCTTGGATCTCGCCGGCGGTGATGGCGGGTGTGTGCAGCAGCCCGTCGAGGATTCGCGAGACGGCGGAGCCTTGGCGGGTGCGGACACGCTGACGGTAGTCGGCAGCGATGCCGTCGATACGGTCAACGAGGCGAACAGCAGCGTGTGCGCCGTCGGTGACCGCCTCGGCAAACACCGTGACCCACTGGTCGAGGTCGCCCTGGCGGTACGCAGTCAGACCAGCGACATAGCCATCCGGGTTGTGCAGCAGGCCGTGCGCGACCGGTACCGGCGCTGTCGCCGCCGCGGGCCGGGCATCGAGCAGCCGATGGATCAGCAACCGTCCGATACGGCCGTTGCCGTCGACATAGGGGTGAATCGTCTCGAACTGTGCGTGCGCGATGGCTGCATGCACGACCGGATGCACATCGCTGCGGGCGGCGAAACGGACAAGGTCATCCATCAGCGCAGGTACTTGGTCCCACGGCGGGCCTTCGAAGTCTGCGTTCTGGCGGGTCTGGCCGATCCACACCGCACAGTCCCGCCACGCTCCGAGGTGCCGCTTCTCTATCTCGGGGTCCGCTGCCAGCAGGCTGCGGTGGCGGCGGTGGAACCAGTCCTCACTGAGATCCTCAGCACCACGCTGAGCGTTCAGCGCAACGGTGACGTTCGCAGCGACCAGCTCGGTCGCGACCGGGTAGGGATTCCAGTCGTGGCTGTCGTCATCGAGTTCGGCGAGCGCGACCGCCAATGCCTCGCTGGAGGTTGTGATGTGCTCAATCTGCGACGAGGCGACCGCATCGGCTCGGATGAGCACGGCGCTGAGGTGTCCGAGAGCGCCGATCGTCTCGGTGGCCCGGTCGCCGAGATCGCTGACCGCCTGCATCGCCTCGGCCAGCGATTCGCCCGTGGAGCGTCCAAGCGCTGGGACCGAGAGATCGCTGATGTGCGGGGGCACGGTCTGGGAGGCCGTGATGGTGCGCGGACTCTCATCGTCCCATGACCGCCATAGCTCGTTCTCGACTGTCGCGGCCTGCGTCTGCGCTGCCGGCCATCGGGACACTCGCCGCCTCCACTTCTTGACGCCAATACAGTATGCATAAGGTTATCAGCGTTTACCTAAACTCTGAATGCAAACGTTTAGGCTTGCTCCTGAACAATGGTCACAGATCCAGGACGGCTCGCAGTCCGTCGTCGATGGCATCGACCAGGGCTTGGGGCAGCCGGCCCGCTCGCTCCCCCAGCCACGAGCGCTCAACCAGCTCCAGTCCGAGCGGCACGGCAACGGAATCGGAGGGCAGACCGGTCACCGCGGCGTCGAGCAGAACATTGCCCGCGAGACCAGCCCGATCGAGATTCGAAGTCAGCGGCACGACATGGGTTTGCCAGACATCGACTTCCAGAACGTCGTCAGAGGACACGACGACACACGGTCGGTGCTTGTCAAGATCGATCCAGTACACCCCGCCGCGCACTACCACGGCGCAGATCGCTCCATCCGCTCGCCGACTGCCGAGGAGTCAGCAGACGTCAATCCCTCCGGAGCGGCCAGGGCCGCATCCGCCACGAGCTGATCAGCGAAGGACATGGTCGACTTGGCCGCATGGCGCCGGAGCTGATCGGTTACCCACCTCGAGAACGGGACGTGCAAGCTCTCGATAATCGGCACGACGTCATCAGGCACACTGATCGTCTTATTGGGCACGTACGTATTATACGTACACACAACCACGAAGGCCCTCTCAGACCCAAGAGGCCTCCAAGGCCCAGCATGATTCGCACGGGCCGACCACAAGGCCTGGTCAGTTCGGCAGGGCTCGAACGCATCTAGTGTTCTCGGCAGCATCGTGCCGAGACGGCCGACGATCGTCGGCGGAGCGATACATCGCCGCCCCGCCATTCGAAGCCAAGGGGGACACCATGTCGACAACCATTCCGGCATGCTCGGCAAACGATGACCCCGACGCCATGTACGCCATGCTCGACGGCGCCGGCTGCCTGGTCGTACACGACATGGCGACTTCTGAGCAGATGGCCGCAGTCCGCGCCGAACTGGCCGACCGCATGGCGACCGCCAAGGTGGCCGACGACAAACCGGACGCCTTCTACCCCGGCATCACCCGCCGGGTGGTGGCGCTCATGCACCGCTCGCCGACGATGCGCGGGCTGATGATGCACCCGGTCACCGAGCAGCTCGCCGACCGCCACCTGTTGCCGAACTGCTCCAAGTGGACCCTGAACGTCACCGCCGCACTGGAGGTCGGGCCAGGCGCCCGCGACCAGGTGCTGCACCGCGAGGAAGATCTCTACCCCTACTTCCCACTCCCCCGCCCCAACCTGATTCTCGCCTCGATGTGGGCGATGTCGGACTTCACCGCCGACAACGGCGGCACCCAGCTCGTGCCCGGCAGCCACCGCTGGGACGCCGACCGCAAGGCTGCACCCGACGAGGTCGTCCGCGCCGAGATGCCCGCCGGCTCGGTGCTGTACTGGCTCGGCGGCACCCTGCACGGCGCCGGCGCCAACAGCACCCCCGAGGACTGGCGCTACGGCATCGTGCTCACCTACAACCTCGGCTGGCTCCGCCAGGAAGAGAACCAGCACGTGTCGATACCCCTCGCCGACGTGCTCGAACTCCCCGACGCCGTCCGCGGCCGCCTCGGGTTCGACATGGACTACGAGAACGCCCTCGGCTTCTACGACCGCTCCGTACTCGCACCCCGACCCACAGAGGTGGGCGCGGAGTCGTAGTTGTCCTCAAAGCCATCGTGGTGCAGTGCCTGCTGACAGGGACGCCCTCGGCGAGATCGTCCAGGGTTGACTCGGCTCAGGCGAGCGGGACGGTTGCGGGGTTGTAGTTGAGCAGCTCGGGGCGGAAGGTGCCCTGGGTGGGCAGGTCGGGGTCCTGCAGGGCGCGGCCCTCCTCCACCGACCACAAGGCGACGTTGTTGCCCCGCTCGCAGCGCACGTTCTGGTAGATGTCCAGCGCCTCGCCGACGGTGCTCGACGCCTTCAGCGAGCGGGCCAGCACCACCGCGTCCTCGACGGCCATGGACGCCCCCTGGCCGAGGAACGGCGTCATGGGATGCGCAGCGTCACCCAAGATCGCGACCCGCCCCGACGTCCACGCCTCAAGCGGTTCGCGGTCATACAGGCCCCATTTGAAGAGCGCATCGTTGGGCACAGCACGGATCAGGTCCAACAGGTGGGGCGCGAAGTCGGCGTAGGCATCAAGGAACTGCTGGGCCGTCGCTGGGATCGACCAGCCCTCCTCCTCCCACGTGTCGGTGTGCCCGCAGCCGATGAGGTTCATCAGCTCACCGCCCCGCAGCGAGTAGTAGAGCAGGTAGCGGCCGGGCCCACGGTGCATGGCGAGCTCCCGCTCACGCGTGATT
>JAJDTF010000135.1 GCA_022827265.1 Acidimicrobiia bacterium | reverse complement strand
CTGCGTTATCGTCCTCACAGAAAGTGCCTCCCGTCATGGCATCACGCCGAACAGCAATCAACGGCAAAATGCCACGTCAGGAGGCCTTTCCGGTGGACGCGACAACCCCCACACCCCAAACAAACCGGTGAATCCGGGCTTAGTAGATGAGTGTTACCGCCACAGAAACGCTGAAGCGTGTCTGTACCATCGCATCCGAAGGCCGCAGCCAGTTGCTGTGTGCCCGTGGCAATCTCGGGCACAACTGGAATGGCGCGCTCTATGAGGCCGGAACCGTCGAACGTCCTGATATTTCTGTCACGCGGGTGCGTTACGACGATGCATCGGAGAGCTTCTTCATCACCATTGCTGGTCTCATTTATGTGTGCAAAGAGCATCGAGTCGAGCCATCTATGAGTTGGGGAAAAGACGACTTCGCCGTAGTCATCAATAATCAAGACCGGAATTTTGTCAAGTCTTGACATGGAACGCAGACGAGCAGCGACCTCGTCCCGATCCATTGCCAACAGCTGCGCGGAAGACCAACTGACCAGGCGCCAATCGTCGTCGTCTAGTTCACTCGCTATCAGCCTCAAGGCTGTCGATCTGCCCGTACCAGAGAGTCCTGTAACATTGATTGAATCTCCCTCGATGAGGCGAACGACGCAGTGGTCAACCCACTCCACGACTCAAGGCCCTGACCAACGCCCGCTGCCGGACATTCCCCTCACCGTCACAAATCCCGAAGTCGATGGCGTGGGTGATGAGAGCGATCTCGGCGGGCTGGCCATGTTCTATTGCTTCGCGGACAGCCGCAGCTTCTTTCGGATACCAGAGCTCAAAGCTGCGAAAAGTCTGTGCTGTCGCATACAGCGGTGAGTTCTCGGCTGTCGCGCTATAGACTGATTCTAGGTCATCAAGCCTGACGCGATAAGGCACATCGGTGTCTGGCTTTGCTTGAACGCTCTCGGCAACGCGGGCACAGGCTTGCCGCGTGAGATGTGGATGCCCACCGTATTCGTCGAGCAGGCTGTCGAATATATTGTGGGCGTCAAACTTGAGTCCGCTGCGTTTTCCAAGAACTCGCACCATGGTACGCATCTCCTCGCGCGACATTGGACCGAGTGGACGCGCCGATGCAAAGCCGAAGAGCTGGTTGTCCTTGCCAAACCGTATTGCGTTCGTGAATATTGAGGCGGCCACTCCCGCCGCAAGAAACGAGAGATTGCGCTTGCCGCGTTCGTTGCGTATTTGAATCAGTCCGCGTAGCTGCTGGAGCACTTGGTGCATTGACCTGCGTTCGTCGCTGGATGCTCCACCAATATCTATCGACTCCTCGTTTGCACGATCGGTTTCGTCAAGCATGACGACCATATCCGCATCTATCTGATCGAGAAGCGCATCCATCTCATAAATCCATCGCCTCGCTGTGCTCTCGCACGAGCGAATGGTGAAGTCATGGTTCAACATCTCTGAGTTACCTGGTACTCGGCCCTTTTTGGATTGCAAGGTCTTTGCTGTCGCACGTACCAGCTCTTCCCGCAAGCCTGTCGCATCAACTAGCGTATTGAGCTGAACATATATGGATGCAATGCCCCGACGGTCTAGTTCTTCTCTGACCCTATACATCAGCGAGGTTTTGCCTGCTCGGCGTAATCCGAAGATGCCAACACTCTGGCCTTCGGAAGCGAGTCGGGCGAGGGCTTCCACATCATCGGTGCGGCCGAAGAAATCTGCAGGTTGGCGAATTTCGTTGCTGTAGTCGAAGTGGTTCGCTGAGCGCATCAGAGCAGCGATCTCGCTGCGAAGGCTCCTGTTGGAGTAGCAGTTTGTTGCCAAATCCTCGGCATAGATGGTCAAGATGGGGTACGCAAACCTTCGACGGTCTTTGGTGAATCGGCCTGCGGCACGATCTGATGCAACGAGAATGGCAATGTCTTTGTCGGCTGAGTCGCCTGAGCGCAGTTCTTTGGAGGTATTGAAGTGTCGTAGTGCTCGAGGCTGCAGCGACGTCTTACCGTCATAGGTGGCGATGAGGATCGGTATTTCGCCTACGATTCCGAATTGATTCTTGATTGCGTTGGAAGGGCTGACGCGTAAAGCGCTGAGCTGGTTGGACCAATTGTTGGCCCAGCAGATCGTAGACTCGTCGCGTTCCAAGAATGCAAAGAGCTGTTTCGCGAAGCTTGGATATCGCTGCTGGATAGCGCGCTTGGAATCTTCGAGCTGAGCTTGGTTGTATGTACTAGCCACGAAACTGCTCCGATTGCGCGCGCCCAACGCAGGGTGGGTCGCCATAGTAGTGGCTGCCGTGGCATATTCTCGTCAAGGGTGAGGGTGTGACCCTGCCGCTTGCCGACGCTGCGGCAACGGTCTCCGCTGGTGATCCGCGTCGTCACTGGGCTGTCCAGCCGCAGTTAGTTGAGCGGGCGCGCGGAGGGCGGCATCGGGGATGGGAGGGCCGTATGACCCATGAGGGCCTCGTCGACTGCTGCGGCGCACGCTCGGCCCTCCGCGATTGCCCACACGATCAGGCTCTGCCCACGGCCCATGTCGCCGCACACCCACACACCGTCGACGCTGGTGCGGTAGTCCTCGTCGCGCACCACGTTGGAGCGCGCATCGGTCTGTGCGCCGAGCTGGGCCAGCAAGCCCTCCTGCTGGGGCCCGAGGAATCCCATCGCCAGCAGCACCAGATCGCATACGAGCTCGAAGTCGCTGCCTTCGACCTTGGCGAACCGGCCGTCGCTGAACACCACCTCGTGTGCCCGCAGTGCCCGCACTGCGCCGGCGTCGTCTCCCAGGAACTCCTCGGTGTTCACCGAATAGACGCGCTCGCCGCCTTCCTCGTGCGCCGAGGATGTCCGGTAGATCATCGGATAGGTCGGCCACGGGTTGGCCGAGTCCCTCTCGTCGGGCGGTCGCGGCAAGATCTCGAACTGGTGCACCGACGAAGCGCCCTGGCGATGTGCGGTACCCAGGCAATCGGCCCCGGTGTCGCCGCCGCCGATGATCACCACATGCTTGCCTGCGGCGTTGATCGGTACCTCGGCCGGATCGAGGTCGCCCTCTTGGGCCTTGTTGGCCCAAGGCAGGTACTCCATTGCCTGGCAGATGCCGTCGAGGTCGCGACCCGGGATCGGCAGATCGCGCCACGCCGTCGCGCCGCCGGCCAGCACCAGCGCATCGAAATCGGCCTGCAGATCCGCCACCGGAATGTCCACGCCGACCTCGACGCCAGTGCGGAACTTCGTGCCCTCGGCGCTCATCTGGTCGAGCCGCCGTTCGATGTGGCGCTTCTCCATCTTGAACTCCGGGATGCCGTACCGGAGCAGGCCGCCGAGCCGATCGGCACGCTCGAACACCGTGACGTCGTGGCCGGCACGGGTCAGCTGTTGCGCCGCAGCCAGCCCGGCAGGCCCTGAACCCACCACCGCCACGCTGCGGCCCGTGCGCACGGCGGGCAGTTCGGGGCGGACCCAGCCCATCTCGAAGGCCTTGTCGATGATCGCGACCTCGACCTGCTTGATCGTGACCGGGTCGGCGTTGATGCCCAGCACGCACGCGCCCTCGCACGGCGCCGGGCACAGCCGGCCGGTGAACTCGGGGAAGTTGTTGGTGGCGTGCAGCCGCTCGATGGCGTCATGCCAGCGGTCGCGGTACACGAGATCGTTCCAGTCCGGGATGATGTTGCCCAGCGGGCAGCCCGAGTTGCAGAACGGCACGCCGCAGTCCATGCAGCGGCTGGCTTGCGTGCGCAGATCCTCGTCGGCGAATGGTTCGTACACCTCACGCCAATCGCGCAGGCGCACCGGTACCGGGCGCCGCGTCGGCAGCTCACGGTCGTGCCGCATGAATCCCCGGATATCACCCATGCGCAGCCGCCATGACTGCCTCGTCGGGGTCTTGGCCGAGCTCGGCCGCTGCCGCCCGCGCTTCGAGCACGCGCCGGTAGTCCTTCGGCATCACTTTGCGGAAGCTGCGCACCTCGCTGTGCCAGCGACCGAGGATGCGCCCCGCCGGAGCCGAATCGGTCTCGGCGACGTGCTGGCGCAGCACGGTGCGCACCGTCTCGGCGTCGGCGTCGTCGAGCTGGGGTTCGAGGTCGACCATCTCGGCATTCAGGTTCCGCCAGAAGACATCGTCGGGGTCATACACGAATGCCACGCCGCCTGACATGCCCGCGCCGAAGTTGCGGCCGACGCCGCCGAGCACCACCACCATGCCGCCCGTCATGTACTCGCACGCGTGGTCGCCCACCCCTTCCACAACGGCGGTAGCCCCGGAGTTGCGCACGCAGAAGCGTTCGCCGACCGTGCCGCGGATGTACGCCTCGCCGCCGGTTGCGCCGTACAGGATGACGTTCCCTGCGATGATGTTGTCCTCGGCCACAAAATCTGGGTGCACCTCACGAGGCGGTCGCACGACTAGGCGCCCGCCAGACAGCCCCTTGCCGAGGTAGTCGTTGGCGTCTCCGAAGAGCCGCATCGTGAGACCACGCGGCACGAATGCGCCGAAGCTCTGCCCGGCCGACCCGTTGAAGGTGAAATCGACCGTGTCGTCAGGCAGGCCGTCGCCGCCGTGGGCAGCAGTGATGCGGTGGCCGAGCATGGTGCCGACGGTCCTGTTCACGTTGCCGATCGGCAGCTCTGCCCGCACCAGTTCACGGCGCTGGATTGCGGGCGCCGCCAATTCGACGAGCTGCTGGTCGAGGGCTCGCTCCAAGCCGTGGTCCTGGCTCTGCGAGCAGTAGCGATCCTGCGGCCATGGCGTCTCGGGTTCCGCCAGGATCGGCGACAGGTTCAGTCCGTGCGCCTTCCAATGGGCAACCGCCGCGGTGGTGTCGAGCCGGTCCACCCGCCCGATGGCGTCGGTCAGCGATCGGAAGCCCAGCATCGCCAAGTACTCGCGGACTTCCTGGGCGATGTACTCGAAATAGTTCACGACGAACTCGGGCCGTCCGCCGAAGCGCTTGCGCAGCTCGCGGTTCTGGGTGGCGACGCCCACGGGGCAGGTGTCGAGGTGGCAGACACGCATCATGATGCAGCCCGAGACCACCAGCGGCGCTGTGGCGAAGCCGTATTCCTCGGCGCCCAGGAGTGCCGCCACGATCACGTCGCGGCCGGTCTTCAGCTGCCCGTCGGTCTGCACCACGATGCGATCCCGCAACCCATTCAGCAGGAGTGTCTGCTGCGTCTCGGCAAGGCCGAGCTCCCACGGCGCGCCTGCGTGCTTCAGCGACGTCAGCGGAGACGCCCCGGTGCCGCCGTCGTGCCCGGAGATCAGCACCACATCGGCCTTCGCTTTCGACACGCCGGCGGCCACAGTGCCCACGCCCACCTCGGCCACCAGCTTGACGTGGACCCGCGCGGCGGGGTTGGAGTTCTTGAGATCGTGGATGAGCTGCTTGAGATCCTCGATCGAATAGATGTCGTGGTGGGGCGGCGGGCTGATGAGCCCGACGCCGGGCGTCGAGTGGCGGGTCTTCGCGATCCACGGCCAGACCTTCGGCCCCGGCAGCTGCCCGCCCTCGCCGGGCTTGGCGCCTTGGGCCATCTTGATCTGCAGATCGTCGGCGTTGGTGAGGTACTCCGAGGTCACACCGAAACGCCCTGAGGCCACCTGCTTGATGGCAGAGCGTCGCAGATCGCCGTTGGGGTCCGGCACATAGCGCTGCGGGTCCTCGCCGCCCTCGCCGGTATTGGACTTGCCGCCGATGCGGTTCATGGCGATCGCCAGCGTCTCGTGCGCCTCCGCGGAGATCGAGCCGTAGCTCATCGCTCCGGTGGAGAACCGCTTCACGATCTCGGCAACCGGTTCGACCTCGTCGATCGGGATCGGCCCGCCGGGTGCCGGACGGAGCTCGAACAGGCCCCGCAGTGTCGCCAGCTCGGTGGACTGATCATCCACCAGCTGCGTGTACTCCTTGAAAACCTCGTAGCGGCCGGCGCGCGTGGAGTGCTGCAGTTTGTAGACGGTCTCAGGGTTGAACAGGTGGTACTCGCCCTCGCGCCGCCACTGGTACTCGCCGCCCGCCCACAGATCGCGGTGCGCGGCCTCGGTGGGGTTGTCGAGGTAGGCGAACCGGTGGCGTTCGGCAACTTCGGCGGCGAGCACGTCGAGACCTACGCCGTCGAGCTTGGATGTCGTCCCGCTGAAGCATCGATCGATGAGGTCTGACCCAAGACCCACGGCCTCGAACACCTGTGCCCCGGTGTAGCTGGCCACGGTCGAGATGCCCATCTTGGACATCACCTTGAGCACGCCCTTGGTGCACGCCTTGATGTAGTTGCGTTTTGCGGTGCGCTCGTCGACTTCGGTGATGACGCCGCTGCGCACCATGTCGTCGATCGATTCGAAGGCCAGGTACGGGTTGACGGCGCTCGCCCCGTAGCCCAGGAGCAAGGCCATGTGGTGCACTTCGCGTGCATCGCCGCACTCGGTCACCAAGCCCACCATCGTCCGGGTCTTGTTGCGTACCAGGTGGTGGTGCACTGCGCCCGTCAGCAGCAGCGAGGGGATCGGCGCGTGCTGCTCGTCGCTGTAGCGGTCCGACAGGATGATGATGCTGGAGCCGCCGGCGATGGCCTCGTCGACTTGCTCGCACACCTCTGCGATTGCTCGCTCCATGCCTGCGCCGCCGTCCGCGACCGGGTACAGGCCGTCGACGGCGAACGGCCGGTAGTGCTGATGGGCCCCCGAGTCCCCGTCTGCATGCAGGTCCTCGTCGATGTACAGGATCTTGGCGAGATCCTCATTCGACAGGATCGGGTAGGGCAGCACGATCTGACGGCACGAATCCGGGCCGGGCTGCAGCAGGTTGCCTTCCGGGCCGATCTTGGCCTTGGTGGCGGTGACCAGTTCCTCACGGATCGCATCCAGCGGCGGATTGGTGACCTGTGCGAACAGCTGGCTGAAGTAGTCGAACAGCAGTCTCGGCCGCTTCGACAGCACGGCGATCGGCGTGTCGGTTCCCATCGACCCGATGGGCTCGATGCCGGTGCGGGCCATGGGCGCTACCAGGATTCGCAGTTCCTCGGTGGTGTAGCCGAAGGTGCGCTGGCGCAGTGTCACTGAGGAATGCTGAGGCGTCAGGCTGAAGCGCGGCGGCAGGTCCTCCAGGTGTGCGAGCCCGTCGGCGAGCCACTCCCCGTACGGCTCGGCGTTCACCAATTCCTGCTTGATCTCGTCGTCGCCCACGATGCGGCCTTGCGAGGTGTCCACCAGGAACATGCGACCCGGCTGCAGGCGGCCCTTGCGGATGATCCGGGTTTGATCGATGTCTGCAACGCCGACCTCGGATG
Organism: Acidimicrobiia bacterium; assembly: GCA_022827265.1. Classification (GTDB taxonomy): domain Bacteria; phylum Actinomycetota; class Acidimicrobiia; order Acidimicrobiales; family Poriferisodalaceae; genus Poriferisodalis. The sequence continues at coordinate 1,459 of JAJDTF010000135.1, read as the reverse complement.
CCATCACGACGAGGCCGTCGGCGGTGACCCAGTAGCGGGAGGGCCGCAATCCATTCCTGTCGAGCACTGCGCCCACCACGGTGCCGTCGGTGAAGGCGATGCTGGCCGGGCCGTCCCACGGTTCCATCAACGAGGCATGGAACTCGTAGAAGTCGTGCTTGTCCTGGGGCATGCGGGCATGGTTCTCCCATGCCTCAGGGATCATCATCAGCACGGCATGGGGGAGACTCCGCCCGCCGAGATGGAGCAGTTCGAGGACTTCGTCGAAGCTGGCGGTGTCCGACGCGTCTGGCGTGCACACCGGGTAGGTGCGCTCAAGCTGGCTGCGTCCATCAGGGTCAGCGAACAGCGGGCTTGACAGCGTGCCCTCGCGCGCACGCATCCAGTTGCGGTTGCCCATGACCGTGTTGATCTCGCCGTTGTGGGCGAGCATGCGATACGGGTGCGCGAGCGGCCACGAGGGGAACGTGTTGGTGCTGAAGCGCGAGTGCAGCAGGGCGAGCGCGGATTCCATGCGGGGGTCGCCCAGGTCGGGATAGAACTCTGCGAACTGGCTGCAGGTCAGCATTCCCTTGTAGATGAGGGTCCGGCACGACAGCGACGGGAAGTAGGGCGCGGGATCGATCTCGTGCTCGGTGCGCTTGCGGGCGACATACACCCGCCGTTCGAGCGCCAGCCCCTCGAGCAGATGGCCCTGTTCAGGAGACGGGGCGGCCACGAACAGCATCCGGAACACCGGCATGGGATCGGTGGCGAACTTGCCGAGCGAGGAAGGATCGGTGGGGACGTCGCGCCAGCCGAGCACCTCGAGCCCTTCGTCGACCATGATCGTTTCGATCGACGCAGCGGCTGCGTCAGGGTCGGTGCGCGGCAGGAACGCCGTGCCGACCGCATAGCGACCGGCTGGCGGGAGCTCGAAGTCGCAGACCTCGCGCAGGAACCGGTCGGGCACCCCGATGGTGATGCCGATGCCGTCACCGACGTTGGCCTCGGCGCCCGTCGCGCTGCGATGGTCGAGGTTGACGAGGCACCGCAGGGCCCGATCGACGACTGCGCGGCTCTGCACTCCGGACATGTCGGCCACGAAGCCCACGCCGCACGCGTCATGCTCGAATGCAGGGTCGTAGAGGCCCTGTGCGGCAGGCGGCCCTGCGTGGGGGTCGGTGCGTACGGCAGGGCGGTCGTCGGCGCCTAGCGCGGCCACAGTGTCATGAATGGGCATCGGCGACGTCCCGGTCGGCTGAAGGAGTTCCGATGTCGGAACTCGGCGGCGGCAGGGACGTCGTTGGCCCTGGGAGCAAGCAGTGTACTGGCGCGTCCGCGGTGCTTGAGCGGCGCCGGGCGGTTTAGGTGTTGCGTCGGCAGATGGCTTGGGGTTTTCCGGCGGCGGGGTCTGCTTCGTCGGCTTTGTTGAGGTCGGCGGTGGTGGTGGGGTCGTTGTCGTTTTTGTTGTTGGGTC
>JAJDTF010000127.1 GCA_022827265.1 Acidimicrobiia bacterium | reverse complement strand
CCCGGCGTCGCCGCACGCATCGGCACCCGACTCCTCGCCCTCACAGCAGCCATCTGGCACAACGAGACCTACCGGCACACCCACCCCAGCCGCTCACTCACCCCCTACGACCACTAACCCTTGGAACTAACCATCTAGGGCGCTGGCCCATCCGGCCCAGAAGTTGGTCCAGCCCAGCGATTCCTCTGCAAAGAGGATCTGGAAGCGGCCGACGCCGCCCACGACGCTGCCCATCAGCAGCGAGAACCATGTGATCGTGATGATGAATTGGCGCTCCGCAGGCCCCATGCGCACCACCCTGGGCTGCGCGGGCGCAACGGCGAACACCGCACCCGGCGGCGCCTCGTAAGCGAAGGCCGGCTCGCTGCCGGTCTTGGTGTCGGGCCGCAGCCACAGCGCGATGCCCAGCGCGCACGCCAGCGTCACCACGCCGTAGATGCCGGTCGCCCAGCGCCAGCCGTACAGGGTGGCGAGCGTGGGCAGGGTGGCGCCCGACAGGAACGTGCCGAACATGACGCCGGACTGCTTCAGGCCAGTGATGGTGCCGCGACGACCCGCCGGGACGCGCTCGGCGATGAGTTTGTTGGTGGCTGGATTGCACCAGCCTTGGCCGAGACCCGAGAACGCCGCCGCCGCCATGAGCAGCCACACGTTGGGTGCGAATGCCATGCCGAACAAGCCCACCCCGGCGGTGCCGATCGTGAGCACCGTCGACACTTTCGGCCCGATCTGATCGGTGATGCGACCCGACAGCGGCGCGAAGAGCGCAGCGACGACCGTGTTGGCGGTGAGGGCGACGCTGAATGCACCCGTGGTGATGCCGAGATCACCGATGAGATCGACCGCTACCACAGCTGGCGCCATGATCGGGAACGGCCCGAGCACCATCGTCGCGACCAGCACGAAGTTGAGGCCGAAGCGCTGCTCGGGGCGGTCGCCGGTCGCAGCGACCTCGTCAGGCGCGCCCGCCGTGGCGCTCGGGGCGTCGCCCGTCCGCATCGCAGCGAACCCTATGGCCGCTCGCCCGCAACCGTGCAATCTGCGCCTTGCCGCTGCGTCGTGCCTCCCGCGACCCCACTGCCCGCGGCACGGCACCACATGCCGGCACCTGTGAAGGCGTCGGCCGTTCGGAGTGCATAGCGTGCCAGCGTGAAGTCTCCCCAGGTGATGCTGCCCGCTGACGACTACCGGCGGCTGGCCGATCGGATCTCGGCACTCGATCACGACATCACGCCGCTGCTGTGGAGCCGTGAGGGCGTGACGCTCGCCGACGGCTCGATCATCGCCGATGCGAACGGCGTGCCGACCGGCGACGCTGACTACGCACCGATCGCAGCCTGGATCTCGATCGGGCTGCTCTTCGGCGGCAACCTCGCACCCTTCGTGGAGGCGGCACTCGCCCCGGGAACTCTGCGCTGGACGCAGGCCTGCTTGGCGGGAACCGACGCACCACCGTTCCAGCAGCTGCTGAGCGCGGGCGTTCAGCTGAGCCGCAGCGACGCTCCCAACGACGCCACCGCCGAGCACACGATGTCGCTGGTGCTGAGCACCTTTCATGACTGGGCAGGACGGATCGATCGGCGCCGTGCCGGCGAGTGGCTGCAGGTTCCCTGGCGGGAGGTGCGCGGCAGCCGGTGGCTCATCGTCGGCTTCGGCTCGATCGGCCGCAAGGTGGCCACGCTTGCCTGTGCATTCGGCGCAGCGGTCGTGGGCGCCCGCCGCAGCGTCGCCGACGACGCCGACCTCGAGGTCACCGACGCCATGGTGACCATGGATGCCATCGCGGATGAACTGCCGCTCGCCGATGTGGTCGTGCTGACCTGCCCGCTCAGGGATGAGACGCGCGGCCTCGTCGATGCCGAGTTCCTGTCGGCTCTGCGTGACGACGTGGTGCTGGTGAACGTGGCCCGCGGCCCCGTCATCGACACCGACGCACTCCTGGCGTGGCTGGACGGTGACCGTGCGGCGACCGCAGTGCTCGACGTCTTCGACGTCGAGCCGCTGCCGGGTGACAGCCCGCTGTGGCAGCACCCCAAGGTGGTGATGACCACCCACATCGGCGGTGCCGGCAGCGGAATGGCGGCACGCAACGACGACCTGTTCATCGCCCAACTCGACACGTTCTTGACAGGCCGGGCGCCACGCCTGCTCGTGGAGGGATGAGCCGCGGAGATTGGATCATGAGGGCTGAATCATGAGAGCTGCATCATGAAGACCGAGACGCTGCTGCCGCTGGGCAAGCTCGACCCCGGGCTGCGCGCACCCGATGTGCCGCTCGACGTGACGAGCATCGGCGAAGCCGCTGCGCAGGTAGAGGCCCTGGGCTACGACGCCCTCGTGGTGGAAGAGACCAAGGACGACCCATACCAGCTGCTCGCAATGGCCGCGGTGGCAACGACCACGCTCGGGCTCGGCACCTCGGTGGCGATGGCGTTTCCGCGGTCGCCGACCGTCACCGCGCTGTCGTCATGGACACTGCAGAAGGCATCCGCAGGACGGTCGATCCTGGGGCTGGGCTCCCAGGTGCGCGGCCACATCCGCCGCCGCTACGGCATGGAGTGGTCGGCGGCAGGGCCGTGGATGCGCGACTACGTCGGCGCGGTGCGTGCGGTGTGGCGCTGCTGGCAGGAGCGAACGCCGCTGGAGTATGAGAGCGAGCATTACAGCCTGAATCTCATGGTGCCGCTCTTCGACCCCGGCCCGATCGATCACCCCGGAGTCCCGGTGCACATCGCTGCGATCAACCCGAACATGTGCGGTGTCGCTGGCGAGGTCGCCGACGGCGTGCGGCTGCACCCGGTGTGCTCGCCCCGCTACATCACCGAGGTGATGGCGCCCGCAGTCGCCCTTGGCGCCGAACGCGCCGGGCGACATGCCGGCGAAGTGGACTGGTGCATGAAGCCGCTGGTTGCCACGGCGCCCGATGAGGCCACGCTGGCCGGCGTGGCTCGCACGGTGCGCGAGCGGGTCGGTTTCTACCTCTCGACGCCTGCCTACAGGGCGGCCTTCGATGTGCACGGCTGGACCGACGAGGCGGAGCAGGCCGCAACGCTGTCGAAGGCTCAACGCTGGGACGAGATCTCCGCAATCGTCTCAGACGAGATGCTGCACACCATCGCCACCGTCGGCACCTACGACGAGATCGGCGGGCTGCTCGCCGAGCGATACGGACCCCACATCGACCGCATCGAATTCTCGATTCCCGTCAACACACCCGACGACGGCGAGCTGCTCACCGGCATCCTCAGAGAGCTGCAGGCTGCCAGCCGCCACTGAGCGATCCCGACCGGTTCGCCGATGGCAACGGCACTCGTGTCCGTCGAGGTCTAGGGTCTCGCCGTCGCTCGTGCGCGGGCGTGAGGCCGACAACATGTGACATGGGGAGACAGCAGATGGGTGTTCTGGACGGACGGGTTGCGATCATCACCGGCGGTGCACGAGGGCAGGGCGCAATCGAGGGCCAGCTCTTTGCCGATGAGGGTGCAACGGTGGTGCTCACCGACGTGCTCGACGACGAAGGAGAGCGCACTGCGGGCGAGCTGGGGTGCGACTACTTGCATCACGACGTAGCCGATGAGGCGGCGTGGGACTCGGTGGTAGCCGACGTGGTCGGTCGCCACGGGCGCATCGACGTTCTGGTGAACAACGCCGGCATCTTTCAGGGCGCGGGTCTGATGAAGACCTCCACTGCCGACTTCGACCGCATGCTGGCGATCAATGCCCGCGGTGTGTTCCTCGGCATGCAGAAGGTCGGCGCGGCAATGGCAGAGGCCGAATCGGGCTCGATCATCAACATCAGCTCGGTCGCGGGACTGATGGGCACCGCCGGGTCGTTCGCGTACAGCGCCAGCAAGTGGGCGGTTCGCGGCATGACGAAGTCGGCCGCAAAGGAACTTGGGCGTCGTGGCGTGCGGGTGAACTCTGTGCACCCCGGCTACATCGACACTGAGATGCTGGCGCAGACCAACGTGTTCACCGAGGACAGCGACCGCACCCGGCGCATTCTGCGCGGTGTGCCTCTGGGGCGCGTCGCCGAGCCAGCAGAGGTGGGCCGGGTGGTCTTGTTCCTCGCCTCCGACGCCAGCAGCTACTGCACCGGCCAAGAATTCACCGTGGACGGGGGCATGTTCGGCTGAGCTTGCCCAGCCGAACCATTGGACACAGCGGCTGAGCTTGCCCAGCCGGACCATTGGACACAGCGGCTGAGCTTGCGACATGATCCGAGGCGTTCGGATTCGTAGGTAGCCGCTCAGGCCTGAACTACTGTGGCCCACGGGTGCATTGCACGCGGCGAGGTCTGACATGAACTACGACATCGGGAACCTCCGTGCCGATCTTCGAGCCGGGATCGTCTCGGCGATTGTCGTGTTGCCCTTGGCCTTGGCGTTCGGCGTGGTGTCGGGCTTGGGCCCGATCGCCGGCCTGTGGGGTGCAGTCGCAGTCGGGCTGCTCGCTGCTGTCGCGGGCGGCACGCGAGTGCAGATATCCGCTGCAACGGCGCCGGTGGCGCTTGCCGTGTCGTTCGTCCTCGTCAGGTACGCCGACTCGGTGACCGAAGCGCTGGCCATCATCTTCATCGCGGGGATCATCCAAGTGCTGTTCGGGCTGCTGCGGATCGGCAGCCTGTTCCACTACACGCCCCACTCGGTGACGTCGGGCTTCGTGAGCGGTGTCGGCGTGATGGTGGTGCTGCTGCAAGTGCTGCCGTTCTTCGGTGCCGACCCCGTGCTGGGCAACCCGATCGATTCGATCCGCCACTGGGACGACGCCGCCCGCGACATGGACTTCCATGCGTTCGGCGTAGCGGTTGCCACCTTCGTGATCTGCGCCGGATGGCCGAAGCGGTGGCGCAAGTACGTGCCGGCGGCAGCGGGCGCCCTGGTGTGCGGAACCATCCTCGGCGCATGGATCTTCGACGGGGCACCGCGGATCGCTGACGTCGTGGAGGCACCGTCGTTCTGGGCTATGGAGATGCCGGGTGCCGGGTTCTGGGGAGCCGTCGGAGCCGCCATGACCATCGCTCTCATCGGCTCGCTGAGCAGCCTGCTGAGCGCCTCGGCTGCCGATTCGCTGACCGGGCACCAGCACGATCCGAACCGCGAACTCCTCGGCGTGGGACTCGGCAATGCCGTGGCCGCGATGTTCGGCGGTCTGCCGGGCGCGGGCGCGCCCGGTGCCACTCAGTCGAATATCCGGGCCGGAGCCCAGACTCGTGTCTCAGGCGTCGTCTCCGCGGTGGCAGCGCTCGTGCTGATCATCTTGCTCGCGGGCCTCATCGACAGCGTTCCCTACGGTGTGCTGGCCGGCATCTTGCTGTGGCTCGGGCTCGGCCTCATCGACTGGCGGTTGATCACGCACCTGTACCGGGTGCAGCCAGAGCACGTGCTGGTGATGCTGCTGACCCTGGGCCTGACCGTGTTCGTCGACCTGCTGGTGGCCATCGCCGCAGGCATCGTGGCCGCTGCGCTTGCAGCCAGCCGTCGCTTCGAGCGGCTGGAGCTCGACAGCGTGTTGTCGGTGCCGATGCTCGACGCCGTGTTCTTTGCCGACAGCGACCGGGTCGACGTCAGCCAATTCGATGCGTTCTCCGCACGGGTCGGCATGGTCAAGATGCGCGGCAGCTTCACCGTCGCCTCCTCGAACCGGCTGCGGATCGCCATCAGCAAGGACATCCAGGAGCACGAGGTGGTGATCCTGGACTTCACTGAGACCAGCTACATGGACGACAGCGCTGCGCTCGTGGTGGAGCAGCTCATCGACGCCGCGATGGAGCACGACACCGAGTGCATCGTCATCGGCCTCGACAGCCTGCCGGAGGGCAGCCTGCAGTCGCTGGACGTGCTGCATCGGGTGCCGGGCGACCACTTCGTCGCCGGCTTCGACGACGCTCGGGTGATCGCCGCGCGCCTGCTCGAGATCAACATGGAGTCCAGCTCGCAGTCTTGAAGGTCGTCGCCCCGCCCACAGCCCCGGCAGGGCACAACGCTTCGGTCGGCGGCTCAGTACAGCTCGGGCACGAAGGTCTGGTCTGACAGCGGCGGGCGCACGTACCCGCCTGACGGGCGTCGCTCGGGCAGCTCCACATGCTCCCACGGCACGGCCTCGTAGGGAATCTGCGACAGCAGGTGGGCGATGCAGTTGAGACGGGCAGCCCGCTTGTCGTCGGCATCGACGACATACCAAGGTGCCTGCTTGATGTCGGTGTGAGCGAACAGCGCGTCCTTGGCGCGTGAGAAGTCCACCCAGCGGGCACGGGCCTCGAGGTCCATCGCAGAGAGCTTCCAACGCCGTGCCGGATCGGCGATCCGGCTCCGGAAGCGACGCTCCTGCTCCTCATCGCTGACCGAGAACCAGTACTTGATCAGGATGATCCCTGAGCGCACCAGCATCCGCTCGAACTCGGGGCACGACCGCAGGAACTCCTCGTACTCCTCATCGGTGCAGAAACCCATGACCGGCTCGACAAGGCCGCGGTTGTACCAGCTGCGGTCGAAGAGCACCATCTCGCCCGCGGCAGGCAGCTCCTCGACGTAACGCTGGAACCACCACTGGGTCTTTTCACGGTCGCTGGGCGTTCCCAGCGCCACCACGCGCACCACGCGGTGGTTCAACCGTTCCATGATGCGCTTGATCGTGCTGCCCTTGCCCGCAGCATCTCGGCCTTCGAAGATGACCACCACCTTGAGCCCGTTGTGGCGGATCCAGCGTTGCAGGCGTGCCAGCTCCTGCTGCAGGAGCTTGAGCTCCCGTTCGTATGCGCGCCGCGACAAACGGCTGGGTCGTTTCGGCGGCAGTGGCAGGGCGTCATCATCCATCTCGTCAGCGGAGTTCTCGTCAAGCCCTGCGCTGCGTTGGAGGTCTGAGGGAGTTCCTTTGGACGCGGCGTTCGACCCCATGGATTCGGACAGTAACCCAGCGGCTCGATCACGGCGGACTCCGCGACGCTGAGCCGGCGGGTGTCGTCGTGGCCCGAGCGGCGTGGGGGCCTCAGTCGCTGCCGAACGCCACTGCACCCCTGCGGTCGAGCACCGTGGCGTACATCATGCCGAAGATCACGATGGCGGCCCCTGCCACGGTGACGAGAGCTGGGTACTCGCTGAGGAACACAGCGGCCCAGACGATGCCCGCCACGGTTTCCACCGGAGCGAAGAGCGCCACCTCACCGGCCGACGCGTGCTTGGGCGCATTGCTGTAGGACAGGCGGCCGAGCGGATTGCAGACCAGGCCCATGGCCAAGATGGCCAGCCAAGCTGGGCCGTCGAGCCCTCCGGGATCGGCTACGAAAGCGGTGGGGATCACCACGAGCAACGCAGACAAGGCAAGCCCCATGAGGCGGCTCATATCCCGATGACGACGCCAGATGACGGTGCTGGCGGCGAAGCAGATCACCGCGATGAGTGCCAGGAAATCGCCCCAGAGGTTGGGCGAACCGATTGACGTCGACACCACCATGCCGATGCCCACCACGGTGAGCGCGATGCCCGCGGCGACCCGAGGTGACGTCCGCTCCCGCAGGGCCACCCACGCGAACGCAGCGGCCAACACCGGCGCAGACGCCACGATCGCCACCACGTTGGGCACTTCGGTGTGGGTGATGGCCGAGATGAACGTGAGCTGGCTGATCGCGCCAAGCACGCCGATTGCCAGCAGCGGCCGGGTATCGGCTCGCAGCGACGCCCACGAGGCCGACACCTGGCGCAAGGCCATGGCGCCATAGAGCAGCAGTGACAGCACGCTCACGATGAAAGCGATGGTCAGTGCATCGGCGCCCGAGACACGAACCCACAGCGAATCGGTGGACACCAGCAGCATGCCCAGGGCTGCGAGGCCCCAGCCGAGACGTCGGCTGCCGGTTCGGACTATCACGAGTGTGATGCGTCCGCATCTGGTGTGCCCACCGCACCGGATGCGATCCGGCGATGCACGAGCCTGGCGGCGGCCAGATCGGACAGCGCGAAGCCGACCGACTTGAACAGGGTGATCTCGCTGTCGGAGGTGCGTCCCGGGTGGCGGCCGGCGGCGAGCGACGCCAGATCGGCAGCGATGTCGCTGGCAGAGATCACCCCGGCATCGAGCGGCTGTGCCAGGTCTCCCGCCCCGAGCGCGCCGTCGAGCGTGTCGACGAACAGCGTCGCCTGCCGGACGGCCTCGTCGTCGGCCTCTCGCATGTCTGCCCGGAACGCCCCCACCAGATCGATGTGCGTGCCCGGCTGCACGAGGGCACCATGCACCAGCGGGCTGGTGGCACCCGTGGCGCAAGAGATGACGTCCGCTCGCTCCACACCTTCGTCAAGCGAACCGGTTGGCTGCGCCGGCAGACCATGCTCGACGAGCTGCTGCGCTGTTGCGGCGGCGCGCTGCGGGCTTCGACCCCAGACCTCGACGGTGTCGAAATCGCGGACAGCGGCGTGGGCGAGCGCCAGGTTCGGCGCCAAGTTGCCGGTGCCGACCACAAGCAGGCGCCGGGCGTCTGGGCGGGCCAGACGGTCGGCGGCGAGAGCGGAGACCGCTGCGGTGCGCCGCAGCGTGAGCTCGTCGCCGTCGAGCACTGCGCGGAGCTGCCCAGTCTGACCGTCGAACAGCAGGTAACCGGCGCTGATGGTGGGCAGGTCGGTGCCGGCGTTGGACGGGTAGTAGGTCACCGCTTTCACGCCGAGCACCTCGCGGTCCACCCAGGCGGGCATGACCAGCAGCGAACCTGTGCCGCCGTCGGGCAAGCCGACATCATGGATTTCTCGTTGCGGCACCGAGGCGTTGCTGTCGATCAGCAGGCGTTCGATTGCCTCCATCAGCTCGTTCCACGGCGTGGACTGTCGCACCGCCGCCGCGTCGAGCGTCAACATCAGCCGGCACCTGTGGCCGGGCTGCCCCAGGCAACGCGCGGCAACTGCTTTTCCTTGTCGACGAAGGGCAGAGTGTCGACCGTCGCCGTGTGCGGCGTGCCGTCGTGGTCGTGCAGGCGGACGGTCTTGGCGAACCAGTCGTCGCCTGGGAGCGATCGATCGAAGCGCACGTAGCCGACGCCGGTGTCCAGCGTGGGCGACCAAGTGCCGATGGTGACGTGCCCGACCCGGCGATCTCGGTAGCTGAGGCCCATGCCGGGCTCGGGCGTCGCCGTAGGGCAGATCAGGCCGAACAGCAGCCGGCTGCGGTCGGCCCGCTCAAGCGCGGCCTTGCCGATGAAATCCTCCTTGTCGAGCCGGACGAACTGGCCGAGTCCGGCGCCGAAGGGCGTCAGGTCGGGTTCGATGTCGCTGCCGTTGTCCAGGATTCCGGACTCGATGCGTCGGATCCCCATCGACGACCCGGTGCCGAACTCCATGCCGAACGGTTCGCCACAGGCGAACAGGCCGTCCCACAGAGCATCGTGATCGGTGGGCTCGGGCCCGCTGTTGCAGTAGATCTCGATGCCGGCCTCGCCCGTCCAACCGGTTCGTGAGACCCACAGTGTCTGACCGCACACCTCGAAGAAGCCGGCGCGGAAGTAGCGGAAATCGGCTGGCAGCCCGCCGCGGATCGCCGCATCAGCCACGTCGAGCGACGTGGGCCCCTGGATCTGCAACACCCGTGAGTGAGGGTCGAAAACCTCGACATCGAACCCAATAGCGTGCGCCTTCAGCCAGCTCAGGAACTCGCCGTTGGCGATGACGTACCAGAAGCGGTTCTCGGCGAGGCGCATCAGCACGCCGTCCATCAGGATCGAGCCGTCGTCGTTGCATGCGAGCCCGTACCGGCAGCGGCCGACGCCGAGATCGGCCACCCTGCACGTCAGTACGCGTTCGAGCAGCCGCGCAGCATCGGGACCCTCGATCGCCAGCGGCTTCTCTGGCACGTCGTACAGCAGGACGCCCCGGCGCAGCTTCCAGTAGGCGGGAATGGGGTCCTCGTCGAAGCTCGACTTCATCGGGTACAGCCGGTTGCAGTACACCGCATGGATGGTCTCGGGGGTGGTGTAACGGTGCGCGAACGGCGACCTGCTGATCCGGTACGGCGCCAGCGAGACAGTGTCGAACGACTCGACGTAGCAGTGCCGGCTCGCCCTCACGTCAGATCCTCCAAACTGGCACCGAGACTTCGAGGGGACCGGTAGACGCCATGGCTGACGGTGCCGCCGGCGACATGCAGTTCCCACACCGACGCCTTCTTGCAGCGGGTGGGGTTCACGTCGATGCCACGGTACGACAAGCGCCAGAGCACCTCAGGTATGACATCGCCGTGGCTGCACAGCACGCTGTCGCCCGCCTCGCCGCAGAGGCGCTCCACCAAAGCCTCGGTCCGCCAGCCGTCGGCGCCCTCGGCCAGCTCGGCGGAGATCTCGATGTCCAGGCCGAGTCTTGCCGCAAGCGGCTCGATCGTCTGGACGCAGCGAACGCTGGGACTTGACAGCACGCGCACGATCGGTTCCGAGGCGAGCATTGCTGCGATGGCCTCGGCCTGGGCGTGGCCGATCGGATCCAGCGGGCGCGCGCTGTCGTCGCCGCGCCACGCGCGCCGGTCGCCTGCGGAAGCGTGACGCACGAGAAACAGCACGCCGGAAACGCTAGAGCCGCGCAGACGTGTCTGGCGTCGCTTCGCGACCGCAGATGCCCCATTGCAGTGTGCGACGATGAGCGCGAGTTGAACAGGGGTGAGCGATGAGCGATGCATCCCCAGATCCGACGCCCAGCGTCACTGAGCCCGATGCTGCGACGCCCAGCGTCGCGGTGCCAGCGCTGCCCGCTGGCGAATTCGCCTGGCATCGGCTGATGGGGGTCGACGAGCTGGATGTGGGACGGGTCACCACGGTGACGGTCGGTCACGAGAGCCTGTGCGTCACCCGGACCGAGGCGGGGTTCGGCTGTCTGGCCAATGCCTGCCCGCACCAAGGCGGTCCTCTCGGCGAGGGCAGCATCGAGGGCGGCTGGCTGCGTTGCCCTTGGCACGGCTACGACTACTCGCCGCTCGATGGCACGCCGCCGCCGCCCTTCGACGATGCACCGCCCGCCTTCAGAACCGAGATTCGACCGGACGGGGTCTATGTGGCGCTGCCGGCGACGGACGAACGGCCCCGCACTGTGTCGGATCAGCTCGTCGAGACAATGACGGCGTGGGGCGTGGCGTGGGTCTTCGGCATGGTCGGACACTCCAACCTGGGGTTTGCCGATGCACTGCGCGAGGCCGAGACGGATGGCGCGCTGCGATTCATCGGGGTGCGGCACGAGGGCGCCGCCGCGTTCGCCGCCACCGCCTACGGAAAGCTCACCGGCGAGCTCGCAGCGTGTTTCGCCATCGCCGGACCAGGCAGCACCAACCTGCTCACGGGGCTGTACGACGCCAAGATGGACCGTGCGCCGGTGCTCGCGCTGTCGGGCCAGGTGCCGTCGAGCGTCCGGGGCCGGGGCGCCTTCCAGGACACCGACCTGTCCGCGGCCTTTGCTGACGTGTCCCGCTACTCGGCGACGGTCCAGGCGGGCTCGGACGCAGCCGAGCTGATGAACCTGGCCTGCAAGACCGCCCTGGTGGAGCGCGACGTGGCACACCTCGTGCTGCCGGACGAGGTGCAGGTCTTGCCGGCGCCTGCTCCCGAGCGGCCGGCCGGCTCGCCGCAGGGACGCACGGGCGATCGGGGCGTGTCGCCTGCCGCCAGCGCGCTTGACGCCGCCGCGGACGTGCTGTCGGGCTCGACGCGGCCGATGATCATCGTGGGCCACGGTGCCCGCAGCGGCATCTCCGACATCGTGGCGCTGGCCGAAGCCATCGATGCGCCGGTGGCCACGACCTTCAAGGGCAAGGGGCTGATTGCCGACCAGCACCCGCTGGCCTGCGGCGTGCTGGGCCGGTCGGGCACCCCGATCGCGAGCTGGTTCATGAACGAAGCCGACGCGCTGGTGACCTTCGGCGTGTCGTTCGCCAATCACACCGGCATCGCGTCGTACAAGCCGATCGTGCAGGTGGACTTCGACCCGATGGCGCTGGGCCGGTTCCACGCGGTGACCGTGCCGATGCTGGCCGATGTGGGTGTTGCAGCCCGTGCGCTGGCCGGGGCGCTCGCCACCAGGGCCAGCACCCCGCCGGCCGGCCGCACACAGCAAGCACCCGACGACTCCCCGCGGCCAAGCGGCACGGGCAACGCCGCAGCTGAAATCGCAGCTCGCTGGGACATCTGGCGTGCCGAGAAGCAGCGACGCCGCGCCGATGACCGGGGCAGCGGCCTCAACTCGGCGGTCGTGTTCGAGGCGCTGAGCCGCCTGGTGCCGGCGGACGCCATCATGCCGGTCGACGTCGGCAACCACGCCTATTCGTTCGGCCGCTACTTCGAGCCGTGCGGCCAGACCGTGCTGATGTCGGGATACCTGGGATCGATCGGCTTCGCGTTCCCGGCCGCGATGGGCTGCTGGGCCGCCGCCCAGCGTGCGCCCCGCAGCGGTGACGGCGCAGGCGGGTCGCGCTGGGCCGGTCGCCCGGTGGTCTCGGTGTCGGGCGACGGCGGCTTCGGCCAGTACGCCATGGAACTGACCACTGCCGTCAATTACGGGATGGGCATCACCCATGTGCTGCTCAACAACGGCGAGCTGGGCAAGATCTCAAAGGAGCAGCGAGCGGCCGAGTTCGACGTGTGGCAGACGTCGCTGCACAACCCGAGCTTCGCCGAGTTCGCAGAGCTGTGCGGAGCGATGGGCCGCCAGGTGACGGCGGCAGACGAACTGGACGACGCGCTCAGCGAGGCCCTGGCGCACCCAGGTCCCGCCTTGGTGGAAGTGCTGACCGATCCGCTGCTCGTCTGACGGGCGATGCGCCGCGCTCACTGAGGTCGCGCATCGATAACCGAAGACACTGCAGTGGCTACTGGCGGTAGGCGAACGTCTCGTCGAAGCGGGATTGCAGGTAGGCGCCCGAGGTGGTCGTGGGGTACTTCGGCTGCTCGCCCTCGCCGAGGCAGCTCGGCAGGCACTCCACCACGGTGTCGTAGGACGGGTTGACGAACGTCGGCACCGAGTAGCGGTCGGCCGTGCGCAGCGATTGCACACGGTGCACGGTGGCGCGGTACCGGTCGTTGGTCCAGCGGGCCAGCATGTCGCCCAGGTTCACGATGAAACTGCCTGCTGGTGCGATGACGTCATGCCACCTGCCCTCGACGTCTGCCAGCTGCAGGCCGGCGGTGCCGTCGATGTGAAGCAGCGTGATGCAGCCGTAGTCGCTATGCGCGCCACACCCGAGCTGGTCGGGCCGTGGTTCGGCCACCGCCGGGTAGCGGATCAGCCGTGTGCCGACCAGCGGCCGCTCGAAACGCTCATCGAAGAAAGACCGCTCCTGGCCGAGCGCTTGCGCGATCAGGCGAAGCAAACGTTTCGCTGTTCTCAGCACAGCAGCCTGGTAGGCCCCGACGGTGTCACGGAATCCTGGCAGGTCGGGCCACTGGTTCGGTCCTTCCAGCGGTGAGCGGAGCGGGTCATCGGCCGGCACTTCGGGGCCGAAGTCCATCGTCTCCTTGTAGTCAGCTCGCAGACCCGGCTCGAGCAGCTCGCCTTCCACGCCGGCGTAGCCCCGGTGGTGGTCGGACAGCTCGATCGCAAGCGAGCTCTTGTCGGCGGGCGGCTGGGCGAAGAACATCCGGGTCACGTCGAGCACGCCGTCGAGCAGCTCGCCCGAAACGCCGTGGCCGGTGATGGCAAAGAAGCCGATGCCCCGGCAGGCCGCGTCGATCTGGGCGCAGGCGCTCCCAGCAGGGGTGCTCGCCGAGATGTCGATGACGGGAATCGCCGTGCTGTCCGTGGCCACGGATGCAAGGTACCGGGTGCCCAGACGCGCCGAAGCGGGCCGGCGGAGAGGGAACCGGCCCGCTTCGGACGCTGCTCGGCGGCAGCGGGGGGTTATGCAGCGGCGTCGGACCAGGCGTGCCGACCCAAGTGCCTCGCACCGTCGAAACCACCGCGGTGCAAGCCGCGGCGGCCGCGGCGGTCGTCGTCATCATCGGGCCGTTCGGGCCGTTCGCCGCTCACGAAGGCGGTGATTCGCTCGGTCACGGCGTCTACATCGATCTCACGGTCGTGCTCGGCTGCCGTGTCGGTGATCGCCGTCACGAGTGCGTCGATCACTTCGGACACGTCAACGCCCTGTGCGGCAGCGATGTCGGCCAGCGTCGAACCGCTCTTCAGCTGCTCCCGAAGTGTCTCGGCGTCGGTGTCCAGCAGTTCGGTGAGCGTGTCGCCCATGCCGAACCGTCCGAGCTTGCCGCCCCGGCGTGCGCCGTTCTTGTCGCAGGTGCCGTCGGAGTCGTCGTTGGCGCTGTCGTCCGCTTGCTGCTGGTCGGCGTTGCCGTTGTCGTTCTGGGTCTGCGCGCTGGCGCTGCCCGCGCCGAACGCAACGACCGCAGTCGCTGCCAGCAGCAGCGCAGCCAGCAGCGCAAGCGCTCGGCTGCGCCCTGACTTGCGCCTCGGTGCGTCGGTGGGCTCGTCGGCCTCGCTGGATTCGGTCATATCGCCAGTCCTTTCGTCGGGGTTCGTGCGACGACCCAGACGATGGCGAATGAACCTGAACGGTCCCTGAAATCAACCTGAGAGCGGGATGAGATTGTGATCGCCGCGCGGCCGCCGGTGCGCAGCAGCTCCGTCCGGCGCTCCTCAGCCGGCTTCGGAGTGGGTGACCGGCTCCTCGCCCATCCACTCGCGCAGGGTGTTCTTCAGCTTGGTCTGCTGAATGAACAGATCGTGCTCAGGGCCAGCAGGATCGGCCGACTGGGGCGCCTTGAGGTAGAACGACAGCCACTCCTGCACGCCGCCCTGCCCGGCACGCTGGGCCAGATCCAAGAACAGCGCCAGGTCGAGCACGATCGGTGCCGCGAGGATCGAGTCGCGGCACAGGAAGTCGATCTTGATCTGCATCGGGTAGCCGAGCCAACCGAAGATGTCGATGTTGTCCCAGCCCTCTTTGTTGTCGCCGCGGGGCGGGTAGTAGTTGATGCGCACCACGTGGTCGATCTCGCTGTAGAGCTCGGGATAGGTCTCGGGCTGCAGGATCGTGTCGAGCACACCGAGCTTCGACGTCTCCTTGGTCTTGAAGTTCTCGGGGTCGTCCAGCACCTCGCCGTCGCGATTGCCCAGGATGTTGGTGGAGTACCAGCCGCGCAGGCCCAGCATCCGAGCCTTCAGGCCGGGCGCCACCAGCGTCTTCATCAGCGTCTGGCCGGTCTTGAAGTCTTTGCCCGCGATGGGCACGCCGCGGCGCACGGCCAGCTCGGTCATGGCTGGTATGTCGACGGACAGGTTCGGCGCGCCGTTGGCGAAGGGCACACCGCTCATCAGCGCTGCGTAGGCGTAGATCTGGCTGGGCGAGATGTTGCCGTCGTCGGCAGCGAGCCCCGCTTCGAACGCCTCGACGCTGGCATGCACCTCGGAGGGCTCCTGGTAGGCCTCGGTCGAGCCGCACCACACCATCACCAGCCGGTCGCACTCGTTCTGCGTTCGGAATCGCTCGATGTCGTCCATGAGTGCTTGGGCAGCTTCGAGCTTGCGCATCGGCGGCTTGGTCCGCGTGCCTTCCAGCCGACTCACCCATCGGGGGTCGAACACGGCATCCATGGCCACGATGCCTTCGAGCTCGCGCGAGATCACGCCGAGATCTCGCTCTTCGAGCACACCGGCAGTGCGGGCGCCCTCGAGGGCGTTGGGCGTGATGGGATCCCAGCCGCCAAAGACAAGATCATCCAGCGAGGCCAGCGGGACGAAGTCGCGGATGAGCGGGTTGCGGCCATCGGCCCGCCCGCCGAGGCGAATGTGGGCCATCTGGCTCACCGAGCCGATGGGCGCCGCCAAGCCCGCGCGTGCAGCGAGCACTCCTGCGATGAACGTGGTGGCCACCGCGCCCATCCCAGGCGTCAGCACGCCGAGCTTGCCGGTCGCCGGCGCAATCTGGGGCTTCGTCATGGCGCGAACGCTAGAGGTTGCCTCGTCCGATGAGCCCGCTAGCTCACGCTCATGGTGCTTTCGAGGGCGTGATACGGATTTCTGGAGCGACCGGCTGCTCGGTTCTTGGCTGTGCCTCGGGGTTCAGCACCGCGCGTAAGCACAGGTCGAGCACCGCGGCCTCGGCGCATTCGAGGTCAGACCGGCACCGGGGCAGTCGGGGTGAATTCGGCGTCGAGGCGCTTGATGCCGTGGATGAACGATGCGCGCAGGAGGTCGGGTTCGCCTGCGGCGACGATGTCGGGCAGCCGCTCGAACAGTTCGCGGTACATCGAGGTGATCTGGCGACGCGCCAAGTGGGCGCCCAGGCAGAAGTGCGGGCCGGGGCCGCCGAAGCCGTACTGCGGGTTGGGGTCGCGCATCACGTCGAAGCGGAACGGGTCGTCGAACACTGCGGGATCACGGTTGGCGGCGATGTAGAACATTGCCACCTTGTCGCCTTCTCGCATCTGCTGCCCACCGCATTCGAAGTCGCGGGTCACGCTGCGGCGCATGTAGCTCACAGGACTGGCGACACGGACGATCTCCTCCACCGCGGTGGGTGCCACCTTCTCGAAGTCTGCGGCCCAGATGGCCCGCTGATCGGGGTTCTCGGTGAGGAACTTCAGTGCCCAGGCGGTGGAGTTGCGGGTGGTCTCGTTGCCGGCCACTACCAGCAGCACGAAGAAGCTGGCCAAGTCGGATTCGCTCAGCCGGTCGTCTTCGAGTTCCGCGTTCACGATGACGCTGGTGAGGTCGTTGCCGTCGCCGCCTTTCTTCGCGGCGGCCACTTCCTTCATCAACTCGGCGAGCTCGGCACCGGCATTCAGCAGCGCAGTGGCGAGGTCGCCGTCGGGCGGCTGGAAGTCGGGATCGGAGATGCCCAGGATGATGTTCGTTCGGTCGAACACGAACTTGTATTCCGAACCAGGTATGCCCATGAGGTCGCACACGATGCGCAGCGGCAGAGCAGCCGCCACGTCGTAGACGAACTCGCAGGTGCCCTGCTCGCAGATCGAGTTCACGATCTCGCGCGCCCCGTCACGGATGCCGCCGTCGAGCTGTTCGAGCATCTTGGGCGTGAAGCCCTTGGAGACGATGCGTCGCAGCCGTGCGTGACGGGGATCGTCCATGGCGATCATGGAGCTGAAGAACTCGGTGAACTCGGGCGGGTTGTCGCCGAGCGTGATGCCTCGCGCCGAGCTGAACACGTCTGCGTTCCGCGACACGGTGGCGATGTCGTCGTGGCGGGTGACGCACCAGTAGCCGGGGCTGGGCGTCACCCACTCGGAGAAGTACGGCTCCTCAAACCAGTCCAGCGGGGCCTCAGCGTGATAGCGGGCGATCACCGCGTCGATCTCGTCGGCCGGCTGCGTCCAGAACCAAGGTTCCATGAGGTTCGGCAGCGTCGTGTTCCACTCGCGCATGGCAGCACGGTAGCGCCACGCCGCGGCGAGGTGGCTCCCCTGCGTCGCTGCACTGCGGCGAATCCACTCATGCCCGTTGTCACGGCGCCAGCCAGCTCATCGCCCATGCTTGCATCTGTTTGTCAGTGGCGATATATTTCTCAGCTAATGACATATCTCAGAACTAAAATGGCTTGATTCCAAGACAGGATTCGCGACCAGATACAGACGCGGCCTCTCTCATGGCGATCTTCGAATACCTCGAGATCTGGCACAACCGGCAGCGGCGCCACACCTCGCTTGGCATGCTGACCCCGATCGAGTTCGAAACTCGACATCAACATCAACCGGCAGCATGAATCCAGTAATCCGCCTCCACCAAACGCAGGGACCCCCAGAGCCTGCGCAAAACCCAGGGTGAATCACAGCACGATCAGCCCAAACGTCATGCGCTGGTAGTTGGAAGGCAGCGCGTAGTTCACGATGAGAGACACCACTACTACCGCCGGCAGGTAACAGAGCAGATACCGAAACGGCGACCTCTGCGGTTGCGTCTCAGCCGTGTCGGGTGCGCTCATGGTGTCAGGGCAGCTCGGGGCGCTCATCATCGTTCTCGCTGTCGCTGTGTCGGCTACGGGCAGTCGAACCATGCCCACCAGTCGGCCCGCTGCTGGGGCGTCGTAATGACCCGCCCACGGATCGCCCAACAACCCCTCGATCCGACTCACCCCGGCGAGACTAGGCACCGGCCCGCGCAACGCCGGGCAGCGCCGAACGTCAACCCGACGAAACCCCGGCGGCAGCCCGCTCCCGCTCGACAGACGCAGCCCGCGGGTACCCGCGCGGCGGCTTGGCATTCGGGGAGCGCCGCGCCTGCCAGCCGGTCAGCAGCCGCCAAGCAATCCACGCGCCGCCCGGCAGCAACAGCACTTCTGGCGGGATACCCGCGCTGTCGAAGCGGCCCGCCGCCCAATATCCGGCAACAGCTACGCCGAAAACCCAACAAAACGCCTGGGCACATTTCCGTTTTGAGCGGCGCAGCGCGGTCATGGCCTCAGGATAGTTCGCGGTGTTCATCGCCGTTTCCCGCCTCACTTGCCGCAGTAGTAGCTGTCGCAGAAGAACTTGTAGATGATCCGGTAGTACTCCGCGTCGGTGAGTTCCCCGGCCTCGTGTCTGAGGGATGCCTCGTGCGCTTCCTCGGCCGTGGTCTCGCCGTCGCCGTCGTAGTCGCCGTCGGGATCGTCCGGGTCCGGCGTCGGCTGCTGGCTGGAGCCGCCCGAGGGGAGCCGCTGCCCGTCCGCGGTCACTCAGTCATGCTCTGCCACAACCGGCGTGCCGCGAACGCGAGCACCACCGGAGCAGCACAGATACCGAACGCAACAGCACCCTGAACAACGATCTTCACGATGTCGCCCGTCACGGTCCCTCCCTTCTGTCAGCAGACAGCTACGCCTAACCGAACGCGGACCGCGCAACGCTCCCGCGCCCGCCGCCCAAGATGGGAGCTACAGCGCTTGTGAGCCCTGGCAGCCCGCCGAACGCTCAGCCCGACAAGCCCCCAGCAGCCTCAGCCTCACGACGTAGCTGCCTCATGGAAAGCCACAGCAACGGGATAGCAACACACGCCGCTACGACCGCAAGAACCCACAGCGGAACACCCAGAGAGGGCAAATATGCCACCGACGCAGCGCTAACGACCGTTGCGAGCACGGCCAAGCCGCTTAGGTTCCGACGCTTTCGCAAGCTAGTCATAGTCGCTCTCCCAGTGTAGTTCGTGGTGTTCATCGTCGTTTCCCGCCTCACTTGTCGCACTCGTGCGTGTCGCCGCTGTCGCAGGCGTACTTGCGCCAAATCCGCTGGTACTCCTCGGCGGTGATCTCCCCGTCCCAGAGCTTCTGATCCGCCATTCCCAGTTCGTCACGTTCGGTCTTGCCGTTGCCGTCGTAGTCGCCGTCGGGATCGTCCGGATCCGGCGCCGGCTGCTGGCTGGAGCCGCCCGAGCCGCTGTCGTCGGAGCTATCACTGCCCAACTTGTCAACCAAAATCGTGGCTGCTTCCACAACGACGGGGCAAAAGATGCCGACAGCCGCCTGACCCTTCGCTGTAGCTAGGACTGCAACCCAAGCCGGCACCGCGGCACCACCGCTAGCAGTGCTGCTCTTGACGATGGCCGCCGCCAAGCCAACGCACCCTGCGCTGGAGACAGTGATCCTGATGAGTCGCTTGGCATCGTCAGGCGTCTTGTCCCAGAGTTCTTGAATCTCTCGCACAAGCGCTAGCTGCGCCTTGGAGATGCTCTCAGGCGACGTGGCTTCGAGCAGTTTCTTGAGCGCGTCAGCAACCGCAAGTCCGCCGATGTTGAGGGCGCGTTTCACCATCGCCGCTATTTCTGCGTTTGTCATGCCGCCACACGCTTCGGGGCGCTCGGGCGGCGGGGTGTAGGTGCCGGTGCCGTCGTTGTTCTTGTTGATCGCTGCGATCAATGCGTCTGCCCAGTCACCGCAGGGATCGGTGCTGGTGGTTGTGGTCGGGGTGGTCGTGCCGCGGTTTTGACGCGTGCCCTTCTGGTTGCCGCCGTCGTCGTCGCCGCCGGAGTCGTCGCCGCTGTTGTCGTCGCTGCCCGTGTCGTCATCACCGCTGTCGCCGCTATCGCCACTGTCGGTGTTGGTGCTGTCATCGTCGCTGCCGCCCGAGTCATCACCTCCGCTGTCGCCGCCGCCGGAGTCATCGCCGCCGCTGTCGTCGTCTTTGTCGGCGTTGGGGTCGTGGTTCTCGTTGGTGGACGGGACAGGCGAGCAGTTCGGCGGCGTGCCGGTCGTGCCGGCCGGGCACGACGGCGACGGGGCGTGCTTGTGGGCCACGTTCTCGGTCCAGCACTGGTTTCCGGCGAACGGGTCATAGGCGCAGTAGCGCTTGGTCTGCGTGTGAGCGCCGGCGGGCGCTGCCGTGATGACAGTGAGCGTGGACGCGGCGACAAGCAGCGCCGCCAGCGCGGCGAGCGTGCGTCTGGCGGTGAGATGTGCTCTTCGGTGCGGTGAGGCGCGGTGTGTTTGGGCGGGTGCCGTGCCGGCCGCTGGGAGGGGACCCATGCAACTGTCTCCGCCTTCGCGGCCGGCACGACTCGAGTCTGTATGGCTATATGTCAATAGCCGCGGTAATATCCTCGGACGATGGAACCAGCGGCCCGCCATCTGTCCGCCGACACCTTCGAAGCCGTTGCAGCAGACTTGGCGCCACAAACGCGTCGCGCCTATGTAGGACGACTGCGCGCCGTGGCGGCTGAGCTGGACGGCGCTGATCTGACCGACACCACACTCAGCGGCGTGCTTGCCGACATGGCAGCCCAAGGGCGGGCACCATCGACGCTCGCTCAGACCGTCGCAGCAGTGCGGTGCGCGGCGAATCGCCTTGGCGAACCCGATCCGGTCGGCCCGCAGTGCGACAGGACGCTGCGGGTCCATCGTCGTGCCACCGGACCTCCGCGCCAAGCTGCCGGGATCGACTGGGCAGCAGCAGATCGCGCAGCCGATGTGGCCGCCGTACGCGGCGACCCCATTGGGCTGCGCGACGCTGCGGTCATTGCGGTGATGAGCGACGCTCTGCTGCGCATCGGCGAAGCCGCATCGCTCGACATCGCCGACATCGGCCGGGCCGACGACGGCGCCGGCAGTGTGACCGTGCGGCGCTCCAAGACCGAT
>JAJDTF010000020.1 GCA_022827265.1 Acidimicrobiia bacterium | reverse complement strand
GCTGTAGACGGTCTTGCGGTAGCCGATGACGGCGCGCGCTCGGGTGTTGCGCCGGAATGTGCGCAGCCGGTCGTCACGGGCGCGCATGACTGAGCAGGAACCGAAGTGAATGACTCGACCCTCGGCTCTCCCGTCGATCATCGCCTCGAGGTCTTCGAGCGAGACGTGTCGCTTGCCGTCCAGCCAGAGGCTGCCCGGGTCGCCGTGGAAGCCGAAGTAGCCGACTTGGTATGCGTCGTAGCGCCGCTGCAGCCACTTGTTGACGTAGTACTCCAGCTCCGGCACGGTACCGATGTCGCGATGGATGTACTTGATCTCGCCGAAGCCTCGGACCGCATCGAGCATCGTGTCGATGCTCCACTGTTTGCGAAGATCGGAGTCCCAGTCGCCTTCGAACGCGAACACGCCGGCGGCAATCGGTTCAGCCGGGGCGGTGCCTCGTGTCGACGCTCCGGACTTGCCTGTCTTCCTTGCCATGGGTAGGTCTCCCCGCATCGCCCCCGCTCGCCGCAGGGAGGCTACGAACCGATCGCCCCTCCGATCGCGACAATCCTGGGCCGAGACCCTGGCGGCAACTCGTCGGCCGCTCAGCGCGTCCGGGCGCGAACGGTCGATACCTTTCCGGTGTCGGTATGAGCACGGGGGCGAATTCCATGATCGAAGTTGCGTCGCTAGAAGAAGTGCCGCTGCGTGACGTGTGGCGAGACGAAGCCAAGGACTTCACGCCGTGGTTGGCGGAGCACCGCGAGCATCTTGGCAAGGCACTGCAGATGGATCTGGAGCTGGAAGGAATCGAGGTCGCGGTGGGGCCGTTCTCGGCCGATGTCGTGTTGCGGGATGAGAACACCGGTCATCGTGTCGTCGTCGAGAACTTTCTTGAGCCCACCGACCACGACCACCTGGGCAAGCTGATCACCTACGCGGCCGGGCTCGAAGCGCACTGGGCTGTCTTGGTCGCGAAGTCACTTCGCCCAGAGCATCGCTCTGCGCTGAACTGGCTGAACGCGCTGTCGGGAGAGGGAAGCGGCTTCTTCGGGATCGAAGTCCATGCGGTGCGCATCGGCGATTCGCCTGCGGCGGTGCAGTTGAACGTCGTTGTGGAGCCAGACGACTTCTCGCGTAGTGCGCGGGCTGTGTCCGCGACAGTGTCCGAGTGGAACGCCATGTATCTCGACTGGTGGGCAGAGTTCCTGCCGGCGTTCAACGAGGCGCATCCTGATTGGAGCAATTTGCGCCAGCCTCAGGCTGCCAATGCGATGTCGTTTCCCAGCGGGCGAGGCGGTGTGCGTTACAGGATCGGTTTCGCTTGGCCGACCGGTGCGACCAACTACAGCCTGCGGGCGTCGGTGTACATCGCCGACGGCGACTCAGTCTTGCCTTTGCTGGAGGCAAGCCGCGCCGAGATCGAGGCCTCGTGTGATCTCGAGTTGAGGTGGGAGTCCATTGAGAACGCACGAGCATCACGTGTCGCCGCCTATCTGGACCCCGTCTATCCGGCAGACCGCGAGAGTTGGCCTCAGTACCGGGCCTGGGCCATCGAGACGCTGGGCGAACTGCGTCGGGTCTTCGCCGAGCCCATCAAGAATCTGCCGTAGTCCCTGCGGTCGGCTGCTGTCGCGGCTGTCCATTACAAACGACGAGTGTGTGCAACCACGGCTAAGAGGTACCCGAAGCCGTCCGCGAAGCAGTCTTCGGCAATATTTCTGCAAGTTTTCTGCGATAATGCGCCTATGAATAGCAGTAGCACTGCGACCCAGTCGTCTGTACTCCTGAGTTTTCGCGCGGTGAACGCGCGGTCGTTCAGGGACGAATTCGAATTCTCGATGCTTGCTACCCGTATGTCGGAGCGTGGCGTCGTCCGAACCGTCGAGTGGCGGGAGAGCGGTGCGCCGGTCAACGTTTTGCCTGCTGCTGGGGTGTTCGGCGCCAACGGCTCGGGCAAGAGCAACTTGCTCAAGGCGCTGGACGACATGCGCAGCTGCGTGCTGCACTCGTTTCGGCGCGGCGATCCTGGGGGCCGCATTCCCCGTCGGCCGTTTGTCTTGGATCGGGTGCGCCGCGCCGAGCCGTCGGAGTACGAGGTCGACCTTGTACTCGACGGGGTGCGGCACCGGTACGGGTTCAGCATCGATGACGATCGCGTGCTTGACGAGTGGGCGTACCACTATCCCAAGGGACGGCCGGCCCTGCTGTTCCGGCGCACAAAGGAGCAGGTTGACGCCGGCAGTGTGGAACGCCAGAAGACTCGGGCGGTCCAAGAGCTCGTACGGCCGAACGCGCTGTTCCTGTCCGCCGCGGCTTCTGCCAATCACGCCGCGCTGCTTCCGCTGTACCAGTGGTTCAGCCGCAATCTCGTCCTTGCCGAGGCCGACTCGCGCCCGTTCCGGCAAGCGCTCACAACCGAGATGCTGAGCGACGGGGCGCACCGGGAACGCGTGCTGGCGCTGCTGCAGGCGGCGGACCTCGGCGTGACGGGCGCACGCAAGCAAGAGCCCGACCCGGTCATGCACGAGCGCCTGCGGCGAGCGATCCGCATATTGGAGGGCACCGACGGTGACCCCGAGAGTGACGACGGGCCGGCGTTCGAGGAACTCGGTGTCCGGCTCACCCACCGTGGCGCCGATGGCGAGGAAGTCGACCTCGATGCCGAGGACGAGTCTCTCGGCACCCGTGTGTGGTTCGGCCTCATCGGCCCGGTGGTGCAGGCCCTCGAGTCGGGGTCGGTGTTCCTCGCCGACGAGCTGGACGCCAGCCTCCATCCGGCGCTGGTGACCGCGCTGGTGCGTCTGTTTCAGGACCCCAGCACCAATCCGCGGCGAGCGCAGTTGATCTTCAACTCGCACGACGCCACGCTGCTGGGCGACGCCGCCGGCGACCGGCTGCTCGGGAGGGACCAGATCTGGTTCGCCGAGAAGCGCAGCGACGGCGGCACACGCCTGTACCCGCTTGTCGATCTTGAGCCGCGCAAGCAAGAAGCGATCGGCAAGCGCTATCTCGCGGGCAGGTACGGGGCGACGCCGGTCCTGTCGCATGGGGAGTTCGCATCGGCGGTCGCACTTGAGGCGGCAGGCAACCGTTGAGAAAAGCTGCTTCTGGACGGCCCCAGTTGAATCCCAATTGGAGCGTGTGGTCGCTCATCGAAGCGATACGCGTGCAGGACGACAAAGGGAGGAGCGGCCCGAAGGCGGCTCCTCCCGGCCTTGACACCCTTGCGTGTTGCGACCGGGGTTCTCGGCCGGCAAGTGGTTTCTTCGAGTCGCCGTCACCGGCAGACTGCGCACGGAAGTGTCTGATCGGCCAGCGAGGGACCTGACGTGAGCACCGTGCGCCATGTTGATGATGCGCCCACCGGGGTGCTGCATTCGGACGGCCTCGACGAGGAACTGCGCTCGCTGACGGTGCGCTGCGCCGGGGAACGCTTGCCGTCGCTGTTGGACCGGCTGGCCGCGCTCGGGTTCTCATGGCGGGACATCGCCCGTGCCGCCGGTGTATCGGGGCCTGAGGTGCGCAGGTGGCGAAGAGGCGGGTCGGCCACGGGTGCTGGCCGCCAGCGCGTCGCTCGATTCGTGGCGCTGTGCGAGATCGCGGCAGAGCGCTGCCACATAGTCGACGTCGCGGCATGGCTCGAAACTCCACTGCACCCCGAAGCGCCGCTAACCGGACTCGACTTGGTGGAGACAGAGCGTCTTGATCTCATTCTCGTGCTGGCTCGGGATCGGCCTGATGGCCCAGAACAGGTCTTGGACGGGTTCGATCCCGACTGGCGGACGAGGTACTGCCCCGGCGTAGAGGTCTTCACGGCGGCCGACGGCATGCCGGGCTTGCGACTTGCTAGCTCTGACCGTTAGGCCGCCTCGGCGGGACCGAGGCTGCTTCGGTCGGGCCTCGTGGTCGGTGATTCAGGTGTTGCGTGGTTCGGTGGGGTAGATCTCGTGATTCGGGTCCCACCACAGCATCTCGAAGACGCCTCGACGGGTCCTGACCGCGTAGAGCCGTTTGGCGCTTCCGATCCGGATTCTCGCGATCTCGGTCGCGTCGTCTCGTTCTCGACGGGCCAGTTGCCGCTTCGCGTCAGCGGTGAAGCCGCGGTCGATCGTGCTCTGGTCGTAGACCGTGAAGTGGCGCTGAGATGTTGCCGGCCCGGCGACGACCTCCATCGGGGGTCGGTCGTCGAGCGCCGCGATTCGATCGACGATGCGGCGAAGGTCGGCCTCATCGACCGCGGCCCATCCGCCTTCTTGGGGATAGGCGCGGTCCAGAGTCGAGAATCGCCATGACAGGGCGGCGTCCTCCGCCGCTGCGGGCGCGGCAGCCGAGGGGGGACCCTGCTGCTTGGATCGTTTCGGCTGTCTGCCCTTGGGGCGCTTAGCCATCCTCGGGCGATTGGTCCATCAGGCCGCTGAAGTAGTCCTGCATGGTGTCGAGACTGATTTCCTGAGTGCCGCGCTCAGTAGGTGTGAGGCCCTCGCGAGCTTCGATCCAAGGCCGTTCGCCGTGCGTGGCGCGCGACAGCTGGTCTGCGCTCCAGTCGCGGTAGAAGTTCACGACAACCTCGACGGTCTCTCGCTCGTCGTTGGTCAGCCGCGTGCAGTCCGCGCCCCACGAGGCGGGGAGCGGGTGGCTCAGCCGGAACGTTCCACGGTGCAGGTCGTAGATGTCGCGCACGACCGGACCGTTGGCCCATGCCTCGATGCGTTCGCTGAACAGCGGCTCGCCGTCCCACGCCAAGTGCCAGCCTTGGCAGTAGTAGAGCAGCTTCTGCAGCTTCATGGTGGTGGCCGACCCAAGCAGGCGCAGCACAAGATCGGATGCATCAGATGCACTCGCCATCGCCCGCCTCCCGTCTGTTAGCTTCCGCAGGCCCACTCCCAAGGGCCGCAGCACGGTACCCGCACCTGTACGGGCCGCACCACATCATTATGACAACGGGGTGCAACACGCATCGTCAACCCGTCGGCCCGTCAGGCCAAGACAGCGTCAGCCATGGTGCCCAACTCGATGGGCTCAGACAGGATCTCTTGGGTGCTGAAGTTCCCGACCCCGCAGTGTGCGTTGCCCGCGGTGCGTGCCTCTCGGATGGTCGCGTAGGTGCCGACGAGCTGGCCGTCGTGCAGCACGGCGAACTGTCCAAGGTGGCTGGCTTTGAGTTCAGCGCGCACGGCTTCGAAGGCCGCGTAGTTCTTCAGTACGTCGGCTCGTTGCATGGTGGCCTCCGAGGCTGCGGTGCCGAACCGCACGGTACCGACGCCAGCGCGCGCGTCCCGCGATTGCGGCGGATGCTCCACTGCTTGTGGAGGTCCCGCAGCGCACGGCGCGTGAGGCGCGTGGCCGACAGACCGTTGCCGGGGCGGCTTCGGCGGTCAGACGGGTGCTGCGGCAACTAGGGCTGAGGCGGTGGCACCCTCGTTCTTGGCGAGTGTGTCGGGCGGCTGCGGTGTGGTGTGGTTCATGATGCTCAGGACGTCGTCGCGCAGCGCCGCCGGTGCTTGGTCGGCGATATCCGCAAAGCGGTCCGTGTCCAGGTTGTCTCGGTGAGCCATGAATCGGGCCGCTCGCAGGCGACGCATCCAGTTGCGGTCCGTCGCTTCGAGGTGGGAGCGGGCAAGGCTGTCGAATTCGCCGTGCTCGCCAGCGTTGCCGAGCGCTTCGTAGAAGTGGAGCCATTGCGCGCCGTAGGTCTCTCCGGTGTCGTCGATGCGTTGCAGCAGCCCAGCCACAGCGCTCGGGTTCTCTGGTGCGGTCGCCTCGATGTAGGACGACAGCGGGCCGGCGTACTCAGGTCTGGCCACGATCCGGGCATCGAGTTCGTCAGCTGGTTCCACGGCGCCCGCGGCGGCGAGCATGGCAATGCCGGTCTGCACCAATACGGTGCCCGAGGGGTCGCGCGGTGTCGCCCACTTCGCGGCCAGCCGAGCCGAGGCCTCCTCTGCTTGGGCTGCTTCTTTCAGCACGATCATGAGCGCTGCGGTGTCGCTGGGGTCCCAAGGCGATCCGATCGATTCCATGACCTCGCGGACGCTCAGTGTGTCGTGGTACCAGCGCCACGACAGTTCCACGTCGGCGCCGAGAGCGTCGAGGAGCGAAAAGATGGCCGAGTGGCGCTCGACATGATCGGACGCTTCGAGGTAACCGCGCACCGCCCCGCTGACCTCGTTGCGGCGATCCATGTAGGTGGCGTGGCGAAGCACCCGGGTCTTGTCGTCGTTGATGGTCAACTCCAGCGATCTCAGCTGATCACGCACCACGCGTGCGGCGTCTCGAACGTCGGCGAGCGAGCCGACGGCGCGCACGTCATCGCCATGCCGCACGAAGCGAACCCCGGCCGACGCCAGTGCCAGATCGAGCGGTGCCAGCACCACCGTGGCGAGCGGGTCTGACGCGGTGAGTCCTTGGGGGAGCCCCCGCTCGCGACCCTCCGTGATCTCCCTGAGCCACGCTCGCAGGTCCGACATCACGGCTTGGTCGCACCCGGCCCGCTCCAGCGCATCCGCGAGGATGTCGTGGCGAATCGAGTCGTAGAACGACTGAATGTCCATCGACAGCACATGGGTGTCTTCGCTGTCGCTGACGAAGCCCTCCAGCTCCAGCCATTGCTTGTCGCTCTTTGCGCCGCGTGGCCACAGCACTGTGCGTTCGGAGACCAGGCTCGCTTCGATCTCGGCACGGCAGCGTTCGACCAGCGCCGCATAGGCCAGCCGGTCCGCGAACCGCAGCGCCGCGGCTGGGCGAACGCCCCCGTTCGTCTTGGGCACATCTACCTCATGTGCGGGCGTTGGCTCGTAGCGGCCAGATTCGATGTCGTCCCGGAACGCCGCGCAGATGCCGGCCATCGGCTTCGCCCCGAGGCGGTCACCCACGCGACCCGGAAGCAGGTCGCTCCGCACGTCCTCGGCGCGCAACGCAGCCAATCGCTCGACCAACGACCGCCAAGCCCTCCGACGCCGCACAGAGGCATCCTGCGATGTGGCCCGGTAGATGCGGCGGCGCCGGTCGCCGGGTGCGGTGCGAACCTCGATCAGCCCGTTATCGCGCAGTGTCTTGGCTGCTCGGCTGATTTGACTGATTTCGACGTCGAGCTGATCTGCCAGTTCGCTTGGCGAAGCAGACCCGCCCGCCAGCTGGCTCAAGATGCGCTCGCCCACGCTGTGGGTGTATTCCCGCAGATCCCGCCGTGCCTCACCAGTGACCGCAGCCAGCAGAGCATCTTCCATCTCGCTGCCCAGCCCCACCAGCGGCTCGACGGGCACACTTCGCCGACGCAGGATCCGGACGGCGCTGTCCAACTCGGCCGAGGCTGCCGTGAGCGCTTCGACGGACGGGTTGTCGAGGAGCTCACGCCCACAGGCGAGGACGCGGTCAACGGCAGCATCAGGCGATTCGCGAGCGCGTTCGCCCCGAGGGTGTAGTGCGCCCCCGGAGCGTTGCAGCATCGACCGCACTTCGTCCAGGAACGCACCCAGCGGCGCCCTGCTCATGTGTCAAGCATATGTCAAGCAACGGGGCGCTGTCACGGGCGGCGTCAGCGTTCCCAACCGGTGCCGAGGCGTGCGATCCCGAGATCGGGTGCGCTGTCACTCTGGCGCTCAACGCACCGTTGACCTGCGTCGGGCACCGGCTGACCTAGCAGAGCATGGTCCCGGCCAGCACCATTCCAAACACGCGGGTTGTTGGCGACCACAGTCGCTCCTTGCGAGCGAGCGATGAGCAGGCTCGCTGCCGTCGAGAAATCGCCCAAGCCGCGTGACATGGCGGGCACCGCCAGTAGGTGTACTCCCAGGTCGGCGACCAGTCGGGCTATGTCTGCACTGAGTGCGTCCTTGCAGATCAGCGTGGCTACCCGCACCAGGCGCCCGCAACCGAGCGTGATACACGGCTCGTCCGGTTCGATCGGCTCGCGGGAGCCGTCGCGATCCTCGAACACGGTGAACTTGTCGTGGCACCACGCGGCGCCAACTCCGGGCAGGAGGACGGTGCTTCGGTTGACACGCCGGCCTCCCTCAGCGAGATGGGCGCTGCCAGCGAACAGGATGGGCAGATCCGTGCTCTCAGCCCACTGCTGTTCAAGCCACCTGACGATGTCCTCATCAACGCTGAGTTCGGGCAGGACCGCGACATCGACCCCCATCTCGCTGGCGCGCCGAAGGAGTTCTTCGATCGTGCGTTGCTGAGCTGCGGAGTTGGCCGGGCCCATGCCATTGAGCGGATGGTTGAGCTCCGACCGCGATTCGTTGGGCAGCAGCACAGCCGCTCCCAACGGAGGCGAACCCGCCAGTCGGTCGATGATGGGCGCATACTCGCCGATCACCCGGACCCGGACGCCGTCGTCGGGGCGCCGTCGAACATGCGCCAGTTCGCCGGCTGGCAGAGACAGCCGATGAGGCCGGGCACTGTGGCCCACATTGCCCATCAGGCGCATCTCGCCGATCGGGTACAGCTCGCCGACGCCAAGCTCAAAGGACGTGCCGCGGTCCGCAAGCCAGTCCCGAGCAAAGCTCGGCCAATACAACTGGTCCAGCAACGAAGCAACCGCGTATGCCAATTCGCCAGCAGCCAACGGCGTAGAGAGCGCGGCTACCGCATCGCCGACTTCGTTGGGGCGGTACACGGCACTGGCAGTAGTCGATGCGCTGCTCGAGGGTGCCAAGCTGTGTTCAAGAGCGGCCGTCGCTGCCGCTGCTTCGTCGCGTCGACGGTCGTCGAGGGGCCCGAAGCCGCTGTCGGCGTCATGCGAGCGAGCGTGTTCCAGCAGGGCGCACACCGCGCGCCACCCAGAGCCCGAGTCACGACAGATCGTCGCGATCTCAGCACAGGCTTCCTCCCTGCCACACGCTTGCCCGACCCGGTTCACAAGGGTTCCGCTTCATCCACGTCGTCTTCGCACGGGGTGTACCGGTGCTGTGCCTGCACCTGCTGGTCCGGCCCGTCGAACAATTCGGGTGTCCAGTGGCTTGGGTTGTCCCGCCACGGTGCATCGAGCTGCCCTGGAAACGGTTCCTCGTGGAGGTAGCGCTGCAGCCGCTGGTAGCCAGCAAAGTCGTCGTATGTGGCAATCACATCGAAGATGAATCCAGCGCAGTCTGCAAGCTGTGCCGCGGCGGCGCCCTTGTCCGGCAGATGTGAGGTCACGAGCAGTATCGGAAGATCGCGGAGCCGCCGAATCATGATGGCGTCGAAGCCGGCTTTTTTCAGCGTGTCGGTTCGTTTCAGGCCGGCTCGGTCGTCATCGTCGAGCACGCCGTGTGCCAAGACCAAGAAGCGCTGGCCGTTGGTGCCGCAAACGACGGCTTCGACGTTGTACGAACCGACTTTGTGCGGTCCGCGCACTACCTGGGCGCCAGCCTGTCCCAGGTAGTCCATAGCGCGGTGCTTGAACTCGGCGCCCACCGTGGCCGCCCGGGCCTGACCGGCCTCGGCCGCATTCGGAATGTCTTCGTACGGTTCAGGTGATGGGCTGTTGGGTGCTGGGTTGAGCGCGGTCATGCCGTTTTCCTCTGTGTTTGGATCGAGACAGGCGGCTTCAGTTCGCCGCTTGCCTCTGTGCCGAGCAGCCTCTCCCGGAGCGGCTCGAGCGAGTAAACGCTGAAAGTGCATTCGTTGGTGATCAATTCGTGGAGGGTTTCGTCGTCGGCACAGGTCTTGACGTCTGGCCCCGCGCTGACGACGAGCCATGCAGCGCCCTTCAGATCTGCTGCGCTCACTTGCTCGCCAAGAGCGCTTACCTGCCAGCCCGACCTGGCGAAGTGACACAGCGCAGCAAGCCGCAGAACATCGTCTACGGAGTAGAGCCTTCGCCCGCCGCGGCCTGAGCCCGGTTGGACTGAAGGCTGTACCCACCCGCGCCGAGCCCAATGGTCAAGCTGCCGGTACGTAATCTGTGCAGCCTCGGCAGCTTCCGCTGCTGTGATTACACGAGATTGGCTCTGTGCATTCATGCCGGGCATTACATCACGCGCGTCCTGTGTAGTCAAACGCGATTCAGATGGCCCTCGTCAACCTCACCTCATTCACGCGAATGGTGACGCTAGGGACTGCATGGATTGCTGGCGCTCAGTGGCCGCTGATCTGGAAGTCGAGCGTGCGGCGGATGTTCTCGAACCGGACGAGGTTCTGGTCGATTCGTCCGTTGTCGACGGCGAGTCCGTCGGCCTCGGCGCCCATGCGGCCATGGGCGATGAGATCGATCATCTCGACGACATCGTCGCGTGCCTGCGCACCGCTGATGCCGGCGAAGTGGGCCCACTGGTTGCGGGCACACAACGAGTTGCGGAGTCTGTGGTCAGCCTCGTTCCCGAGCAGGGCCGACGCAGCCTTCCGCTCCTTCTGGAGGATCTTCAAGTGAACGTAGGGATCGCTGGGAGAGACGCGGAACCGGTGGCTCCCAAGGATGCTGTACCGACTGCAGAGCTCGTCATGCCAGTTCTCGCCCC
>JAJDTF010000039.1 GCA_022827265.1 Acidimicrobiia bacterium | reverse complement strand
ACGCCGATGGCCGTTGCGATGTCGAAATGGCCGGGCCACAGCTGGATCTCGTCGGGCTCCGCTGCACCGGGCAGCTCGTGCAACTGTCCGAGCGCACGCTTGCCGAGCCGGAACCATGCCGCCAGGTGCGCACCGATCTCGGGGCTCACCCGCAGCCAGCGTTCGACATCGCCCAGTTCTGGACTGTCGTGTTCGCGTGCCTCGGTGCCAGGCGACACCCCGACGAACCTCGCTGCAGCGGACAGCGTCGTGACGTGGACGCTGCGCAGAGTGCCGCCTTCGGTGGCACTCAGCTCGTCGCCGTCGACCCACACTTGGCACTCCATCTCACCGGCGCGG
The DNA here is from genome assembly GCA_022827265.1 of Acidimicrobiia bacterium. Classification (GTDB taxonomy): domain Bacteria; phylum Actinomycetota; class Acidimicrobiia; order Acidimicrobiales; family Poriferisodalaceae; genus Poriferisodalis. The sequence goes on along the minus strand of JAJDTF010000039.1, from coordinate 5,420 downwards.
CCCATCGTCACCTCAAACACCGGCGTGCCGAAACCCACGTCCAGGCTGCGCAGCCCGAATCTGCCGGTCGCCACCCGACGCGCCTCGCCCACTACTGCGTAGGCCAACCGGTGGTAGTCCTCGACCGATGCGAGATAACCGTCAGGCAGCTCCGCCAGCAGGCTGCCGTGCACAGTCTGCGGCTGATGCGAACTGTGGTTCTTGTCCATATTCGGAGTCTTGCGCGGCCAGTGATACGGCTGCGTTCACCCTCGGCTGAGCGCAGCATGCGCCGAGCACCGCGGGCGTCGAGACTCGAGCTGACGAGCGATGGCTGGTCGCGCTAGCTGATTTCGCAGTCCACGCAGGCGCCCACGGCCACCGTGGCCGCGTGACTCCGCGTGCCGAGCCACGGCGCAATGACTGCTGCAAAACCGCCCGCCGGCCCGCCTGCAGCAACGATGAGCAAGTCGTCGGGTGATTCCAGCGCGGGGTACTCGCGCTCGGCCCGGTCCTTGACGATTGCTCCCTTGCCGACGCTCGCCCAGTCGCCCCGCCGCACCCGTGCCCGCTCGTACACGCAGGCAGCAATGTCGGCCTTGGTCCAGCCGGCTGCATCGAAGTGGGTCCGCAGCTGCGGCGGCAGCAGCACCACGTAGTTGCCCGGCCAGATGGAGTAGTTGAGCTGGCTTGCCCGGATCTCGGCGGCGAGCGTCTCGCACAGCTCGGCGGGGTCGGTGGTCCACTCGTTCATGACCTGCCGGGGTGCCATCGATGCCACTGCAGTCACCGATGACACATGGCCTCGCTCGGCGGGCGCGGTACCGAGCCGCTGATCGCCGAGCGAGATCCAGCCCGTCGCCTCCTCGTCCTCGGCGATGCAGTAGCCGAGCTTGCCGGGGTGGCCGAGCGTGGAGCGGTCGATGCCGCCGGGCTTGACGTCGAGCACGTTGGCGAGCACCAGCCGCACTGCGCGTGCGATGACGGCGCGCGACCGGTCGGCTCCGCCGAGCACGCTGAATGTGGCGTCCATCGCCAGCTCGTGCCGGATGGGGCCGTTCACGATCAGCAGCAGCGCGCAGCCTCCGGTGGATGCCGTGGGGCCGTGCAGACCGAATTGGGGCTGCAGCAGCGCGGTGAGCGCGGTCACGACGACCGGGAAGTGCGGCGGCAGGCACCCCGCCATGACGGCGTTGACGGCCGCCTTCTCGGCGGTGATGGCCCGTGCCCGCACCGGTTCGATGCCGATGAGGTGATCGGGCGGCAGCATCGCCCAATCCAGGCACGCCTGCACGGCGTCGTCGGTGGGCGGCACCACCGGCAGGCCGTCGGTCCAACCACGCGAGTGGAACGCTTCTTGGGCGTCCGCCAACTTCTCGACGCTGATGCGACTCGATGTCAACTGCATGGTCACGTCCGCCAGTCTGGCCGGAACGGATGCCGCTCGGCTAGGTCCGGGCGATGCGTCAGGCGACCGGGCCCTCGGTCGGTCCCGGGGGCCGTCAGCTTCGCTCGAACATCCCCGACAGCAGGCCGCGCGAGTCGTCCGACATCGGCCCTGCGGCGTTGGCCAGCACCCGCGATGACAGCCGCTCGAACGGCAGCGACTGCAGCCATACCCAGCCGGTGCCCGACACTGTCGCCAGGAACAGCCCCTCACCGCCGAAGAACATCGACTTGAGGTTGCCGGCCCGCTCGATCGTGTAGTGCAGCGAGGGCTGCAGTGCGACCAGGCAACCGGTGTCGAGCCTGATGGTCTGGTTGTTGAGCTGAACGGCCTTGATCGAGCCGCCGGCGTGGAGGAAGGCCATGCCGTCGCCGGACAGGCGCTGGAGGATGAAGCCCTCCCCGCCGAACAGGCCGGTGCCGATGCCGCGTTGCCAGGCGATGTCGAGTTTGGTGCCGAGCGCCGCGCACAGGAAGGCGTCGCGCTGGGCGATGATCTCGCCCCCCATCTGCGCCAGATCGACGGGGATGATCTTGCCCGGGTAACCCGCCGCGAATCCGACCTTGGACTTGCCGCCGGCGCCGGTGTTGGTGAAGTGGGTGAGGAACAGCGACTCGCCGGAAATGACCCGCTTGCCGGCGCCCTTGAGCTTGCCCCACATGCCTGAGTCGGGTTGGGAGCCGTCGCCCATGACCGATTCGAAGGTGATGCCCTCCTCGATGAACATCATCGTTCCGGCCTCGCCGACGACTGTTTCGCCGGGGTCCAGTTCGACCTCGACGAACTGCATGTCATCGCCGAAGATCTGGTAGTCGACTTCGTGGCTCTGCATGGCTGGTGGCTCCTCGCTGGTTTGGCCGCGAGCGGGCGCGAGCGGCGTTCCTCGCCCAAGGTACCGGTCGATCTCACTCGGTCTGGCGCGCGTCGGCCACGGCGCTGAGACCCGCTGTACCAGTTGAGAACGATGCACTGCAGGCGTCACTCTCAGCCACCGGCCGGCGCTAGACGACCGTCGGCGAAGCGCCGGCCAAGCTGCCTTCAGGCCGCGCTGGCCGTTAGCCGATCGCTGCCGAAACGCTGGCTGGGCTGCCGTCAGACCGAAGCTGCCGGCCAGACGAGGCGTCGGCGCGGTGCTCGCGGCAGTGCCCTCAGGCCGCGCTGGCAGCGAGACGATCACCGCCGACGGGCAGTTTGGACAGGTCGATGTCGTACAGCTCTGCTGAGTTGTTGCAGAGGATGTCCCGCTGCTGCACTGGCGTCAGATTGGCCGAGTGCTCGTCGAGCAGCTCCTGGCTCCACGGCCACGTGCTGTCGGAGTGCGGGAAATCGTTGGCCCACAGCAGCCGCTTGTGGTTGACGTCGTTCACCATCTTGAACGCCACCCAGTCATCCTGGAACGTCGTGTAGATGTGCTCGCTGAAGTACTCGCTGGGCAGCTTGGACAGCTCCTGGCCGGGCGGCAGCCAGTACCGGTGACGCTTGTAGGCATGGTCCATCCGGTACATATAGTGCGGCACCCAGCCGGCATCAGCCTCGACGCAGACCACTCGCAAGCCGGGGTTGCGCTCGAACACGCCGCCGAACACCAGCGTGCCCATGATGTCCTGGTTGGCCCGGATAATGGTCATGAAGGCGTTCGCCTTCGGCCCTCTCGGCCGGCCCTGGCCGCGGCTGGTGAGGATGTGCCACGACACGGGCAGGTTGAGGTCGACGGCGGCCTGCCAGAACGGGTCCCATTGGGGATCGTCGAAGTCGAACTCGGTATGGGGGTTGCCCGACATCATCACGCCGCGCATGCCCGCCTCGGCCATGGCCTCGATGTCGCTGATGGCCTCTTCCACCGAGCGGAGTGCCGTCTGGCCCACCGCCAGCAGCCGGTCGGTGTCCACCGAGCAGTAGTCGGCGATCCACCGGTTGTAGGCGTCCATGGCCGCCTTCTTGTAATCGGGGTCGGAGTGATTGCACAGCACCATGCCCACCGACGGGTAGATCACTTCGGCAGAAACGCCGTCGCGGTCCTGGTCGGCCGTCCGCGTGGCCGGGTCGTAGCTGCTGGCCGGCAGTTCCTCATACGCCGCGCTGCGCTTGAGCTCCTCGGGCTTCTGTCCTGCGGCCGCAATGAGGCCCATGTCGATCGTGCGCTTCATACCGTCGATGACGTACACATCGCCGCGCTCTTCGGTCCACTCGACCCGTGGCGCCACATCGCGCCATTTGGGCTCGATGTAGTCGACGTAGGTGTTGCGGGCCTCCGCGATGTGCGAATCGGCCGAGATGATCGGATAGTCGACGTCCACGTTCCCCTCCAGGTCGGTCCCCGCAGCGGATCGTACTGTCCGAGCTCCGAGCACCGCCCGGCTCACACGGCGTGCCGTTGGGCTCACACGGTCGCCGCTGCCTCAACCGCGGGCGCCGGAACCGGTCTCACTGCGACCGGCGCCGTATCCCCTCCTCGGCTTCGCGTACGCCTCCGAAGAAGTCGTCGTTGTCGGGCGTCAAGCCCACGGTGGAGTGCATCGTTCGCCGCTCGCGGTACGCCCGGCTCACCGACGCGAACGCCTCGCCGACGCCTTCGTCGGACGCCTCGTAGTTCTGCACGTTCCCCGGCTCGACTCCCAGCCGGGCGCCCTCGAAGTACGAGTCTTGGTTGGCACCCATGAACACGAAGGCCCAGCCATGCTCGCGCCGGCTGCTGACGAGCCGGTGGATATCGGCCCAGCTGAAATCGGTGCTGGCGTTCTCCAGGCCATCGGTGACGACCAATACGGTCTGATCCTCGGGCTCCTTGCCGGCCTTGCGGCGCCGCTTCGCTCGCTCGTCAGCCCGCCCGATCAGCGAGCCGATCGCATCCAGAAGAGGCGTCGCGGCACGCGGGCGATACTGCTCCACTGACAGCGCGCACGCCTTGTTCACGGGCACAGCGTCAGCGAGGATCTCGAACGGTTCCTCGGAATCGAACTGCACAAGGGTGACCTTGCACTTGCCCGGCAGGGCTGCCTGCTCGGCCATGAACCCGTTGACGCCGTGCACGACCGCGACCTCGAGCCCCGACATCGAGCCGGACCGGTCAAGCAGCATCCACGCCTTCGACCGGTCAGATGTCGACCCCTGGCCGCTCCCCTTCTGACCCTTCTGACCCTGCTGGCCACTCCCTCTCTGGCCCGTCTGGCCGCTCTTCTTGCCGCCCTTGGCCTTCTTGGAGCTCTTCGCCTCGACGGAGCTCGTCGCCTGCGGTTCGCCTCCTGCTGAGGTCGCTTCCTCGCCACCGCGCTCCCACGGCGCCGTGCTGCTCCGCTCGAGCTGCCCGTTCGCAGTCCCGTTGGTTGATGTTGAGCCCACTGTCTTTCCCTTTCTGCAGACCCCGACCCACCCGGCGTGACTGCCAGACGGGCCGGCGGCGGAGCCGCTGATCGGTCTCCGCCCCACTGATCTCCAACGTAGAGAGGGGGTGTGACAACTTCCGGTGCGAAGCACAAGGCATGCGGCCAGACACTCCTCGCCGGTGATCACCAAGCGACGGGGGTTCCACGTGCGGCTTGCGCGGGACACTCGGGCCGCCGGCCGCACGTCGCCGCGGCCTTCAAGGGCCACGAGGTTGCCGTGCGGACCGTCGCCGTACCGGCTTGGGCTCTGACGCTTGAGCTGTAGTCCAGGTGCCGTCGGGCTGCGGGACCATCTTGTAGCCGTGCTCGTGGAGGTGCTGGTGATGCCGGTGGCACAGCAGCACCAAGTTGTCGAGATTGGTCGGCCCGCCATCGAGCCAGTGGATGATGTGGTGTGCGTCGCACCGTGACGGCGGCTCGTGACAGCCGGGCCATCGGCAGTGTTTGTCGCGTGCGACGAGCAGTCTGCGGAGCCGCCGTGTCACAGTGCGGCGCGAATGTCCGGCATCGGCGGAGCCACCCGGGCCGTCGAGCATGATGGGAATGATCTCCGCATCGCAGGCCAGCCGTCGCACCAGCTCGGGCGGCAGCTCAGTGCCGGCATCAGTCAA
>JAJDTF010000080.1 GCA_022827265.1 Acidimicrobiia bacterium | reverse complement strand
TCGGTGATGTTGTAGGTGACGGTGAGGTCTTGCGCGGGTGCCGGTTCGGCCGTGAAGGTGAACGAGGCAGTGGCCCCTTCGTAGACCCAGTCCTCATGGGCGCTCACGGTGACGACCGAGTCGGTGGCGGCGCTGGCGGGAGCGGCGAGCGACACCAGCACGGCGGCGGCGGTTGCCAGTGCCAGCAGGGCTGCGCATCGGGCTCGCCTTGGGTGCCGATAGGCGTGCGAGGGGTGGATCATGCGTCAGCTCCCGAAAAGGCCAGAGACCCGGTCTTGCAAAGTCACGACAAGTACCGCGGAATCTCTGATTCGTCAATGGCCAGATGCAGCTTGCATCTCAGCCGTCTGTTCGCCCCGAAGCTACCGACGCCCGAATAACACCTGTGTGATTCTCGGGGGCATCGGTCGACGGGCTGGACTCCAGGCGGGAGTGGGCACAATGGCCGCATGGACGAAGCGATGAGCACCGAATTGACCCCTTCCGACCGAGAGCTCCTGAAGCGTCACGCCGGCGAGGGCTACGGGATGATGGAACCGATCATTGCTTCGACGGCAGTCGCTGCTTCGCCCGCCGATGTGTGGGCGGCGATCAGCGTGCCGGGCAACCTCACCCGCATTCACCCGTTCTGCGAGCGCAACGAGGTGAGCATCTGGGACGGTGCCGCCAGCCGCGACCATGTCCGCTACTACAGCGGCGTCCATTACCACCGGCAGTTTCTCGACTGGTTCGACGGCGTGGGCTACGACTTGGTGCTCGGCCCGCCCGAGGCTCGAACGGCGCTGGTGCGCTGGCGGGTCGGCGAGCCCGATCCCGCAACGGCCTCGAAGGCAAATGCGAACGCTTCCTGCTGCGAGTTCGCCATCAAGGTGGTGGCGCTGCTGCGGCACGACGTTCCCGCAGAGCAGCGCGAGCACTACGCCGAGCACATGATCCGCCGCCCGCTGCCCTCCTACCTCGACTCGGTCGTGCGTGGCACCGGATACTTCGCCGAGACCGGCACCCCGGTGACCAAGAACCAGTTCGGGCCCCACCCCATCTACTCTCCGGCCGACTGACGCGTCGAGCACCGATTCGCCGCCTGTTGCTGTGGACCGATCAGGTCCCCATCGGCACCGTGCAGGCTCGGCGCGGCGCGCCTACCAAGAACTGCGCTGCTGCCAGCCCCGCAGTCTGAAGCGGAGCCAGTCGCCGGCTTCAGGCTGACTCGGGCAGTCCCAGCAGCCGGCGAGCCAGCGCACGCGCTTCGTCCAGCGTCGTCACGATGCGGTCGTGCGGCACCTGCCCGAGCACGTCGAGCGCGTGGAGGCTGGTGGCAGGCGCGCCGTCGAGGCCGAGCAGGATGACCTCGGTGCCTGAGGCCTCCGCGGTGTCGAGCAGGCGCTCGACCACGAGCGCGGCACTGTCGTCCATATGCACGGTGTCGGCGAAGTCGATGATGACCACTTCGTGCTCGGCGATGTCGGCGCCCAAGATGTCGATGAGGCTCTTCGACGAGGCCACGGTGAATGTGCCCCGCAGTGCCACCAGGCCGACCCGTGCCGAGAAGTCGGCAGCGCCAATGCTCACGTCGCTGTCGCTGGTGCCGTCGGCGGTGTGGCCCAGGAAGCTCTGGTCGAGCAGGGGCACCGACACCACGTTGTCGAGCTGGAGTCGCTCGAACTGGCGCGCTGCCGACATGGCCGCGACGATGAGCCCGATCGCCACGGCTGTGATGAGGTCGAGCACCACGGTGAGCACCATGGTGATGCCCATGATCATCAAGTGCTCGCGCTGCACCCGGCGCAGCCGCTTCAGGAAACGCCAGTCCACGATGTCCCAGCCGACCTTCAGCAGGATGCCAGCGAGGGCGGCGAGCGGTATCGACTCCACATAGCTCCCCGCGCCCAGCACCAGCGTCAGCAGCACCAGCGCACGCAGGGCACCCGACACGCGTGTGCTGCCGCCGGCGCGGATGTTCACCACCGTGCCCACCGTTGCGCCTGCGCCGGGAAGCCCGCCCACCAGCCCGGTGGCGATGTTGCCCAGGCCTTGGCCGATGAGCTCCTGGTTGGGATTGTGCCGGGTGCGTGTCATCGAGTCGGCGATGAGCGACGTCAGCAGGCTGTCCACCGCGCCGAGCAGGGCGAGCGTCACCGCAGGCTGCACTGCGCCGGCCAGTGCCCCCAGCGACAGCGCCGGTGCGGTGAACTCCGGCAACCCGGTCGGCACTTCCCCGATCACCGGGGCGTCCGCCAGCCACAGCACCCCCAACAGCGTGCCGGCCGCGAGAGCAGCCAGCGTTGCGGGGAACCACCGGCTGAATCGTGCCGGCCAGAAGATGCACACACTGAGGCTCACTGCGGCGATGGCAACGGCGCTGGCGTTGATGCCAGCGATGGCGTCGGGCCAGGCTCGCATCACCTCCAGCGGACCGCCGTCGGCCGACGCTGCGCCCAGCGCAGGCAGCGTCTGCAGGATGATGATGATGATGCCGACGCCCGACATGAACCCCGAGATCACCGAGTAGGGCGTGTAGGACACGAAGCGCCCGAATCGCAGCACGCCGAGCAGCGCCTGAATGATCCCTGCCATCACCACCACGGTGAGCGCTTCGGCGAGGGTGGAGGCATGGTCGGTGATGACCACCGCCATCGCCACGGCCATCGGCCCGGTCGGCCCGGAGATCTGCGAGCGCGTCCCGCCGAAGACCGCTGCGAAGAAGCCGAGCGCGATGGCGCCGTACAGGCCTGCCATAGCGCCGAGCCCAGATGCCACCCCGAATGCCAAGGCAACGGGCAGGCCGACCACCGCCGTGGTGATGCCGCCGAATACGTCGCCGCGCAGCGTGGCGAGGTCGTAGGAAGCGCGCGTTTGCCGTAGTTGCAACCGTCCCCCGGGCGTCCGTGCCGCTCATGCGGCTGACTGCCCCTCAGACACTATGCGCGCCTCCATTCGTGGCTCGCGGCAATGAACGGCTCGGCCGCGAGCGCTGGCGAAGGCCGGGCGCTAGGTTGCCGCGGCATGGGTGAGTTTTGTCATGCGGAACGCGACGGACACCTGTTCGTCGTGACAATCAACCGGCCGGAGCGGATGAATGCGCTGCACCCGCCGGGCAATGCCGAGATGTCGGACCTGTTCGACGAGTTCCAGAACGATCCGGAGCTGTGGGTGGCCATCGTGACGGGGGAAGGCGACCGTGCCTTCTCGGCGGGCAACGATCTGCGGTATCAGGCTGAGGGCGGCGACCGTTCAGCGATGCCGTCGTCGGGCTTCGGCGGCCTGACCTCGCGCTGGGATCTCGACAAGCCCGTCATAGCGGCCGTGAACGGCGTGGCGATGGGCGGCGGATTCGAGATCGCGTTGGCCTGCGACATCATCGTGGCTTCGGAGAATGCGCTGCTCGCGCTGCCTGAGCCCAAGGTGGGGCTCGCCGCGCTGGCGGGCGGCGTGCATCGGCTGCCGCGCCACATCGGGCTGAAGCGCGCGATGAGCATGATGCTGACCGGCCGTCACGTGCCTGCCGCCGAAGCCAAGGAGATGGGCATCGTCGCCGAGGTGGTGCCCCAGGGCGAGGCGCTGGCATGTGCCCGCCGCTGGGCCGAGATGGTGCTGGAGTGCTCGCCGATGTCGATCCGGGCCACCAAGCAAGCGGCCATGCAGGGTCTCAACGAGGCCGGCGTTCAAGCCGCGCACGAAGGCCGTTACGAGGCAGTGCGGGCCATGAACAACAGCGCCGACTACATCGAGGGCCCGCGGGCGTTCGCCGAGAAGCGCCCGCCCCAGTGGCAGGGCCGCTAGCTCGCTCGAACCACTGAATTTGGTCAGTCGGCGCCGGGCACCCAGCTGGTGCCGGCCAGCGGCACTTTTGCCATGGCCGCGGCTTCGACGGTGAGCGCGGCCAGGTCTTCGGGTTCGAGGTTCAGCACGTGCGACTTGCCGTTGGCGCGGGCCAGGATCTGGGTCTCGATGGTGAGCACCTGCAGGTAGTTGGCGAGGCGTCGTCCCGCCAAAACGGGGTCGAGCCGGGCCGACAACTCCGGGTCTTGCGTGGTGATGCCGGCAGGGTCGGTGCCGGCTTGAAAGTCCTCCCAGTAGCCGGCTGAAGTGCCCAGCTCGCGGTACTCGGCCTCGTACGCGGGGTCGTTGTCGCCGATGGCGATCAGCGCGGCGGTGCCGATCGATGCGGCATCAGCGCCGAGGGCCAGTGCCTTGGCCACGTCTGCCCCTGAGCGGAAGCCGCCTGCGGCGATCAGCTTCACCTCGCGGCGGTGCACGCCGAGTTCTCGCAGCGCCCGCACCGCTTCGGGAATGGCGGCGATGGTCGGGATGCCGACATGCTCGATGAACACGTCCTGGGTGGCGGCCGTGCCGCCCTGCATGCCGTCCACCACCACGGCATCGGCACCGGCCTTCACGGCCAGCGCCGTGTCGTAGTAGGGCCGCGCCGCGCCCACCTTCACATAGATCGGCACCTGCCAGTCGGTGATCTCGCGCAGCTCGCCGATCTTGATCTCCAGGTCGTCGGGCCCGGTCCAGTCGGGGTGGCGGCAGGCCGAGCGCTGGTCGATCCCGGTGGGCAGCGTGCGCATCTCGGCGACGCGCTCGGTGATCTTCTGGCCCAGCAGCATCCCGCCGCCGCCGGGCTTGGCGCCTTGGCCCACCACCACCTCGATGGCGTCGGCTGCCCGCAGATCGTCGGGGTTCATGCCGTAGCGCGACGGCAGGTACTGGTAGACGAGCACC
>JAJDTF010000133.1 GCA_022827265.1 Acidimicrobiia bacterium | reverse complement strand
GAGATGCAGCCCTGGCGACGAGCTCTCGCGCACCCAACTCGTGCACCGCAGTCCCCGCACACGTAGCGCGGGCGTCGCAGCGGAGTCAGGTAACGCCGCCTTTGGCGGGAACGTGGCGTCGAGCTCCCGGCCGATCATGGCTTCGACGAGGGAATCGGCCGTCTCTGAGGCGGGGGGCGTAGTGCGCACCACGCGCCCATCGCGCATGATCGTCACCGCATCAGCCAACTCCAGCACCTCGTCCAAGAAGTGTGAGATGAACAGCACGGTGATGCCTTGGTCGCTCAACGAGCGGACCAAGCAGTGCAGCTGCTCCCTCTCCGCAGTCGAGAGCCGGGCCGAGGGCTCATCCATCACCACCAGCTCGGTGCGGCGCGCTACCGCTCGCAGAATCTCGACGCACTGCTGTTCGGCCACGCTGAGATCGCCCACCCTCGCGGCCGGGTCGACGTGAATGCCGGTGCGCTCGGCCAGCGCCAGGAGCCGCCTGCGCGAATCCTGGGGCCGCACCCATCCAAACCGGGCGGCCTCCACGCCAAGAAACACGTTGTCGGCCACTGTGCGGTCGGGAACCAGCGCGAGCTCTTGGGCGATGGCGGTGATGCCGACGTCGAAGGCGTGCCGTGGCGAGCGGAGCCGGACCGGCCGCCCGTTCACGGCCACCGAACCGTTGTCGGGGCCATACAGCCCGGAGATGATCTTGCCGACCGTGGATTTCCCGGCGCCGTTCTCGCCGACGAGGGCGTGGATCGAGCCGCGGCGGACGGCGAGGTTCACGCCGTCCACCGCTTGCGTCGATCCGAATCGCTTGGAGACACCCGTGAGCTCAATGTGGAGCGATGCTTGGACTGGGCACCGAGCCGGCTCAGCGGTCACCCATCCCACTCCGCGGTGAACTGGTCCACGTTGGCGGAGGTGACCAGGCCCTCATCGAGGAAGTTCGCATTGGGGTCGATGCCGCCGGTGATGGTGCCGTCGCGCAGGGCTGCGATCATCGCCTCCATCGCCAGACGGCCTTCGCTCGCCGGCGCGTAGTACACGGTGGCGAACCAGCGGCCGGCGCGCACGCCTTCAATCGCAGGTGACGAGCCGCCCAAGCCGATCAGGCTGACACCGTCGAGCTTGCCCTCGTCGGTCAGCACCAGCTCGACGCCTTGCAGCGACTGGTCGGCGCCGACTACTACGTCGAACTCTGGTTGCGCCTGCAGGATGTCCTGGATGGCGTTGATGCCGCCCTCGGGCCCCAGGTACAGGCCCTCGCCTTCAGCGACGACCTCGATGTTGGGGTGCCCGGCAACGGCGCTGTCGAAGCCCTGCCGCAGCGCCACGTCGAGGGGGATCCCCCGGATGCCGAAGAGGTACACGACGCGACATGGGTCGAGTCCTTCGCATGCTTGGATCGTGAGGCGGCCGGCGCGTTCGCCGGTCACCACTGGCGGCGCCATCACCGAGGCTGCGATGCCGTCAACCTGCGGCTCGTTCGTCGAGAGATCGTCGCCGACGATCTGGTTGAACAGCACGACTTGCAGGCCGCTTGCCAGCGCTGCCTCGACGTCGGGAACGAGCCCGGGGCCGTTGAGGGCAACCAGGATGATGCCGTCGTACTGTCCGCTGGCGATGGCGTCCTGCAGCTGGGTGGTCTGCAGCTCGGCGTTGAACTGGGCGTCGAACTCGACCAGCTCGATGTTGTTCTCGTCGGCGAGCCGCTGAAGCTCGCCGACTGATGCGAGCAGGAACGTGTTGGCTGAGCTGGCCGAGAGGTAGGCGATGCGCCACGGCTCGGGATCGGGTTCGTCGGCCGGTTCGGCGGGTGCCGCAGTAGTCGCCGGGGCGCTGTCGTCGGCTTCGGCCGCGGCGGTGTCGCCGGTGGCCTCGGGCTCGTCGTCATCGCTCGCGGCCGGCTCCGCGGCGGTCTGCGTGGGCGCAGCGGTGACATCGGTCGCTGCGCCGCCGTTGTCGTCACCGTCGCCGCATGCGGCGGCAACGAGCATCAGCGCAAGTGCCGCGCCGAGCAGTCTCATCAAGGTGCGTGCCTTCATCGGATCCCCCCTCAGGGCCTCGTTCCGGCCTGTGGAGGCGACCGTAAGGACGGGGATTCGGCCCCTCAATGGGCAGATCGCTGCGATTGGAGGGCTTAGCGGTGCAGTTCACGCATGCCCGGGGCGGCACTTCACGCCTCGCGGCGAGCTAGTCGGCGACAAAGCGTTGAGGGCTGAGCTGCGGCCCAAGCGTCGGTTCGCGCTCCACCAGCACCACCTCGAGCCCGGTCCCGGCGAGTTCGAACGCAGCTGAGACTCCGGCGATACCACCGCCGATGACCACGACTTCGGCCGCGTCTTGGGGTCCATTCACTGCTGGGTCCGGTCCAGCCGGTGCTTGCGCATCACGAGCTGCAGAGCCAGACGCTGATCAGGGTCGGCGAGGTTGACGTGGAGCGCTTCGGAGATCCGGTCGATCCGTTTCATCACCGTGTTGCGGTGCACGCCGAGCACGGCCGCAGTGTTGGTGGCTGACGACTGGTAGTCCAGGTAGGCCTCCAGCGTCCGCAGCAGTGTCTCGTCGGCGTCGGTCGCCGCCAGCGGTGCCAGGAATGCATCGACGACCCGGCCGAAGTCGGCGGAGCCGTACCAGCCCAGCATGATCCGCTGAATGCCGAGCTCGTCGATGTGCCGCACAGCGACCCGCCGGCCGCCGGCACCAGCCAAGGTTGCGGCTTGGCGCGCATCGGTCAGGCTGGCACGCAGGCCCGGCAGGCCCGACGCCGGCCGCCCGACCCCGCCGTGTGCCATGACGTCAGATGCCTCGCCGGTGAGCTGGGTGACGGCGTCCCGCAGCCGGCGGGTCATCGCCCGGTATTCCTCCACGGGTGGCTCCGTGCGGGAGCTCACCCAGCCCGACCAGCCGTCGGTGCGCTCGATCAACGGGCCGTCGATGCCACAGGCGCTCAGCAGCTCACCCAGGGTGTCGGTGTTCACCAAGACCCATGCCGCATCGACGGCTCCCGAGACCTCGACGTGGAAGGCGGTCACCCATCCTGCCGCCGACCACCCGGCGGTGGCCATCTGCGCCAGCACGGTCTCGTCGGGCAGTTCGCCGCCGCCCACTATCTCGTTGAGCAGCGCCAGCCGGTGGCGGGCGTCGCGCTCCATCACCAGCCGGTCCCGAACCAAGTAGGCGCCCACCGCCCACGACGCCACCCCCATGAGCTCCAGCCCGGTGCCCATGAGTGCCTCGTCGGCCGCGTCGAGCACGCACACCAGCCAGAAACGGGCCGGCTCGCCCGGTACCACGATCACGGGACACGTCATGCCCGCCGCGCCTTCGCCACCCACACGGGGAGAGCTGAAGGCACTCTGACGCAGCGCGCGGGCCTCGACTGCAACAGCAGGACCGGCGACGATCGCACCGGTGGCCTCGACCAGCGAGCACGGCCGTCCAAGCACGTCGGCCACCAGCTCCAGCGTGTCCGGCACGGTCTTGGTGGCCATCAGACCGCTCAGCAGCTTGGAGACCATCGCGGCCTGGCGGACAGTGGGTTGCAACAGCAGTTCGCGCGCCGCAGCGGCCATCGACAGCACATCGGGCGTGCTGACCTCGACGAGCGCCGTGGAGAACCGGTCTGCCAATCGCCGGGTAGCAAGTCCTGGCGCTGCCACGGCGTTGACTGCCACCAGTCCGGCGCCATGGCCGTCACGTACTGCACGCAGCGCGATGTCCAACGCATAGGAGTTCGGCGCCAGTGAGCTGGCGTCCAACACCACGAGGAGTCCGCTGGAGATGGGTGTCGTCCGGTCGCAGCGTTCGGTTAGGGCAATATCGGCAACTGCACTGTCGAGCCCTTTGGCGCCGGCCACCACATGCGAGTCGCCGAGCACACCTGCCGCCAGCAGTTGCCGCAGGGTCAACGGTCGAGCTTGCGAGCTGGATTGCAACACTCTGGCTCCTAGACGCAGGCAGCCCCGGCGGCTCTATTCTCCGCGACCTCGTGCGATCGGCGTGACGGCAGGTTGGCCAAGGCGAATTCGATCCAGTTGTCGCCTGCGACTCGGCACGCGATCTCGGGGCCGAGTCTGGCCGTCAGCAACTCGACGAGCGGCGCCAGGTCGGCTGGTGAGCGCAACTCGTTCACCAACGGCAGGCGGCCAGGATCGACCAGTCCCGCACCCAGGATCGGATCGATGGTGTGCAGGAGATCGTCGATGAAGTCCGGGCCCAGGCCGACTGCGGTGTCGCCGGCAACGCCGAGTGCATGGGCGATGTGCTCGACGTAGTCGCCCAGCGCAGGCTCTTCATCAGCGAGGAAGCCGCCGAACGCGTTGATGCCGATGACGCCGCCGGCAGCTGCGATCTGGCGCATCTGCTCATCACTGAGGTTGCGCGGGTGGCCGCACAGCGCCTGACACGACGAGTGGGTCGCCACGAAGGGACGGGTGGCGATGGCGGACACGTGGGCCACACCGGCTGCCGAAAGATGGCTCACGTCGACGATGATCCCGAGCCGTTCCATTTCGGCCACAGCATCGACGCCGAGTCCGGTCAGGCCAGCGCCGGTGGCGGCTTCGCCGACGCCGTCGGCCATCATCGTGCGACGGTTCCACGTCATCGACATTGAGCGCACGCCGAGCCGGAAGAACGTCTCGAGCACTTCGAGATCCGCTCCGAGCGGCTCGGAGCCCTCGAGGGCAAGCAGCAGGCCGATCCGGTCGGACGACAGCGCCTGTTCGAGATCCGCTGGAGTCTCGACGATGGCGACATCGGCAGCGTGGACGTGAGCGATCCGACGGGCTTCTTCGAGCAGCAGCAGGGCCCGCCGCAATGCGCCCTCGCCGACGTGTTGGTCCTCGGTGAAGATCGGCAGGAACTGGAGGTCCACGCCGCCCGAGCGCAGCTGGGGCAGCCAGTAGTCCCCGAAAGGGTCGGAGCGGCCGCGCTCTCGTTGATGCAGGACTGCGAGCAGCAGGTCGTTGTGGGCGTCGGCGACGCGCACCCCAGCGTGGCTCACGCGGCGAGCGGCCCGACCGCCTTGACGATGACCCGGCACCCGCCGCCTGGCACGTACGTCATCGGGATCTCCACGACGCTCGTGATCCGGACCTCGCCTGCGTTGGCGCCAGCGCGGATGGCGGCATCTGTCGCTTCCTCCCGGGCGCTGCGCAGGCAATCCTCGCGGCTGGTGGCGTCGTAGCTGTACACCTTGTCGATCGAGCCGGCGGCTTCGGCGATGGCCGCGCCGAACGCGTTCGCCACCGAATGATGGGGCGGCCAGATGACCTCGCTGAAGCCCGCCAGCTCGGCCGGAACCAGGTGAGCGCCGCCTCCCACGGCCATCAGCGGCAACGGCGTGCTGGAGGCCTTCATCCGTTCACCCAACACCGCGATCCGCTCGTCGACCCAGGCGATCGCGGCCTCGCAGGTCTTGTCCTTCACCCCGCCCAGCAGCGACGGATCGCCGAACCCATCCAACCGTCCCACCGCCAGCGACACATCGGACAGCGTCAGCGTGGGGCCGCCCATGCACACCGCATCGCTGATGACCCGGTAGCCCACCGAATCCGGACCGACCGTCACACCTCCGCTGTCACCTTCGCCGTCGTGACGCACGATCGTGCCGCCTCCGAGGCCAACCGAGATCAGGTCTGGCATGCGGAAGTTGGTGCGCACGCCGCCGACTTCCACCGCGGCGGTGGACTCACGAGGAAAGCCGTTCACCAGGATGCCGATGTCTGCCGAGGTGCCGCCGACATCGATCACGAGCGCATCAGTCAGTCCCGCCAGCGCGCACGCGCCTCGCATCGAGTTCGTCGGTCCCGAGCCCACGGTGAGCACGGGGTAGCGGTCGGCCTCCTCCACCGTCATCAGCGTCCCGTCGTTCTGGGTCAGGAAGCTCTCGGCGTCAAGTCCTAGCCCGGCGAGCGTGTCACGGAAGCCGTTCACCACCCGCCTCGCGACGGTCAGCAGCGACGCATTGAGGATCGTGGCGTTCTCGCGCTCAAGCAGACCCAGCGATCCGACGGTGTGGCTCAGCGAGACCGGCAGATCGGCTCCGCATTCGGCTTCGATGATCGCTGCGGCTTGCAGCTCATGGTCGGTGCATGCCGGGCTGAATGCACACGACACCGCAACGGCGGAGACGTCTCCTGCGCATTCGTCCGCGAAGCGACGGACGGCGTCTTCGTCGAGCGGCGCGATCGGCGTGCCGTCGTACTCGAAGCCGCCCTCGATGATCTGGCTGCGCCCGATGACGAGATTCCGCAAGTCTTCTGGCCAGTTGGCACTGGGCCGTACGCCCAGCGATGAGGGTGCCGCCAGCCGGAGTACACCCACCCGGTCCAGGTCGCGGCGCCGGATGATGGCGTTGGTCGGGTGCGTCGTGCCCAGCATGGCCTTGCCCAGCCGGGAGGTGTCGTCGATCTGGTCGACCACGGTCGTGATGGCGGCGACGATGCCGTCGATGGGTTCGGGGGTGGTCGCGGTCTTCGTCTCGACGATGATGCGGCCGTCGCCGTCTACCACGACGGCATCGGTGTTCGTTCCCCCGACATCCACGCCGAGCCGCAGGTCTTTCGTATCGCTCATCGCGTGCGCTCCCGGAAGTCGACGTAGTCGATGTCGTATCCGAAGGCCCTCGGCCCGACGAGATCCAGCATCCCGTCGCGGTGCCACTCGGGTGCGCACGGCATGGCCAGCACGTTGAGGCGCTGCCCGTAGGCCAGCCCCTCGGTGGTGATCGGGTCGGCCGACTCGTAGTCGAGCAGGCATAGCAGGTCGGGCACGGTGACCACGGCATCGCCGTCTTCGAATGCAACGAGGTTCTCGTTCTGAATCTCGACGCGCATCGTTCGGCCGGGATCGTCGAGGTGCTCGAGCACCACCGTGCCGCGGGCGAAACCTTCGGTGGTCCGGCGGTCGATGTCGATCACTTTGCCGCTGAAGACGCGGGCTGCATCTGTGAAGTCGAGGAGTTCGTCCCACGCCCCTTCGACACCCCGCTTTACCTGAGCGAGCCGCTTGCCGACCTCGGTGCAGTAGCTCATGGAGCCAGCGATGCCAGCCCGCCGCACATCGGCCACCTTCATCGGGTAGCAGCTGATTGCGTCGGCGAGGCCGAGCTGGATGACGGAGGCGCGGGCGAGCGACTCGGCGATCTGGTTGGTGTTCGCCTCGAACACGCACATGTTGCCCTTCTCGTCCGCTATCGACAGCGGGCCTGCGGGCAGGTCGTGCAGCGTGAAGACGGTCATCTCGATCTGGGGGAAGGCTCGGCGCATGCCGTCGGCGTCGACCACCGGCAGGCCCATCTCGACGGCGGTGGCTATCGGCACGAGGGTGTTGACGCCGCCGACTTCGATCGGCATGAGGGCCACCGGGTCCTCGCCCAGGTAGGCCGCCAGTGCCTGGATGCC
>JAJDTF010000064.1 GCA_022827265.1 Acidimicrobiia bacterium | reverse complement strand
GGCATCGGTGTTCGCCAGCATCGACAAGGCCGCGCGCGCCCCGGCTGGATTGGAGTTGTAGGTGTCGTCGATGACCATGACCCCCCCGGGGCTGCGCCCGGCGGTACGGCGGTGGTCCGGCGTCGGCAGGTCGCCCAAGCGGCTCGCGATGTCTGCGTCGGAGACTCCCAGGACCGATGCCGCAGCCACCGCGCAGGCGACATTCGCCGGCGCCGCGCCGCCAAGCGGTCCGATGGCGATCTCTCTGCCGAACACCGTGATGCGACGCGTGACGGCGGCCTCGTTGACGATTGCGCCGCCTGGCTCGCTGACTGGCGCATTGACCGGCAGCACGGTCACATCTGCGCTCGGATCCTGTGTCGAGCACCGGATGACTCGCAGTCCTGAGGCCGCCAACCGGTCGGCCTCGGCGCTCAGTCCGTAGGCGTCGACGTTGAGAATCGCCGTGCGACTCGTTGCGAAGATCTCCGCTTTGGCCGCCACGATGCGATCGAGGCTGCCGAAGCGTTCGAGGTGCACCGGACCGATCGACGCCAGGATCGATACTGACGGGCGCACCCAGCGGGTCATGCCGGCGATCTCGCCGGCAGCGAAGGTGCCCATCTCGGCGATGAACACCTCGGTGCCGGGCACCAAGTGCTCATTGATGCTGCGACATATCCCAGCGGTGTTGTTGAAGCTGGCCGGCGTCGCCACCACTGCCCTGGATCCCTCCATCAGCTCACGCAGGTAGCCCTTGATGGTGGTCTTGCCGTACGAACCCGTCACTGCGACCCGCACCGGATCGACCTCGTCCAGGCGCTGCTGGGCACGGTGCACCCAGCGACGAGACAGCACAGCTTCGAGCGGTGCCAGGATCGCCAGCGAGACGTCCACCCACAGCGGCATGCCGAAGAGCAGCACCGTCACCACCGGTTCAGCCAGTCCGGTCAGCAGGCCCGCACCCACCAGCACCGCCCACAGCAGCGCCAGCGTGACCGCCACGGTGGCAAGCCGGCGCGTCCACGCCAGCGGGCTGGACTGCCCTCGAATGTCGAGACCCTGGGGTCCGACCGCGACGGCGGCCGCAGTGATCGCCGGCGCCCACCAGAACGTGCCGCTGAGCACCACTCCGGCAGCGGCCGCGAGAGCCAGGACGCGGTTGTTCCTGTCGAGCAGCCACCAGCGCCGGGCGAATCGCGACGTGCGGCCGACGCCGTAGTGCTCGCGCTGGGCGACCCGCAGCCAGCGGGCGGCCGAGATCATGCCGGCCACGACCGACGTCCAGAGCACGATCTGGTTCATCTGATCCCGCTCGCAGGCAGTCGTTCGCTAGGCACGCGCATCAAAGTCTGCTGGCTGTCAGGTCGTGCACGGGTGCATTCTGGCGGGGTGACACGGCTGGGCTGGCCTGCGTGCTGTGCGACGGCCCTCTTGAGGCGGTGTCAGCCGCGGGCGGTCCGGAGTTCAGAGCACGTCGAGGCGGCGCGCGATGGCGTCGACCAGTGCTGGTGCAGCTTCCGTGGGCACGAGATGACCGGCGCTGTCGAGCACCGTCATCTGTGCATCTGCGAGCATCTGGCCTGCCCAGTGGGCGATCTCGACGGGTACTTGGCTGTCATGGCGACCCCAGACGAGCTCCACCGGCTGAGCGATCTTGCTGAGCTGAGCTTCATAGGTCTCGTTGACGACCGTCACGAGCACATCTCGCATGACTCCGGTCGCGCTCCGGTAGTCGGCGCTGCCGAAGCGCTGCCGCATGCGCTCCATCGCCTCGTCGCCGAGCACACCGCGCCGGTGCAGTGTGCGAGCCAGGCGATACCGCATGGCCGGCCGCACGGCGGGGCGGTCGCTGCGCCGAAGCAGCGGCACCCCGCACAGCACCAGCGCCGCGACAGCGTCCGGGAATCGCGTGGCCAGCTCCACCGCAACCCGCCCCCCGAAGCTGTGGCCTACCAGCACGACCCGCGGGCTGCAGTCGTCGAGGACGGGACAGACCATCTCCGCGTAGCCGGCGGCACCGCATGGCGCAGCCGGCGCTGGGCTGGCGCCGAAGCCGGGCAAGTCGACCGCGATGGCACCGGCGTTCACTCGCGACTCGACCAGGCCGGACAGGGCCGCGTCGAAGTCGGTGTGGCTGCGGCCCCAACCGTGCAGCGCCAGCACGTCGGCAGGCGGGTCGCCGACGCGGCTGCCGAACAGGCTGCCGCCGGCGAAACTGCTCAATGGGAACGCCAACTGCCGATCCTTCCCGATGCTGGCCGTGTTGTCTCCCGCTCTTGTTCGCTGCGCTCACGGGCCGCTCGGGCCACGGCTTCGCCAGGCGGCTCAGCCTCTGAGAGCGGGCTCAGCGGGCGAGGACCTCCGAGTCGGGCCCAGGGTGCGAGCGGTTGATGGCCGACAGCAGGGCCCGGAAGCTGGCTGTGACGATGTTCGGGTGAAGCCCGACGCCCCAGTACACGTCGCGAGTGGGTGTCTCGATCTCGACGTAGGCCGCGGCGGTGGCATCTGCCCCTGCGCCGACGGCATGTTCGTGGTAGTCGACGAGGCTGACTTCGATGCCGAGCGCGTCGGCCAACGCGGTCTTGAACGCAGAGAGCGGGCCGTTGCCGCGCCCCTTTGCCCGCACTTCGCCGTCGGGCCCCTTGATGGTGGCCTCCACTTCCGACTCGTCGGACGACTCAGAGTCGAAGTAGCTGCGATGCCCGACGTAGGTGTACGGCGACTCGGCATGCAGGTAGGTCTCGTCGAATGTCTTCTTGATGGCCTCCGGCAGGATCTCGCCGCCCTCGTCGGTGATTGCCTGGATCACGCTGCTGAACTCGATCTGCAGCCGGCGCGGCAGGTCGAGGCCGAAGCTGTTCTTCATCACGTAGGCCACGCCGCCCTTGCCCGACTGGCTGTTCACGCGGATGACGTCTTGGTAGGTGCGTCCCACATGCGCCGGATCGATCGGCAGGTAGGGCACCTCCCAGAAGTCGTAGTCGTCGGCCAGCGCTTCGAAGCCCTTCTTGATGGCGTCTTGGTGGCTGCCGCTGAACGCCGTGTACACCAGGTCACCGCCGTAGGGATGACGCGGATGCACCGGCAGCTGGTTGCAGTACTCGGCAATGCGACGCAGATGGTCGATGTGGCTGATGTCCAGCTCGGGATCGACTCCCTGGCTGAACAGGTTCATCGCCAGCGTGATGATGTCGACGTTGCCGGTGCGCTCGCCGTTGCCGAACAGGGTGCCCTCCACCCGATCGGCGCCTGCCATCACGCCGAACTCTGCCGCCGCCACGCCGCAGCCCCGGTCGTTGTGGGGATGCAGCGACAGCACGACGGCGTCTCGGTTGTCCACGTTGCGCCCGAAGTACTCGATGAGGTCGCCGTAGGTATTCGGCGTCGCCATCTCCACGGTGGCGGGCAGGTTCAGGATGATCGGATCGTCGGCGGTGGCGCCCCATTCGGCGCTGACGGAGTTGCACACCTCCAGCGCGAAGTCGATCTCGGTGCCGGTGAACGACTCGGGCGAGTACTCGAAGCGGATCGCCCCGCCTTCATGGCGCTGGGCCAGCTCCTTGCAGAGCCGGGTGCCGGAGACGGCGATGTCGCGGATGCCCTCTCTGTCGAGCCGGTACACCACCCGGCGCTGCAGCTCCGAGGTCGGGTTGTACAGGTGCACGATCGCCTTCTTGGCCCCGGCGATCGACTCGTAGGTCCGCTCGATCAGCTCGGGCCGGCTCTGCGTGAGCACCTGGATCCAGACGTCGTCGGGTACCAGGTCCTCTTCGACGAGCATGCGGCAGAAGTCGAAGTCCGGGGCCGAAGCCGACGGGAAGCCGACCTCGATCTCCTTGAACCCCATCTCGACGAGCACCTCGAACATCTGGCGCTTGCGCGGCACGTCCATGGGGTCGATGAGGGCCTGGTTGCCGTCGCGCAGGTCCACCGAGCACCACAGCGGTGCCTCCGAGATGATCTTGTCGGGCCAGGTGCGGTCTGGCAGGTGCGCGGGATAGGCGTAGGTGCCATAGAGGCCGTACGGCATCGAGCTCGGCTGCTGAGCGCTGATGCGCTTGACGTCTGCCATGGGAATCTCCTGCGGTTGGGGCGGTTGATTGGGGTTCTGGGAAATCGGATCGGTCGGGTTCGGGCCACGAAAAAACCCCCTGGCCCGGAGGCGCAGGAGGTTGGGCGAGGACCTGTGCGGTCCTCGCCTAGGTAAGAAGGAGCAGTCCGGTAGCGGAATGCAGTGCGCTGTGAGTCGAGGCGCGAATCACGGAGAACATCCTACACAAGTGCTAGCGGCGGCGGTCGGCGTGCAGCGTCAGCATCGATTGGTGCAGATCGGTGCCGCAGTGCTTGGTCCACTCGCCGTCGCTGTCGAGCTCCCAGCGAGCGATGCCGTCGTCGAGGTACATGTCGGTGAGATCAACAAGCTCGCTGACGAGTGCAGGCGCCTCCACGGGCGCCAGAGCCTCGACGCGGTAGCGCAGGTTGCGCGGCATGGCGTCGGCCGAGCCCAGCAGGATCGTGTAGCCCCGGTCGCGATTGCCGAACCGGTACACGCGGCTGTGCTCCAGGAAGCGGCCCACGATGCTGCGCACCGAGATGTTCTCGCTCATGCCCTCGACGCCGGGGACGAGGCAGCAGATGCCGCGCACCACGAGGTCGATGCGGCAGCCCTGCTGTGACGCCTCGTAGAGGGCGTCGATCACCTCGCTGTCGACGATGGCGTTCATCTTCATGAAGATGTGGCCGTCGGGCTCAGCGGCCTCGACCGCGATGTGCTTGACCAGCGACTGGCCGAGGCTGTGCGGTGCTACGGCCAGCTTGCGGTAATCGGTCTTGCGGCTGTAGCCGGTGAGCGAGTTGAACAATGCAGCCACATCGGCTGCGAAGTCGCGGTCGGCAGTGAGCAGCCCGAAGTCCTCGTAGATGCGGGCTGTGTCGGCGTTGAAGTTGCCGGTGCCGACGAAGCAGTAGTGGCCGATGCCACGGGGCTCGCGCCGCACCACCATGGCCAGCTTGCAGTGAGTCTTCAGGCCGACGACGCCGTAGGCCACATGCACGCCCGCGCGCTCCAGGATGCGTGCCCACTCGATGTTGGCGTGCTCGTCGAAGCGCGCCTTCAGCTCGACCACCACGACGACCTGCTTGCCACGCCCCGCTGCACGGATGAGCGAGTCGACGAGTCGAGTCCGCTCCGAGGTCCGGTACATGGTCAGCTTGATGGCGAGCACATCGGGGTCGTCGGCGGCTTGGCGGATGAATGCGTCGAGGCTGGTCGTGAACGACTCGTAGGGCAGATGCACCAGGACGTCCTGGCGCTTGAGGACGTCGAAGAAGTCGACGCCGGTCTCGGGATCCTCTGCGGCCCCCCGCCGGCTCGCGGTGCCGCCGGCGAGCAGCGCACGGGCTTCGGTCGCGGCGCGCAGCGGCAGCGGCGTTCGCGGGTTGTGCGGCGGCGTCTTGAGATCGTCACGGTCGACGCCGTAGAGCTCGAACAGGTCTGAAAGGCCAAGCAGTCCTTTGGAGGTGTAGACGTCGTCGTGGGTCAGCTTCAGCTCGCGGGTCAGCATGTCCTGCGCGTCGTCGCCCAAGTCGGGCGCGGCCTCGAGTCGCACGGCGCCACCGAAGCGCCGCTGGCGCAACTCGAATTCCATGTGTTTGAGCAGGTCGTCGGTCTCGGTGTCGTCGATGTCGAGATCGGCGTCGCGAGTGACCCGGAACGTGCTGTGGCTCAGCAGCTTCACGCCCGGGAACAAGTTGCCGAGGTGCCCGGCGATGACCGATTCCAGCGTGATGAAGCGGTTCTCACCGGGCAGGGCCAGAAAGCGCGGCAGGATCGGCGGCACCTTCACCCGGGCGAATGACGGCCCGCTGCGCGAGTGCTCGACGAACACGGCGAGGTTCAGCGACAGGTCCGAGATGTAGGGAAAGGGATGAGCCGGATCGACAGCGAGCGGGGTCAGCACCGGGAACACCTGCTCGCTGAAGAGCTCAGCGATCCATGCGCGGCCGGCAGCATCGAGTTCATCGGGCTCGATGAACGAGATCCCTTCGGCAGCGAGCGCCGGTCGCAGCTCGTCTTCGAACAACGACGAGGCGTCGTGGAGCTGCTCGGCCGCGGCCGTCCGGATCCCCTTGAGCTGTGCTCGCGGGGTCAGGCCGTCCGCGCCGGCCTGGCGCACCCCGGCTTCGATGGAATCGAGCACCGTGGGCACCCGCACCTGGAAGAACTCGTCGAGATTCGACGCATGGATGGCCACGAACCTGATGCGCTCAAGCAGCGGAAGTTCTCGGTCATGCGCGAGTGCCAGGACGCGATAGTTGAAGTCCAGCCACGACAATTCTCGATTGAGATAGCGCTGGGATGATCGGGCGCCGTTGGCGGCGGACATGACGGCTCAAGCCCCTGTGCGGTCAATGCAAGGCACCGTGGGGCGAAGCACCCTGCGTCCGTGAGAGTACGCAATCGGCGTCCCTGTCCACAAGGGGGCAGCGAAGTCGCCGCAGCTCGCCGCACTCTGCGGGCCCGGCCTGTGGACAACATGTGAGCATCGGGCAGGCGCCCTGTGGACGCCTGGCGGCGCGGCTCCTTACGCCGGGGCGAACTCGAAGGCGTCGCTGACGATCACATCGGTACCGATGAACTCGGTCTGCGTCATCTCCTCCATGAGCGACGGGTCGGTGCTGCGGGCCCACTGCCTCCCGTTCGGCGTCCGCACCGCTGCTAGGGCCACTTCGGGCGCCTCCCGGCCGTGCATCACGGTGTAGGCCTCGACGGTGGCGTCGCCGCTGTATGCAGCATCCAACTCGACTGACGGGAACTGGTCGATCTCGTGTTGGCAGTCTTCATGGCGGAAGCCGTCGGCGGGCGGCGAGGTCGAGTAGATGCCGAACGCGTGCTTGGTGAGGTAGCCGCCGTTCGCCGAGCAGAGCCCGATGCTGCCCGGGTTCTCGCGCAGCGTGTTGGCCATCGTGGCGATGGAGTGGGTGACGTAGTTGTTGAGCGGCCCGCCGGCGAAGGTGAGCCCGCCCGTGAGCGTCAGGTCGCGCTCGAGTCCGAGGCCGAGCTCGGTGGCAGAGATCTGCACCGCGGAGGGGAAGCACGAGTACAGGTCGACGTAGTCGATGTCGTCGACGTCTACGCCGGCCAGCTCCATCGACCGCCGGCCCGCCACCCGGATGGCGGGCGAGCTGTGCAGATCGCCCCGGTTGGACACGAAGTCGGTGTCGCGCCCGTCCGTGCCGGCATGGGGGAATACCCAGCGGTCGGTGGGCACACCTGCGGCAGTCGCCGCCCCGGCGGAGCACACGATGAGCGCGGCGGCCAAGTCGAGATCCCAGTTGGAGTTCATCGACTTCGTGTAGGGGAAGCCGACGAGCCGGTTGCTGGGGCTCGGATTGCGGATCTCGTCTGCCGTCATCGGCGTTCGCACCCATGAGTACGGGTTGGCCACCGCTGCCTGGTTGAACTTCTCCCACATCGCGGCCACGCGGTCGCGGTGGGCGTCCATCGACTCGCCGCGCGACGCCCGGAAGGCCGACTCGAAGACCGGGTAGAGGCAGATCGGGTCCCTCAGTCCGCGTTCGGTCTCCACCTTGTTGTTCATCACGACGTCTTTGCCGAGATACTCGTCTGGCAGCACATCGGTCTGGTCGGTGTAGGGAATGCGCTGGTCTGCGCGACGCGCTCGACGCCGGCTCCAGATGCCTTCCGCTCCGGCGATCAGCACGATGTCGGCTTCGCCGGCGCTGATGCGTTGGCAGGCTTCATTCACCAGCGATTGCGGTGTGTTGCCGCCGTCGGTGGAGAGCCCGGTCTTGCCGGTGGCCCCGAAGCGTTCGTTGAGCAGTGCGGCCGGGTCCGAATACGGCCAGGCGCCCTTCACGACCCAGGTGTGGGTGGCTCGGCTGTTCAGTCCCGGTGCACCAGCATCTTGTGCAGCCGCGGCCAGTGCCTCGGCCATCATGGCGACCGGTTCGAGCGCGTCGACAGGAACCTCGGGGCGCTGCTTGAACTGTCCTGCGCCCACAAGAACGGGGGTGCGGGGATCGATCTGGCTGTTCGTCATGGCGATGCGACCTCGTGGTCGGGAACTGCGGGGTGAACGGGACGCGACGTTAGCGAACGGGGTTGTCGCGAGGCCGGGTCGGCGGACGGGCACAGGGATCCCGAGCAGCGGCGTAGCGCTCGACGGCCAGCAGTAGCGTCACCGGTAGGAGGCCACCAGTGGCCCAACTGCCCGATCATTACGCGACGCTGGGTGTACGCCCGGACGCCGACACCGCCGCGATACGGCGAGCGTGGATCCGAGCGGCGCGGGCCAATCATCCCGATCAGCGTGGTGATGTCACAGAGGCCCAGAGCGAGCGTTCCGACAGCCGGATGCGGTCCGTGAACGAAGCGTGGCGCGTGCTCGGTTCCGCCGAAACGCGCCGCTCCTACGACGCCGAGCGAGCCGAGCTGGAGGCCCGCAGTCGGCCAACAGGCGCCGCCGCTGGTGACCATGCCGCCGGAGCGGCGCCCACTGCCCGGCCGACATCGCGCACGGGAACCGAGCCGCATGAGCCTGATCTCGGTGATCCGTGGGCTCACGAACGCAGCGGCGCCACGGTTGAGCCAGGCGGCCCAGGCGGTTTCGTGGTCAGCCACCGCAGTGCGGCGATGGTGGTGCGGGTGCTGCCGTGGCTGGCGATCGCTGTGGTGGGCCTGGTGATCTTCGTGGCCAGCGCCTACATGACCGCCAGCGACAACGTCGATCGATCCAGGGTTGCGGCGCTCGAGGTGGGGGAGTGCTTCTGGTTTGATCCCGATGGCACGCTGTTCACGGTGGGGTGCGACTGGCCGCAGACCGACGGCGTGCTTGATGAGATCATCACAGCGTCCGCGAGCGACCGCTGCCGTCATCCTGAGGCCACCGCCCACCCAGCCCCGATCGCTGGCCGCCGCCTCTGCCTGGTGCCAGTAGACCGCTGGGAGCCGCCTGCTGCGGAGTAGCGGCTGTCAGTCGTGCTCGGTGAGCATCAGGCGCACGCCCAGGTTGTGCTCGGGCGGCACGATGAACATCGCGTCCTGCTGCTCGCCGCCCCCGCAGACGCCGACCCGTTGTGCGTCGGGAACGAGGCCAGGATCGTCGAGCTCGAAGTGCAAGAGCTGCAGGCGGCCGGGCCGGTTGCCCATCCAGTGGGCCAAGTTGGCGTCGGTCGGCTGGATGAGTTTGAGGTTCCACGGACCCGAGCGCAGGTCGACCCCGGCCCCGACGTTGGGATCCTTCCACTCGTCGGTCTGCTCCATGCCGAGCGGCCCGCCGAACAGCGCGGCGGCAGCCTGCACGTCGGCCACCAGGTGGACCACCGTCGCCAGCGACGTGAATCGTTCGTGGCGCGTCGGCGGCAGCGGCGGCGCATCGTCCCAGCCCCCGCCGCCGTCCCACGCGATCTGGATGACGATGCCCCAGCTGTCCTTGGGATGCAGGAACGCTTCCTTCCAGTTCGGGTTCTCTTCGTTGACCCCGATCACGTTGTAACCGGCGTCGCCGAGCGCCCCGACGGTGTCGGCGAAGTCGGGCGTCTTGAACGTGAAGTGGTGCGGACCAGGGCCGTTGCGGGCCAGGAAACGCCGCAGG
This sequence comes from Acidimicrobiia bacterium, assembly GCA_022827265.1. GTDB lineage: Bacteria > Actinomycetota > Acidimicrobiia > Acidimicrobiales > Poriferisodalaceae > Poriferisodalis. Next base: position 14,689 of record JAJDTF010000064.1, on the reverse strand, counting down.
AAGTCACTGCCGGGATGCTCGATCGGCTCGAGGATCTCGACCCTCGCACCGCTGTCGAACGACACCTGGCAGAAGTAGAAGTCGTCACCGGCTTGTGAGGCGGGATCGTTGTCGGGGCCGCCGATCCAGCGACCGCCCAAGTCGCGGCCGTAGCGGATCACGTTGTCCCAGGCACGGTCGCTGACCACCGCGACGTGGTCCATGACGAGGATGTCGGTCGGCATGGCGAAGCAGGCTAGGCCCGAAAGGAGGATCCGCTCCCGTTGGGCGAGACGGAAGGCGGGTGCAGGGGCATGCCGCGGGCGATGTCATCAGCTTCGATCAGGGCAGCAGCCATGCGTTCGTACATCTCGGCACGACGGGCAGGGTCGCTGCGGCCGAGCGGGGCTACCTCGTCGGGATCGGCCGCTGCGTCGAAGAGCTGCTCGGAGCCGTCGCTGTGGCGAGTGAGGCGCAGATCCGCGGTGACGAGCGTGCGGGTCTTGACCGGGGTCAGGACATTCATGGTGAGCGCGCCGGGGAAGTCGTCTTCGATGAGCACCTCGTCGCGCACGGATGCCGCCGGGTCGTCCAGGATGGGCACGAGGCTGCGGCCGCCGATGCCGTCGTAGCCGGGCACTTCGGCAAGCTCCAGCAGCGTCGGCCCCAGGTCGATGCTGCCGGCCAACGCATCGGTGCGGCCCGGCGAGCGCCGCGGATCGACGATGACGTACGGGACTGCAAGGGTGCCGCGGTAGTGCAAGAAGCCCTTCAGCATCAGCCCGTGGTCGCCCATCATGTCGCCGTGATCGCTGGTGAACACGATGATGGTGTTGCCGGCCTGGCCGAGCCGGTCGAGCGCAGCCAGGATCTGGCCGATGCCGTGGTCGATCATCTCGATCATCCCGTAGGTGGCCGCCAGTGCCTCCCGCAGCATCTGATGGTCGCCGGCCACACCGCACGGTGTGACCCAGCCGCGCTGGCTGCTGGGGTGCAGCTGGCTGATGCGCTGCACATATCGAGGTGCGCCCTCCAGTGTGTCGTCGACCGAAACGGGCACTTCCATGTCGTCGGGCCGGTGGCGGTCGAACCACTCGCCCGGCGGCGTCATCGGGTGGTGCGGGTCGGGAAAGGAGGCCCAGGCCAGCCACGGAGCGCCTCGGGTGGCTGCGTCTTCGATGAAGGCGATGGTGCGCTCGGTCACGAACGTGGTGGAGTGGAATTCCGGACCGTAGGGCGGTTCGTACACCTGCCACCAGCGTTCCGAGCGACGCCGCGCCGGCGACTCTGCGGTCATCGGCACCATGAGGTCTTCGAGGCGGCCGCCGCGATCGAGCGCCCACAGCAGGTGATGACCGCTGACGCGTGCGCCGTGGTCGATGGCCAGCTCGACGTGTTCGAATCCGTAGAAGCTGTCGGGGAATTCGGGTGCTCCGTTCAGGTAGCGCTCGGCATCTTCGAGCGTGTCCCAGCCCGCCGGCCAGTAGTCGTCGACTGCACCGGCGGGCGCGCCTGACGGGAACACAGCGTTGCGCGACATGCCGTGCTGCAGGTGCGACTTGCCGATGAGCGCGGTGCGGTAGCCCGCTGCCCGGAACTGCCGGACGTGGGTGTTGGCGCCCGGCTCCAGCGATCGGTCGTTGAAGACCACGCCGTGCGCGCTGGGCATGCGCCCGGTCATGATCGTGGACCGGTTCGGCATGCACACCGGGTTGGCCACCCAAGCGTTGTCGAACACCATTCCCCGGTCCGCCAGCGCATCGAGGTTGGGCGTGCGCACCACCTCGTTGCCGCCGAAGCCGGTGTGGTCGGCGCGCTGCTGGTCGGTGATGATGAACAGCACATTCGGCTGCGCCGGAGCGCCGTTGGCGGCTGCGGCCATGACGATCTCCCGTCGATGGTGTGGGCGGCGGAGTAGCCGGGGCGGCGCAGGCAGCTCAGCCGAAGTTCATGGCGGCCGGGTTGCCGCCATCGACCACCACGGTCTGGCCGGTGATCGATTCGGCCTCGCACAGCATCACCGTGGCGTTGGCGATGTCGATCGGGCTGCCTACCTGGCCGAGCAGCGACGCACGACGAGCCCCTTCGGAGATCTCGTCGGGCAGGCGGGCCGCCATGCGTGTGCCTTCCACCAGGCCCGGCGCCACGCAGTTCACCGTGACCGAAGGCGACATGGCCACGGCCAGGCAGTGGGTGAGATGGATGAGGGCCGCCTTGGAGCAGCTGTAGGCGATGCTGCTCGAGCCGGGGAACAGACCGCCCACCGAGGCGATGTTGACGACACGCCCGCCGCCGTCGGCAGCCAGCAGCTCAGCCAGCGCCCGTGTCAGCAGGTACGGGCCGCGCAGGTTGGTCTCCTGCACCCGGTCCCATGTCGCCGAGTCGAGTGTCTCGAGGTTTCTGAACGGGATGCCGATGTTCCATGCCGCGTTGTTGACCAGCACATCGCAGCGCCCGTGCTCGAAGATCGCCGCGGCGGCTGCATCGATCGATGCCTCGTCGCGCTGGTCGAGCTGCACGATGCTGGCCTGCCGGCCGGCGTCGCGCACCAGCCCGGCGCTGGCTTCGGCGCGTTCCTGATCCCCTACGTAGGTCACGATCACGTCAGAGCCGGCCGCAGCCAGCGCTTCGCAGATAGCACGCCCGATGTCGCCGGAACCCCCGGTGACAACGGCCAGTTTTCCTGTCAGGTCCATGTTCGGTTGCCTTTCGATCAGCGCCTCGTGCAGTTCAGTGTCGGGGACTGTGCGGCCCGCTCAGTTCGCGACTAGTTCGGCCATGGCTGCCAGCAGCGTCGGCGGGCCCGAGAGCTGCAGCACGGTCACCACGGTGTCGTCCCAGCGCCGCAGGTCTGCCGCGATCTTGTCCATCGGGCCGATCAGCGCGACCTCCTCGACCAGCTCGATCGGGATGGTCGCCGCTGCCTCCTGCTTGTGGCCGGTGAGGTACATGTCCTGCACCTCGTCGGCCACGTGCTGGTAGCCCATCCGGCAGAACACGTCGTAGTGGAAATTGGCGTCGCGGGCGCCCATCCCGCCCATGTACAGCGCCAGCATGGGGCGGATGCGGTTGGCCGCACGCTCGATGTCGTCGTCGGGCACCACGCTGATCGGGCACACCACCTCGAAATCGGCATCGTCGGGGATCCGCCCGTCGCCGCCGATCAGCGGCTTGCCCGCCGCGGCGAAGCCGGTATTCAGCGCATCCGCGTAGAACTGGTTGTCCTTGGGGGCGAAGAACAGCGGCAGCCAGCCCTCGCACAGCTCGCCTGCCAAGGCCACATTGCGGGGGCCTTCTGCGCCGAGATAGATCGGCACGTCAGCTCGCAGCGGGTGCACGGTGGACTTCAGCGGCTTGCCGAGGCCCATGCCGCCCGGGTAGGGCATCTGGTAGTGGTCGCCGCTGAAGCTCACCGGCTTGTCGCGTTCGAGGATCGCCCGGACGATCTCGATGTACTCCCGGGTGCGGGCCAGCGGGCGGGGATAGGGCTGGCCGTACCAGCCTTCGACCACCTGCGGTCCGCTCACGCCGAGGCCCAGGATGAACCTGCCGCCGCTGAGGTGATCCATCGTGATCGCCGCCATGCCCACGGCGGCCGGCGTGCGTGCAGAGATCTGGATGATGCCGGTGCCCAGCCCGATGCGCTCGGTGTGGCTGCCCCACCACGCCAGCGGCGTCAGGGCATCTGAGCCGTAGGCCTCCGCGGTCCAGAACGAATGAAAGCCTAGCTGCTCGGCGAGTTGCAGCGTTTCCAACGCATCAGGCGGCGGGCCAGCCGCCCAGTAGCCGACACCGGTTGCAAGCTTCATGTCAGGTCGCCTCGTCGTTGCGGAGAATCCAGGAGTGCCCAGTATGGGCGCTGGCGGCCAGCCGGTGCGGGGCCCAAGCAGCGACCTCCTCCGCTTCCGAGCCCGCCTCAGTTCTATGGCGACCTCTTGAAGGCGCATAGTAAAATGAAATATACGGAAATTGACTGACACAGTAGATTCAATGGCGTGCCGACGGTGCGAGAAGCGATTCGACTGGTCACAGACGACGGTTGGCGTCTCAAGAACATTCGTGGCAGCCATCGTCACTTTTTGCATCCCGACAAGCCCGGTAAGGTGACGATTGCGGGCAACTATGGAGTGGAAGTGCCGCCAGGCACGTGGAAGAACATCATGAGGCAGGCTGGAATCTCAGGGAGACCCTCAGCATGAGCGACGCCATCATCACCGACACCTTGAACTACACGGTGATCCTCGAACGGTCTCGTACGGGCTATGGCGCATACGCACCGGACCTCCCTGGCTGTATTGCCGCCGGGGCCACGCGCGATGAAACCGTTCGGCTGATGCGCGAGGCGATGGAGTTCCATCTTGAGTCGATGATCGAGGACGGCGACGAGATTCCCGAGCTGATCTCGTCCGCCGTCGAGATCGAGGTGGCGCCCAAGGTCGGTTGACGCCATGGCGTCGAGCTTCGCCGTCGGGCAGCGTTCGATCCCCTGTGTGCTGATGCGTGGCGGCACGTCGCGGGGGCCGTTCTTTGCTGCTGGGGACCTGCCTGACGATGCGGCGCTGCGTGATGCGGTGCTGGCCGCGGTCATGGGCAGCCCGACCGGTTGCCAGATCGACGGGCTGGGCGGCGGCACCACGGTCACCAGCAAGGTTGCGGTGGTCGGCCCGTCGGCACATCCCGACGCCGATGTGGACTACCTGTTCGCTCAGATCGACCCGGTCTGGGGCACGGTGGACACCAAGCCCACGTGCGGGAACATGCTGGTCGGCGTCGGCCCGTTCGCGATCGAGACGGGGCTGGTGCAGGCTGCCGATCCGACGACGTCGCTGGTGGTGCGCAACGTCAATACCGGCAGCTTCATCGATGTCGTCTGCCGTACGCCCAGCGGCGAGCTGACCTATGACGGCGGCTACGCCATTGACGGGGTGGACGGCACGGCCGCGCCCGTTGACTTGCGGTTCCGGGGCATCGAGGGGTCGGTGACCGGCTCGATGCTGCCGACCGGCTGCGTGAGCGAGGTGATCACGGCCGGTGGCGTCGAGGTCGAGGCCACGCTGATCGACGTGGCCATGCCGATGGTGCTGGTGCGTGCTGCCGACTTGGGCCGGACCGGCCACGAGGCGCCGCCTGAGCTGGACGGCGACGCCGAGTTCATGGCCACGATGGAGGCCATCCGCCTGGAGGCGGGTCAGCGCATGGGCCTCGGCGATGTGTCCCGCAGCGTCGTGCCCAAGTTCGGTCTGCTCTCGGCCGCTAGCGAGGGCGGCACGATCACGTCTCGCTACTTCACGCCTACCCAGTGCCACCCCGCCCACGCAGTCTCAGGCGGCATCTGCGTAGCGGCGGCCACAGCGGTGCCAGGCACGGTGGTCGCATCGCTGGTCAACGGCCCAGAGGCGGCCCCGAGGGCCTCGGGCACAGATGCCGCGTCGCCCGCGCGGGAGTCGGCTGGCTGGACAGCGGGCGACGTTCGACGTGACGGCGACGGGCAACGCGACGTGACCATTGAGCACCCGAGCGGCTCGCTGGAGGTCGCGCTTTGCACGGATCGGCGTGACGGCGACGTACGGATCCTCTCTGGCGGCGTCACGCGCACGGCCCGCAAGATCATGTCCGGCACGGTGTACGTGCCTGCCGGCGTGTGGTCGGGCTGAGTTGGTTCCGGGCTCTGGCCGAGGCCGACCAGAGTCAGTCCCAGTCGAGCCAGAGCTCCTCGGGGCCTCTGAAGGTGATGTTCGGGAAGGTCCGGTAGTCCTGTGGCGGCAGCCGCAGCGACGGCACCCGCTGGGTCAGGATCTCCAGCGCAATGCGGGCCTCCATGCGGGCCAGGTTGGCCCCGAGGCAGAAGTGGATGCCCTTGCCGAAGCTGATGTGGCCGTGGGGATCGGGCCGGGCGATGTCGTAGGAGTCGACGTCGAACCGGTCGGTCTCGGCGAATGCGCACGGTTCGCGGTTCGCTGCAGCGAAGTTCAGGAACACCCGTGTTCCTTCGGGCAGCTGCACCCCGCCGAGCTCGGTGTCGCGCGTGGTCACCCGGCGCCAGGCCACCTGGCTGGAATCGAATCGCAGCGTCTCCTCGACCGCAGTGGGGATCAGCGACGGGTCGGCGCACAGGCTCTCCCACTGGTCGCGGCGCGGGAGCAGGCAGCGAAGCGTGTTGCACAGCAGGTTCGTGACCGGGTCGTGCCCGGCGAAGGAGATCCCGTAGATGACCGATTCGACCTCCCGGTAGCTGAGTCCGGTGCCGCCCTCGGGATCGGGGTCGGCATCGTGTGCGTCGAGCAGCTCCGAGCAGAAGTCGTCGGTGCGGTTGCGATGGCGTTCGGCCACGAATTCACGGCAGTAGCGCCAGTAGGCCAGCATCCCCTCCGCCATGTGGGCCTGCTCAGCAGCCGTGGGCTTGCCCCAGGCGAACGCCTTGCGGTTGACGCACCACGACTTGAGCATCAGGTCGTCTTCGGGCGGGAAGCCGATGAAACGGAACACGATCTCCGCCGGCAGCGGGAACGCGACGGCCTTGACGTAGTCGGCTGGCTTGGGGCCGGCGAGCATGTTCTCGATCAGCTCGGTGGCCCGTGATGCCATGTAGTCCTCGAGCGTGCGCAGCCGACGCACTGAGAATCCGCCGCGGGTGTGCACGCGGATGCGCCCGTGGTCGGGCTCGGCCCGGTTCGACATGACTGCCTGGGGGTCGTAGTCGGACGCGGAGAGCACCTCGGCCGCTTCGGGCGCGAGGGGGAAGATGGGGTCTTGCACGTTGGACGAGGCATACGTGTCGGGATCCATGAACACCGCCGCGATGTCCTCCATGCGGGTCACCACGACGTGGCCCATCTCGGCGGCGTAGAACACCGGGTGGTCTTCGCGCAGCTTGGCGGCGATCGGGTAGGGATCGGCCAAGTACTCCTCGTTGAGCGGCGACCAGCTGTCGTGCACCGGGCAGCCCGGCGGCGGTGGCGAGAGCTGATCCGGTGCGGTGTGGTAATCGTCGGCGCTCACTGGACCTCCAGTCTCGGCGCTGCCGTGGGAACCCGGGTGCGCCTGACGGCGCCGGCAGGCCCTATCATCGTCGCCCCGCGGGCGATTGGCTCAGATGGTTAGAGCGCTGCCTTCACACGGCAGAGGTCACTGGTTCGAGTCCAGTATCGCCCACCCCTTCGACGCAGGTTGCCGTGCCGTGGTGCCGCCGTGCTCGGCGAGGTGGGCCAGCAGCAATCCGGTGAACGCTCCGGGCGCTTCGTCGGTGACGAAGTGATTGATGCCCCCCAGCTCGGCGAAGCAATACGGGCCGGTCACGAATTCGGCGGTGTTCTCGGCTGCCATGCGGCCCACCGTGGCGTCCTGGTTCCCCCACACGAACATCGTCGGCACGCTCACCGGGGGCGTCTCGGCCGGTTGGAACTGTGAGCGCCCCATGGCTCGGTACCAGTTCACGGCTGCATCGAGGGCGTCGCGTTCGCCCAGCGTGGCCAGGTAGGCGTCGATGTCGGCGTCGGGCACCGCGCCGTGAGCCATCGCGCGTCGCAGGCGGGCTGCATTGTCGGCGAGCAGGTTGTCGGTTGCCTCGGGCTTCTGGAACGCAGGGTGGTGCCGGGAGCGATGCGGCTGATCGGGGTCGTCGCGCATCGCCGCAACGAATGCCGCAGGGTGGGGTCGCGAGATGACGCTCAGCGAATTTACGCGCTCAGCGTGGTGCGCTGCGATGAACCACGCCAGTGCACCACCCCAGTCATGTCCGACCATGTGGAATTGCTCTGCGCCGAAGCTGTCCGCAATCGCGAGCGCATCGGCCACCAACAGTTCAGTGCGGTAGCTGTCGATTCCCTCGGGCCGTGCACCCGCCGAGTAGCCGCGCTGGTCGGGAGCACACGCCCGGAACCCGGCCGCCGCCAGTGCCGGCAATTCGACACGCCAGGTATGCCGGGTCTGGGGGAAGCCATGCAACAGCAGCACCAACTCGCCGTCAGCAGGCCCCGCTACATCCGCAGTGAAGCGAAGCCCATTCGCCTCGATCGTGATGGTGTCAGCCGTTGTCGAACCCGCCATGGTGTCGTTCCAATCCCGCCGCCGAAGGGCACACAGCTAGCACCCGGAGGCTACGGTCGCCGCTCGGAGGCCGACGTGATCATCGACTGTCACGGGCGTTACACGACGGCCCCGCCCCATTACTTGACAAGGGAGCGTCTGACAGGCCCGCTAGGGCCTGGCACGTCACGCGTCGATGACGCGGGCGGGCGCCGTGACGCGCTATCAAAGGGGCCATGGCGGAACTGCGGAAGCCTGACGCCGAGTTGCTCGCCTACGACGAGGCGTTCGACCGTGACGGCAACGTCCGGCCGCTCTATGCCGCCATCGTGGAGCGCTTCTCCAACTTCGACGCGGCCGAGCTGCGGCGCCGCGAGGGCATCATCGAGGAGGAGTTCCGCCGCCAGGGCATCACGTTCACGGTGTACGGCGATTCGCAGGGCACCGAGCGGACGTGGCCGATGGACCTGTTCCCCCGGCTCATTGCCGCGACCGAGTGGCAGGAGATCGAGCGCGGCCTGGCCCAGCGGGTCACGGCCCTGAACCGGTTCCTGGCCGACATCTACACCGGCGAGGGGGCGGCGATGGCCGACGGCGTCGTGCCCGCGTGGCTGGTGCAGTCGTCGGACGGCTTCGAGCGCAATGCGTTCGGCGTGAGCGTGCCGCACGACGCCCACTGCGTCATTGCCGGCATCGACCTGGTGCGCGACGCCGAGGGCCAGTACCGGGTGCTCGAAGACAACCTGCGCAACCCGAGCGGGATCAGCTACGTCATCGAGAACCGGGCGGCGATGACCCGAGCGTTCCCCCGTGTCTGGGAAGACCACACCGTGGAACCCGTCGGCCAGTACGGCCGGATGCTGCGCACGGCGCTCGAGTCGGTGGCGCCCACAGGGGCGGGCGACAAGCCGCTCATCGTGATCCTCACCCCGGGCATCTACAACTCGGCGTACTTCGAGCACGCGTTCCTGGCCCGGGAGATGGGCGTGGAGCTGGTGGAAGGCCCAGACCTGGTCGTGGACGAGCATGTCGTGTACTTGCGCACCATCGAGGGCCTCGTTCCGGTTGATGTGATCTACCGGCGCATCGACGACACCTTCCTCGACCCGGTGTCGTTCCGACCCGACTCGACGCTGGGCGTGCCCGGGCTGCTCGGCGCCATGCGTGCGGGCACGGTGACCGTGTGCAACGCCGTCGGCAACGGCGTGGCCGACGACAAGGCCATCCACCCCTACGTGACCGACCTGATCCGCTACTACCTCGGCGAGGAGCCGATCCTGCCCAACGTCGAGACCTACGTGATGTGGGAGCCCGATCAGCGCGCGGCGGCCTTCGACCGTCTCGACGAGCTGGTCATCAAGCCGGTGGGCGAGTCGGGTGGCTACGGCATCGTCATCGGGCGCAACGCCACCGACGAGGAGCTGGCGAACGCACGGGCCGAGATCGAGGCAGACCCGCGCAACTGGGTGGTCCAGGAGGTGGTGGAGCTGTCGACGCTGGCATCCATGTGCGACGACGCGCTCGAACCGCGCCACCTCGACCTGCGGCCCTTTGTGATCACCGGGGAGCGCACGCAGGTGTTTCCCGGCGGTCTGACGCGGGTCGCAATGCGCAAGGGCTCGCTGATCGTGAACTCCTCGCAGGGCGGCGGTTCCAAGGACACGTGGGTGCTCGCCCCGCAGGGTCAGACGCAGGCCGGCTCACACAGCCCGGCATCGCCGGGGACGGGACGATGATCCTCGCCCGCCACGCCGATTCGCTGCTGTGGGCCGGTCGCTACCTGGAGCGGGCGGACACCATCGCCCGCTGCGTGTCGGTGGAGACCAACGCGGTCATGCACCGCCAGGCCACCGAGGCGCGTCTGGCCTCGCGCCGGCTGGTGCAGGCGCTCGGGCTGCAGGACGCGTTCGTGGCGGCCCAGGTCGGCACCGGCCCGTATGCCGTCATGGATTTTCTGGTCTCTGACGACTCGCATCCGGGTTCGGTGGTGTCGTCTGTGGAGGCGGTGCGGGAGAACCTGCGCATCGTGCGCGACCGCATCCCGGTGGAGCTCTGGGAGGAGGCCAACAGCCTCCACATCCTCATGCAGAGCGCCAAGTCGGTCGGCGCTGCCGCTCGGGAGCAGACCGGCGGCGAGGTGTCGCGCATGTCGGTGATCACGGCCCGGCGCGGGTGTCGCTCGCTCAGCGGCGTCATGACCGAGTCGATGAGCCGCGACGAGGGGTACGCGTTCATGGAGGCGGGCCGGCTGCTCGAACGGTCGATCCTGACTGTCGAACTGCTGAAATCAGGTCTGGGCACCGGGGCCGACGTCTTTGACGGCAACCGTCTGCTGGCGTTCACGCATTCGCTGCAGGCCGCACGGCGCGAGCTGGGGCACTCGCCGCAGTGGCATGCAGTCGCGAAATTCCTCTTGCAGCACGAGCAGATGCCCCGCTCGGTGCTGTGGTGCCTCGGACGGGTGGAGCTGCGCTTGGAAGATCTCGCCGCGGCCGCGGGGGCTGTCGCCACACCCCGCCGGCGCGCCGGAGCACTGCGGGCGCACTTGGAGTACGGCGAGCTCGACGAGCTGCTGGCCCAACCCGAGGCTGAGCTGGCGTACCTGGGCTCGGCGCTGGCCGAGCTAGCTGCCGATGTGCACGCCAGCACGGTGGCGAGATCGAGTTTCGCCGAAGTGCATGCGCAGTTCGTGCGACCTGGAGACGGGAACGGCAGGCCGCAATGAGACTCGACATCGCCTACCGGTTGCACTTCACCTACGCCGAGCCCGTCTCGGAATCGCAGAACGAGATCCGCGTGCGGCCTCGTGACGACCTGCGTCAGCAGGTGCTGTCGTACCGGCTGACCACCACGCCGGCGACCCGCGTGCTGCAGACACGCGACTACTTCGGCACGACCGTCGACCACCTGGGCATGCGTGCATCGCACGACGATCTGCTGGTGGTGGCCGAGGCTTCCGTGGAGACCACACCGACCGACGGCGCCCCGGCGGCAGTGAGCTGCGAGCGGCTGGGCGATCAGCAGTTCGTCAACGAGCACGTCGAATACCTCGCGCCATCCCAGCATGTGCAGTGGGGCGAGCTGGTCGACGAAGTGGCCTCATGGGCCGTCCGCGGCGCCTCCGATGACGTATGCGAGCGCGTGCAGGCCGTGGCCCAAGCGGTGCCCACGGTGCTCAGCTACGAGCGCGGCTCCACCGCCATCGGCGTGACACTCGAAGAGCTGATCGACGGCGGCCGAGGGGTCTGCCAGGACTTCGCCCATCTGGCCGTGGGCATGCTTCGCTGCATCGGCATTCCCGCTCGCTACGTCTCCGGCTACCTGTTCGCGCTCGATGAGACACGGCTCGACGAGGGCCCCGGTGACAGTGCACCTGCAGCTGGCGACGGCGCATCTGGCAGCGGTGCCGGTACTGACGGGAACAGCCACGGGCCTGTAGGCGAGGACGTGTTCGCTCCCGAGCGCGCGCCGGCTGCAAGCCCGACGGCAATCTCGGTGCAGACGCACGCGTGGATCGAAGCCGCGGTGCCCGGCTACGGCTGGCATGCGCTCGATCCCACCAACGGCGGATCAGTGAGCGAGCGGCATGTGGTGATCGGCCACGGCCGCGACTACAACGACGTCCCACCGGTGCGCGGTGTGTTCAACGGAACGGCTGACGCCAAGGTCGACGCCGAGGTGATCATCGCCCAGCCCACAGCGCCGGTCTCCATGGTCACCGAGCCGATCCGCCGCCAGGCCCGCGTGGCGGTCAGCCCTCCGGCGACCGACACGGGCGCCCAGCAGCAAGCAGCCCAGCAACAGCAGCAGTAGCGCGTCCATTGGGCGCTGCTGCCAGAGGTCGATCGGGTGCTCGCCGGCTGTGCGCCGCTACCAGGGATCGATCGGGTGCTTGCGGCCTTGGCGCGGCTGCGGCGAGGGCAGCGTCGCCAGGAGTCGGGCGACGATGCCTCGCGTCTCGGCCGGGTCGATGATGTCGTCGAGCAGGAACGACCGGGCGAACTCCAGGCCCGTATTGCGCTCCTTCCACTCCGCGACGCGCCGATCTCGGATCTCGCGTTCCGTTGCGTCGTCGGGCGCAGCCTCGAGCTCGTCGCGGAACACGATGTTCACCGCGCCTTCGAGGCCCATGCCGCCGAATTCGGCGGTCGGCCAGCCGACGTATAGGTCAGGGTCGAGCGCATCGGAGCCCATCGCGTAGTAGCCGAGGCCGTATGCCTTGCGCAGGATCACGCTGAGGATCGGCACGTCGGCAGCGCTGAGCGCCACCAGGGTGCGGGCGCTGTGACGCACGAGGGCCGACTTCTCCGCAGCCGTCCCGATCATGAATCCCGGCGTGTCGCACAGGAACAGCAGCGGCAGGTCGTAGGCATTGCACAGCTCGACGTGGCGCGAGAATTTGGCCGAGCCCTCGGCGTCGATCGCGCCGGCACCGAACATCGGGTTGTTCGCAAGCACGCCGATGGGGTGCCCCTCGATCCGGCACAGCGACGTCGACAGGCACCGGCCGAACTTCGGTCGCAGCTCCAGAACCGACCCTTCGTCGGCCAGGATCTCCACGATCTTGCGCACGTCATACGCACGCCGAGGGTTCTCGGGCACCATGGTGCGCAACGGGGCTTGATCCGCGGCGACCGGCGGCGGGGGAGTCGCCACGTCGGTGAAGTACGACAGGTACTGGCGAGCGGTCTGCAGTGCCGCTGTCTCGTCCTCGACGACCAACTCGATGGTTCCCACCCGCTCGTGCATTGACATGGGGCCGAGTTCTTCGGGGGTCAAGTCCTCGCCGGTCGCGGACCTCACGAGCGGCGGCCCCGAGAGGCCCAGCGTGGAGTCCTGGGTCGCAATGACCACATCTGAGGTGCCGGCGATGTTGGCTTGGCCGGCGAAGCTCGGCCCCGACAGGATCGTGACGATCGGCACCAAGCCGGAGAGCCGTGCGAGCTGGATGAACGTGGTAGCGGTGCCGCTGTCGTAGAACAGCTCGGTGGCGCGTGCCCCGGCGCCTTCGGACCAGAAGATGACCGGCCAGCGGTTGCGCTCGGCCACCTCCATCATCCGGTCCACCTTGCGATGGTTGGTCGGGCTCTGGCTGCCGCCCATCACCGTGTAGTCGTAGGTGAAGGCGCACACCGCGACGCCGTCCACCTGACCGACGCCCATGACGAGGCCGTCGGCTGGCGCATCGCCCAGCGAACGGATCTGGGGCTGTGCGAGCTGGCCGTACTCGACGAATGTGCCCGGATCGAACAGGGCGGCGATGCGCTCCCGGGCGGTCCACCGGCCCCGGGCGTGCTGTCGGGCTATCGCTTCGGGCCGTGCCTCGTCCAGCGTCGCCTCCTTCGCCGTCATGGCCTTGGCCAGCAGCGGCGGCACATCTGGTTCCGGGGAAGCTTCGTCACTCACGCAGCAAGAACCTAGAGCCTGAGCCGAAAAGCAAACCGCAGACGGGCAGCCGCATCGTCCGTTCGGATATCCGGCTCGCCCGCATCACGCGCACACCACCTCACGAGAACGGATATCTAGGTCGGGACGTCGTGGAGCGTTTCAGTAATCGCGCAAGTGGGGTCTTGGTTGCCGTTCCGGTCAGTTGGACCAGGTTCGGAGCAGGTCGGTGGCGGCGTACCAATCACGGTTGCGCCCCACGCCCGGCGACAGACCTGCAACACGTTCAAGGATGCCGCGGTTCGCAAGCGACAGCAGCGCGTTTCTTCCTGCGACTCGGCTGACGTCCAACAGGCTTGCTGCCTTCGATGCGTCGAGCACCGGGTGGGCGACCAGCATCGGCACGAGCGCGAGCGCGGCACTGTCAGCGCGCAGACCGCTCAGATTGTCCTGCCACGCATCGACGATCCGGCGAGTTCTCTCGATGAACTGATCGGTGAGCGTTGCGGCCTTTTGAGCGACTCCGGCGAACCAGGCGATCCATGAGCCGGCGTCGCCTCGCTCGTAGCGGTACAGCCCTGAGAGGTAGCCGCCCGTGTCTTGTGCGATGGCGACGCTGACCGGAACCGTCGAGCGGCATGTCAGGCTTGCTGCCCGCAGGTTCCTGCTGACGAGGATTCGTCCGAGCCGCCCGTTGCCGTCGCCGTAGGGATGAATCGCTTCGAATTGAGCGTGCAGGATCGCTGTGTGCGATATCGGGTCCAAGTCGGCGCTGTCGTTTGCGAATCTGATGAGATCGTCCATCAGTTCGGGAATGTCGCTCGCCGGCGGCGGAACGTATGCAGCGTCGAGAGGGGAGCTTCCTCCGACCCAGCCGACTCGGGGACGGAACACCCCGATCAGGCCGGTGTCCAGATCGCTGTTGCGCATCAGCCGCTTGTGCCACGAGTGCAGCAGGTCGACGCTGAGGGGCACGTCGGCGCATTCGAGGGCCGTGTCGATCACAGCGAGGTTGTCCGCTACCCAGCCTGCGGTGCCGCCGCTGTCAGTCTGCTCGGCTACAAGCACTGACACCAGAGGTTGCCTGAGCCCCTCGATGGCTGACGAGGCGACGCCCTCGTTTCGGAGCAGCATCCGCGACAGTGCCTCCCATGTGTGGGGTACCGACTGGTCAGCGGTCCGCAGTGCCGCGATTGCCCGCTCGGTGGCGCGTGCCTCGCTTGCGTTCAGTTCGAAATCGCGTTCGTTGAGCTTCGCGGGTTTCCAGGTGCGGACTTGTTGTGCCTGCCATTCGCTGATG
>JAJDTF010000067.1 GCA_022827265.1 Acidimicrobiia bacterium | reverse complement strand
AGATGTCCTCGATGATGCTGGGAAGCTCCTGCCAGAACTCGACGATCATCGAGTTGGCCTTCTCGGGGCGCTTCAACACCAAATGGGCGACGTGATCGCGCACCTCCACGTCGAAGCAGGTGTACTCGGACTCGCTCATCGCGCATTCCCCTCGTCGCAGGACTGTCCGCTCGTCAAACAATCCGCCATAGTCAAGCGCAACCACCGCCGCGACGCTCATGGGTCCGCGGACGCGGCAGTGTTGCCGCCGGATGCATCACTGCTGCATGGGCCGACCTGTCCCGCGATGGCAGCGATTCGCATGCGAGCCCGGCGCTACTGTCACCCGCGATGCCTGCCGAGCCTGCCAGTGCGCCCGCCGTCCAGCCGCCTGCCGAGCTTGCCGCCGATGTAGCTGCCGAGGCGCCGCTCGCCGGCATCCGCGTTGTCGAGATGACCATGTACGTGCAGGGGCCGACGAGCGGGCTCACCTTGGCCTCCCTCGGCGCTGACGTCATCAAGATCGAGCAGGTCGGCCAGGCCGACTACATGCGCAACTTCACGAGCCTGTTCGGGGTGACGTTCGACGAGCGGGGCCAGGAGTGGCTCTACGGGTCGGTGAACCGGAACAAACGGTCGTTGGTGCTCGATGTCGCATCGGAGGCCGGACGCCCGGTATTCGAGCGCTTGATCGGTCAGGCCGATGCGTTCGTCTCGAACATGCGAGCCGATGGCCTCGCCCGCTTCGGGGCCGACCCCGACACCCTGCTCGGGATCAACCCCCGGCTGGTGTACTGCCGGGGCGGCGGGTTCGGGATGCGGGGCGAACTCGCCGACGACATGTGCCAGGACACCGTCGGCATGGCTCACGCCGGGTTCATGGATGCCATCTCGGATTCGGACCAGCCGACCTACCCGCCGGGCGCGCTGAGCGACATCCTGACCGGCACGAACATGGCCTCGGGCGTCATGGCCGGCCTGATCAAGCGAGCGCGCACGGGCCGAGGCTGCGTGGTGGGCACGTCGCAGACCCAAGCGCTGCTGTGGCTCACCAGCCAGGCCGTGGGTGTCGCCGCGAATGTCGGCCAGCGCATGGATCGCTTTGACGTCTCGGGCGCTTGGAACCCGCTCTTCACGGTGTACGAGACCGCCGACGGCTGGATCGCGATCGCCGCCCTGCAGGACCCGCACTGGCAGGGGCTGGCCCACGCTGTCGGCATCGAGTCGTGGCTGGATGACCCCCGATTCGCCACCTTCGAGGACTTGGTGGCCAACCGTGAGGAATTCACGCCGCTGTTCGCCGAGCACATGCGAACCGACACGACGGACCGGTGGTGGCGGGCCATTCGGGGCTCCGGTGCATGGGTGTCGCCGGTGAATCGCGTCGAAGACGTCGCCAGCAACGAAGACATCCTGGCCAACGAGTACCTCGTGACCTTCGACGACGGCTTCATCGGCCCGCCGGCCATGTTCGACGTCGACGAGTTCCGCGGTGTGCGTGGCAGCACCGCGGACTACGGCGAGCACACCGACGAGATCCTCGCCGAACTGGGTTACAGCGACGAGCAGGTCCTCGAGCTCAAGATCGCCGACGCCGTCTGGTAGCGCTCGCCCGTTGGCGGGCTGGAGTTCCTGTAGCCGGGCTGGAGCTAGAGCATCACGCCGAACAGCAGCGCTGTCAGGCCGCATAACAGCGACACGCCGGCCCCGGCGCCCCGCTTGGCCACGTTGTCGCCGGCGTTCTGATGCACCAGCGCGCCCACGCCGGAGATGAGCACGAGCAGCATCTTGATGCCGAGCAGCATCGACCAGCCCGTGCTCGTCTCCTCGCTGGGAATGGCCAGCATCGACCACAGCCCGGTCACGACTGCAATGCCGAACGCGGGCCACGCCACCCGTGAGAAGGCCTTCGCCGCAACCTTGCCCGAGCCCGGGAACGTCCGCCCCACGACAGGCACGACGGCCCCGACCACGATCTGGCCGCCGATCCACACGGTCACCGCCAGCACGTGCAGCACGACACGGACGGTGTCGAGGTCGAACGCGACTTCCCGCGTCACTTCGCTGAGTGCTGTCATTGGTGACCTCGTTCGCCGATCAGTTCCGCCATGTTGTCGGCAAAGAACCGGTCGAGCACCCCGCCCTCGAAGCCTTCGAGCGATGCGTTGAAGCGGCCGAGCGGGTTCCGACCCCCCTCGATGTGGGGATAGTCGCTCGAGAACATGTACAGGTGCTCGTTGGATTCGCGGATCATGGCGCCGACGTCCTCGATGGGGTAGGGCGTAAAGGCCATCTGCCTGGTGATCTGCTCTGACGGCCGCTCGCTGAACGCTGCCAGCTCGGGCTCGGAGCGCTTCCAGGTCTCAACGGTCACGTCCAGCCGGCGCAGCATCTGGGGCACCCAGGCTGCGCCCAGCTCGACCACCCCGCCCCGCAGGTTCGGATGCCGGCTCAGCACGCCGTCGAGCACCATCACGCCCACGAACGTCTCGGCCGCATGGTGCAGCGCCACCATGTCCTTGCCGCGGACGTTCTCGCCGCCGCCCAGCCAGTCGGTCGGGGTCGGGCGGCCGGTGTTCATCCACTCCGGTGCGATCTGCAGCGGGTTCCCGCCGACATGCAGCACGAACGGCACGCCAGCTTCGGCCATCTGCGCCCAGACCGGATCGAGGTCGTTGTGACCCGGCGAACGACCGCCGGCAGGACGATGCGGCACCCACATGGCACCGAGCCCCGCTTCGAGCGCGAACGACATCTCGTCGATCGCCATCTGCGGGTCGTCGAGCGGCAGCAACGCCACGCCGATCATGCGGTCGTCGTCGCCGCAGAACTCGGCCATGCCCCGGTTGTGCGCACGGGCGGCCCCGTAGCGCACATCGAGGTCGAGCTCGGGGTCGAACACCACGCCGGCGCTGAAGGTGGCGAACACGAACTGCCGGTCGAAGCCCAGCAGGTCGAGTGCAGTGGTGCGCTCGGCGGCGTTGAACGCTCCCAGCGCCTGGTACCCCTTCGGTCCCCGGATCAGGTCGTCGCCCAGTGCGACGAGGTCGGCCACTGCCTCTGGTGAGTGAGAACGGCTGCCGCCCGCTGCCTCAAAGTTGTTCACCGATTCGCCTGCGCTCGAGAATTCGATCTGCGGGAGGCGGTCCGCCATGGCCCCCTCAGCATGTGACTGAAGGAAATCCGGCAGCTCCATGAGGTGACTGTCGGCATCGAGATAGGTGCGGTCGCTCGCATAGGCCATAGGCGCAGGCTAGTGAAACAGCCGACGTGAGTCGCCGGACCGAGAGGCGGTTTGGCCGGAGGCCAGCGTCACGCTCAAATGGCCGTCGGTAGCCTGCCGCGATGGCCACCGATCATGGGGCGCACCGTCATCAGCACCACCAGCCTCATGCGTCAGAGGCCGATCATCTGCTCGCGGCGAAGGTGCTGACGGTCTCGGATGGCGTCGTGGCGGGGACCCGCGAGGATCGCAGCGGCGAAGCACTTGGTGAAACGCTGGCAGCGGCCGGATACGAGGTCGTCGAACGTCGAGTCGTCGCCGACGGCGTCGACACCGTCGCTGAGGCGCTGGCGGAGATGTCAGCTGGCTTCGAAGGGCTGATCGTGTCGACTGGCGGCACTGGCTTCACCGAGCGAGATCTCACACCCGAGGGCACCCGCGCCGTGATCGAGCGCGAAGCACCCGGCCTGGCCGAGGCCATGCGACTGGTGAACCCGCTGGGCCGGCTGTCCCGAGGTGTCGCAGGAATCATCGGCCGAGCGATCGTGCTGAACACACCCGGATCCACCAAGGGTTGCGTGGAGTGCTTCGAGGCCGTAGCCGACGTGCTGCCCCACGCTCTGGCGCTGCTGGCGGGCGAACGGCTGCACTGATGCCTCGGCGCAGGCGACGCGGTGCCACACAAATGCCCTCAGGCAGCGCGCAGGCGATCTCGGAGGCTGCGGCGCGTCACGCGCAGCAGTCAGAGGACATGATGCGCGAAGCGGGGCCAGATCCTCTGCTCGGCGCGTCCATTCACTCAGACGAGGATGCGATGCACCGCGCTGTGCATCTGGGGGAGGGTGTGCGCGGCACCACTGCGCCCAATCCGTGGGTGGGCGCGGTGCTGGTCACTGTCGACGACGAGATCTACGAAGGCGCCACCGAACCGCCGCCGGGCCGCCATGCCGAGATCGTGGCCCTCGGCGCCGCACGCAGCGCCGGCGCGGATCCGGCCGGCGCGACGCTGTACACCACGCTGGAGCCTTGTTCGCACACCGGCCGCACGGCGCCGTGCATCGACGCGATCATCGCCGCGGGCATCAGCCGGGTCGTGGTCGGAGTGACCGACCCCGACCCCCATGTGGCCGGAAGCGGAGTCGACGCGCTTCGGGCCGCGCGCATCGAGGTCGACGTGGGGGTTGCCGCCGACGCTGTCTTGCTTTCGCTGCGCCCCTACCTGCACCAGCGCCAGACAGGTCGTCCGTGGGTGGTGCTGAAGCTTGCCGCCACCCTCGACGGCCGCACGGCGGCGCCCGACGGCACGTCGCAGTGGATCACCTCGCCCGAGGCGCGAGCTGACGCTCATGGGCTGCGCGCACGCTGCGACGCCGTGCTGGTGGGCGCCGGCACCGTTCGCGCCGATGACCCGTCGCTCACCGTTCGCGAGCTTCCGCCCACCGATCCCCACCGCCCGCTGCTGGACATGCGCGAGGCACGTGACGACCCAACCGATGTGCCGTTCGCACGCACGGCCGCTGACCGGCTCGATCCGCGCCGCTTCGTGCTCGGCATGGCACCGGCGGAGGCCAAGGTGCAGCCGTGCATCGAAGTCAGCGGAGCGTTGCGGTCTGTGGTGCCGCGCCTGGCCGACGACGGCGTCGTCGAACTGCTGGTGGAAGGCGGTGCCAATATCGCCGGAGAGCTGCACCGAGATGGCCTGATTGACGAATACGTCGTCTACCTTGCACCTGCACTCGCGGGCGGTGACGACGGGCTGCCGATGCAGGCAGGCACCGGCGCACAGTCGATCGACGATTTCTGGCGCGGCGAGATCGCCGACCTGGGTCGAGTCGGCCCAGACCTCCGCATCACCATGTTCCCGGCTGCGCCGGACAGCCCCTGACGCGCGGGGCAATTCGAGCGCGATCTGGCCGGGGGCTGCAGCTGCGCCATCCGGCTCGTCCTCCTGGCTCGGCGAGCCCCGGCGGGCGCACCAGCGAGCTTGCGCCGGTACCGTTCGATACCGGCCTGTGACGAACAGACCGGGCAGACAGGGCAGTCCGTCTCTCCTGGAAGGAAGGGCGATGTACACAGGTCTCGTCGAAGAACTCGGCAGCTTCGCTGGCCGCAACGGCGAGCGCTACCGGTTCAACGCCGCCCTGGTGCTGTCCGATGCCGCCATCGACGATTCCATCTCGGTGAACGGCTGCTGCCTGACCGTCGTCGAGATGGGGGACGGCTGGTGGGAGGCCGACGTCAGCGCCGAGACCGGGAAGCGAACGGCACTGGGTTCGCTGGCGGAGGGCGACCCCGTGAATCTCGAGCGCTGCATGCGCTACGCCGACCGGCTCGGCGGGCACCTCGTGCAGGGTCACGTCGACGGGGTGGCGACCATCACCCATCCCGCCCCTGACCTGCGCGTCGCCGTTCCGCCCGAGGGCGGCCTGCGCCGCTACCTGGTGGAGAAGGGCTCGGTGACCCTCAACGGCATCAGCCTGACCTGTTTCGACATCACCGACGACGACGAGGGCGGATGCGAGTTCTCAGTGGCGCTCATCCCCCACACCATGGCGATGACCACCATGGGGACGGCCCAGCCCGGCGACCTCGTCAACCTCGAAGTCGACGTGCTGGCTCGCTACGTCGAACGCCTGCTCGGCGAGCGCGACGCGACCCAGCCGCAGAACCCGCCAGGGGCCTGAGATCGGCGGCGGCACGGTGTCACTCGCCGTCCCAGCGCTCCGACAGGCAGAATGGTCCCCCAGCAGATCACGAACGAGCCCGGCATGACCGTCCCCGACCCAGCCGAACACACTTCAGGGGGCTCGCCGTTCGCGGCGATTCCCGATGCGATCGATGCGATCGGCCGCGGCGAGATTGTGGTGGTGGTCGACGACGAAGACCGTGAGAATGAGGGCGACCTCATCATGGCGGCCGAGCACGCCACACCCGAGACGATGGCCTTCTTCGTGCGCTACACGTCGGGCGTCATCTGCGCCCCCCTGATGGGGGAACGCCTCGACGAGCTGGCGCTGCCGCTCATGGTGACGGTC
>JAJDTF010000013.1 GCA_022827265.1 Acidimicrobiia bacterium | reverse complement strand
GCATAGAGAATGGCCGACAGCGCTGTCTCGCAAACGGCCTGCTGGGCCGACAGGTCGACGTGCTGGCCGCGGCCGGTGCGGGCTCGATGCTCAAGGGCCACAGTGGCTGCGACGGCGGCTTGCGCGCTGGCATGCAGCCATGCCTGGGGGATGCTGATGCGCACCGGAGGACGGTCGCTGTCACCGGTCACCGCCAGCTGGCCGCTGGAGGCGAACAGTGTGAGGTCAGTGGCGCTCCAGTCGGCCTTCGGGCCGGTCTCGCCCCACGGTGTGATGTGCACCGTGATGAGCCGTTCATTGGCATCCCGCAGTGCGTCCAGATCGACGTCGAAGGGGGTCGCGTCGTTGTGGAGCACGATGTCCGCCCCCGCCGCCAGCGCGGCCACCTCGTCGGCGCTGGCCGCTGCAACGGAGCGCTTGCCGCGGTTGTAGGCGTCATGGGCGTAGCCCCGTGGCCACCCGCCAGGCGGCTCCACCAGCACCACGTCGGCACCGAGCTGGGCCAGCAGGTTGCCAGCGAACCAGCAGCGTTCGTCAGTCAGATCCAGTACGCGATACGGACCAAGCATGCTGCTTCCCCCAAGGGGTCGATGCGGCAGCAGCTCGCCGCCGCGGCTCCTGCGCCCGGACACTACTTTCGCCCGGCCCGCTGGCTCGCTGAGATGCGGCGGCGCTCGCCCGCCCGACGCTGCCTGCCTCGGCGCTACTCGGGTGTGACGTACGCGGCAGTGAGGCCTCCATCGACATGCAGATCGGCGCCCGTCATGTAGGACGCGTCGTCGGAGGCGAGGAACAGGGCCGCCGATGCCATCTCGTCTGCTTCGCCGAAGCGCCCCATCGGCACGTGCACCAGGCGCCGCTGGCGCTTCTCGGGCGTGTCGAGAAACGACATCAGCATCTCGGTGCGCAGCGGGCCGGGCGAGAGGGCGTTGAAGCGGATGTTCTCCCGGGCATGAACGACCGCCAGCTCCCGCGTCAGCGCCAGCACTGCGCCCTTCGAGGCGGTGTAGGCGATCTGCGGTGTGGCCGCTCCCACCGAAGCCACGAACGAGGCGGTGTTGATGATGGAACCCCCGCCGCGCCGCCGCATCGCTGCCACGGCGTGCTTGCAGCCGTACAGCACGCCCTTGACGTTGACGTCGAAGGTGCGGTCGATGGTGTCGTCGCCGGTCGCGACAGCGTCGGTGTCGTCGTCGAGCATGATGCCGGCGTTGTTGAACGCCACGTCCAGCCCGCCGTAGTGCTCTTCGGCCCGGCCGAAGGCGGCAGCGATGTCGGACTCGACCGAGACATCGGCTCGCACAGCGACGGCATCGCCGCCGGCTGCAAGCACCTCGGCCACGGTGTCGTCGACCGAGCTGGCGATGTCGACCGCGACGATCTGCGCTCCCTCCGCGGCGAAGCGCAATGCCGTGGCACGCCCGATGCCGCTGCCGGCCCCGGTGATCAAGGCCACCTTGCCTTGCAGTCTCATGCCAGACCTCCCCGTCAGCCAGCGTCGCTGTCGCGAGCCATTGTTCCCGACAGCACACGGCTGTCCGTGCGCATCCCTCCGCAGCGCCGGGCGGCCGGAGCAGCGGATGCCATCATCTTGGGCGTTCGATGTGGACAAGGGCGGTCCCGTGCCTTGCTGGGGCTGCCGGCGGGACGGTGATCGGTGCGCGATGCATATGACGTGGTGATCGTGGGAGGCGCCGTCATGGGGTCGTCGATCGCCTGGGCGCTGTCCGCCTGCGACGGCTTCGACGGCTCGGTGCTGGTGGTCGAGCGGGACCCGACCTACGCGACCGCATCCACCACGCACACGAACAGCTGCATGCGACAGCAGTTCTCGAACCCTCTCAACGTGCAGATCTCGCGCTTCAGCGCCGACTTCGTGCGCAACTTCCGCGAACGCCTCGGCGGCGATCCCGAGATCCCCGACATCTTCGTCCACCACTTCGGCTACATGTACCTCGCCGCCGATGAGCACTTCGCCGACACGCTGCGCCGCAACCGGGCCATCCAGGCTGAGCTCGGCTCGGGCACTCGCATCATGAGCCCGGCCGAGATCAAGGCCGACTATCCTTTCTACAACGTCGACGACATCATCTGCGGCAGTCACAACCTGACCGACGAGGGCTACTTCGACTCGGGCACGATGTTCGACTGGTGGCGCCGCAAAGCACGCCACAACGGCGTCACCTACATCACCGACGAGGTCGCCGGGCTCACGACAGCCGCAGGACGCGTGACTTCAGCCGTCCTGGCGTCGGGGCGCGAAGTCGGCTGCGGAATCCTGGTGAACGCCGCTGGGCCGCGCGCAGTCGAAGTGGCCCGTATGGCCGGCGCGACCTTGCCGGTGGAACCGCGCAAGCGGTACACGTTCATCTTCGACGCAGCCGAGCCGCTCGATCGCGCCCTGCCGCTGACCATCGATCCGACCGGTGTCCACATGCGCAGCGACGGCGACGCCTACATGTGCGGTTGCACCCCCGATGTGGATCCCGCCGTCGACTACGACGACTTCGCCATGGACCACGACATCTTCGAGAACAAGGTGTGGCCGGTGCTGGCCCATCGCGTGCCTGCGTTCGAGCGCATCAAGGTCACCAGCCAGTGGGCGGGCCATTACGCCTACAACACGCTCGACCACAACGTGGTGGTCGGACCGCACCACCAGATCGGCAACTTCATCTTCGCCAACGGGTTCTCCGGGCACGGCATGCAGCAGTCGCCGGCGATCGGCAGGGCGGTGTCGGAATGGATTGCCTACGGCGAGTACCGCACGCTGGATCTCACGCCGCTGGGCTACCAGCGCATCGTCCACGGCGAGCCATTCGTCGAGAGCGCCATCATCTGAGTCGTCGCCCAAGCGGGGCCGGCTGGCGCCTCGGCTGTGCATCCGGTCTCGCCACTACTCTCGCTGCCCATGCGATTCGGCATCTTCGACCAGCTCGAACAGCCGGGCGATGTGCCGTGGCATGAGCTCTACCGCCACCGCCTGGACCTGCTGGTGCGGGCCGAGCAAGCCGGCGTGTGGGGATGGCACAAGTCCGAGCACCACCTGATCCCGCTGGATGCAGCCCCCAGCATCAACGTGTTCCTGGCTGCTGCCGTCGAGCGCACAAGCAGCATCCGGATCTGCTCGCTGGTGCACCTGCTGCCCTTCCACCACCCGATCCGACTGGCCGAGGAGCTGTGCATGCTCGACCAGCTCTCTGAAGGACGGCTGGAGTTCGGCTTCGGCAAGGGCATCAGCGTGCCCGAGCATCTGCTGTGGGGTCTGGACCCTGACGATGCCGTCGCGCAGACAGACGAGTCGCTGGAGCTGATCCTGGCCGCCATGCAAGCCACCGGCAACTTCAGCTTCGAGGGCCAGTTCTACGAATTCCGTGACGTGCCGATCGAATTCGAGCCCTACCAGCGGCCCTACCCGCCGCTCTGGCGACCCGGCCAGCTCGAGACTGCCGCCGAGATGGGCGTGCGCACCATGGCCGCAGGGCCGCTTGCGGCGGTGGCCGCCAGCACAGCCCGCTACCGCGAGCTGCTCAGCGACGACGGCATCGGCCGGCATCACTCGCCGATGATCGGGGGGCTGCGGCGGCTGATCGTGGCGCCCACAGACGCCGAGGCTGACGAGATCGGGCGACGCACGTGGGCCGCGTTCTCCGAGCACCTGACACGGTTGTTCAGGCGCTACGAGATGATCCCGCCGAACGATCCGACGCTCGGCGGCGATTACGACAAGGCCAAACAGTTCCAGGCCGTCGTTGTCGGTTCGCCGCAGACGATCCGCGAGCACTGCGAGCAATTCGCCGAAGAAGCCGGCACCGACTACTTCGTCGGCGTGTTCGCCTGGGGCGATCTGTCTGCCTATGAGGTGGACCGGTCGTTCGACCTCTTCGCCGAGCACGTGATGGCACCGCTGGCGGCGTCCTGAGGGGCGGTCACCTACCCTGCGACCTGCGGTCGCCAGCGACGGAGGAAGACGAACGATGAGCCAATGGACCCGCGCCGAGCTCGAGGACGCATTCGCCCATCACCAGGAGCTGAGCCAGCAAGCGGCTGCTTCGGGGGATTGGCGTGCGTGGGCCGACCAGTTCACCGAAGACGCTGTCTACATCGAGCACTTCTTCGGCCGTCTGGAAGGTCGCGAAGCGATCTACGAGTGGATCCAGACCACGATGAACGAATGGCCGGGCAGCGAGATGACCCAGTTCCTCGTGGAGTGGTACATCATCGATGAGGAACGGGGTTGGGTGGTGTGGAAGGTCTGGAATCACATGGCCGACCCCGGCGACGGATCAGACCTTCGGACATACAACTTCTCCCTCCTCAAGTACGCAGGCGACGGCCTGTGGAGCTACGAGGAAGACATCTACAACCCGAATCGGTTCATCGAGATGCTGGAGGACTACGAGGCGCGCAAGGCAGCGCTCGCTGCCGGCGCAGAGCGGGCTTCCTCACCCGGGTCGTGACGGCTGCACCGCCAGATTTCTGAACGCACCCAGGTTCGAAGTGAGGGCTGGGCGAGACATATAGTCGCAAGCGAAGAGGGAGCCATTCGAATGACTGCACTGCATCCCAATGGTGTGAACCATCTCGCCCTGTCCACCCGCGACATGAAGGGCCAACTGGAGTTCTGGTGCGACGTGCTCGGGCTGCCGCTGAAGGCGCTCTACTGGATGCACGGCGTGGACGGCACCTACCACGGCTTCGTGGAGCTGGCGCCCGACAGCTACGTGGCATTCGTGCAGCATCCCGACAACGCGAAGGACATCGAGCTGGGCGTCACCCATGCCGGCGGACCGGGCGAGCCCGTGACTGCAGGCACCATGCAGCATGTGGCTTTCAACGTGGACACCTTCGAGGACCTGATGGCGCTACGTGACCGCATCCGCGACCGCGGCGTGCAGGTGTTCGGCCCGATCGACCACGGCTTCATCCAGTCGATCTACTTCGCCGGCCCAGAGGGTCTGGCGCTGGAGGTGGCCTGCGGGTCGGCCATACCGGTGGAACAGTGGGTAGACCCTGAAGTCCAAGAACTGTGCGGGATCTCCGCCGCCGAACTGGAGCAGCTGAAGTATCCAGCGGAATTCGGCCGCCCGGTCGAGCCAGTACCCCAGCCGCCGGGCGACACCGGGATGCCGCGGCTCATGCCCGAAAACCACTACGACATGGTGATGAGCCTGCCCGATCAGGTGGTGTGGGACCGGATGAGCGAGACCACGCCCCCGGTCGCCGCCGACTGAGCACCGCAGGTCGCAGGCGCGCCTGACCCAGTGGAATCCTGACCGAGGGAAGGCAACCGCATGCGCCTGTTCTCACACCGCAAGCGAGCCGCGGCAGCGGGACCGCTGCCCACCGAACTGCTTCCCCGGCTCGCGCCCGGGACGCTCGATGCGAGCAAGGGATTGGGGGACCCGCCGCCCGCAACGGCCTCACCGGGCGAGTGGGGCGTTGCCCATGTCTTCGGCGACATCGTCGAGGTCTTCACCGCCTGCCGGACAGCGGACGTGCTGGTCGCGCCGGCACCGATGCCGAGTGCACAAGCCGCAGTGGACAACATGCGCGGGTACTCCTTCTTCCTCGACGCTGACCTTGCGGGCATCTGCCAGCCGTCGTCCGGCTGCTGGACTGCCGGGCCAGTCGAGGGGCACCGCAGCGCCGTCGCCATCGTCGTGGGGCTGGGCCGGCCCATCCGGTCGGGCGAGCCAGGATTCGACTGGATTGCCGGTTCCGAACAGGACAACGCCGACCTGCGCGCCACCGAGATCGCCACGGTGCTCACCCGCTATCTGGGCACGCTCGGATATGCGGCCACCGCCCACACCGCGGCAGCCTCCGATGTGGATCGCTTCCGTGTCGGCGTCGAAGCCGGGGTGCTCGAGGCTGGTCGTCGCGGGCTCGAACATCCCTTCCTGAAGCGGGGGTTCGCCATTGCGGTGGTGACGACGAATATGGACCTCACCCCCGACGGCCCGCTCGCGCCGCGCAATGCGGTGCAGAACCTGCGCATTGCCATCAAGCACCGGCTGGGCTGGGGCGGCACCCGACCTGGCTGGAGCCGCCTGGACGGGAGGCACCGGCCGTGGCACCTCGGCCGCTACCCGATGGAGAAGGTGAAGCGGGTCGACGAACCGACCACGCTCGTCGTGCCGGAAGAGGTCAAGCGACCTGCGGCTCGGCACAACTTCTTCGTGCGGGCCGGTGCCGGTGACCTCGGTCCTCGCCCGCGCAAGGAGGTAGCTCGCTTCATTCGCAAGGCGCCGCATGGCATCGCCTCCCAGGAGATGCTGCGGCGGCTGATTCCGCTGCAGCGGGGTGAGGCCGCGGCTGAGACAGGCCCGGGCGTCGACGACCCGGCAGCGAATGCCGACGCGGTCAAGGCGCTGGGTCATTTCATCGGCGCGGATATGACCGGCGTGTGCGAGGCGCCCGAATATGCTTGGTACTCCCACCGTGCCGACGGCTCGCCCATCGAGAAGCTGCACCGCAACGCGATCGTGTTCGTGCTCGATCAGGGCTTCGAGACCATGGAGGGCGCCTCGGGCGACGATTGGATCAGCGGTGCGCAGTCGATGCGGGCCTACCTGCGGGCGTCGATCATCGCCAATGCGATCGCCGCCCAGATCCGCCGACTCGGCTACGACGCGCAGGCGCACACCGCCGCCGACGACGAGATCAACCACATCCCGTTGCTGCTGTCGGCGGGCATCGGGGAGCTGTCACGCATCGGCGAGCTGGTGCTGAACCCGTTCGTGGGGCCGAGGTTCAAGTCGGGTGCCATCACCACCGACATGCCGCTCAGGTCGGACCGGCCGATCGACTTCGGGCTGCAGGATTTCTGCACCAAGTGCACCAAGTGCGCCCGGGAGTGTCCCGTGGGGGCCATCCGCTTCGGAGACAAGGTGATGTTCAACGGCTACGAGATGTGGAAGCCCGACGTGGACCGCTGCGCCCGTTACCGGATCACCAACATGCGTGGCTCGGCCTGCGGGCGCTGCATGAAGACGTGCCCCTACAACATCGAGGGTGTACTGGCGGAGCGCCCGTTCCAATGGGCGGCGATGAAGCTGCCGTTTGCCCGCTCGTGGATCGCAAGGCTCGACGACAAACTCGGCCGCGGCGAGATCAACCCAGCCAAGAAGTGGTGGGTGGACATCGAGGTGCTCGAGGACACGCCGGTGGAGCCGCCGAAGGGCGCGAACACAAGGGGCCTCAACCTTGAGCGCAAGCCGCGAGACGAATCGGGCTTCGCGATGTTCCCGCCGGAGACGGCTCCACCTGGCCCGGACGGGATGGCACCGTTCCCGCTGGATCGTGAAGCCGGCATTGCAGCGTCGCAGGAGGCCGAAACGCCCGAGGCAGCACGGGAGCGCGTCAGCCAGTGAGGTTCTGCAGGGTTCGCAGCGTCGCCGAGGCAGTCGATGAGCTGAGTCGCTGGGGCACCGAGGGCCGGATCCTGGCGGGCGGAACCGACGTGATGCCACAGCACCTGCGCGGCGAGCTGTCACCGGCTGCCTTGATCGACATCAGCGGGATCGACGGCTTGCGGGGCATCTCCGAGGTCGGCGGCGTGACCAGCATCGGCGCGCTGGTCACCCTGCGCCGGCTTGTCACGGCCTCGCTCGTTCAGTTGCGGCACCCGGCACTGGCGCAGGCGGCTGCAGCAGTGGGGGCGTGGCAGACCCAGACCGTGGCCACGCTGGGAGGCAACATCTGCTCAGCAGCGGCAACGGCTGACACGCTGCCCGCCTTGCTCGTCGCCGATGCGCAGCTGATGCTGGTGTCGAAATCGGGCCGGCGTCGCGTGAGCCTGGAGGAGTTCCTCGAGGAACCCGGTGCGACGGCCCTGCGACCGACCGAACTGCTGCGGGCCATCGAGGTGGAGCCGCTCGGAGAACACGACGCCGAGGGATACCTCAAGGTGGGCCGTCGCAGTGCCATGGATCTTGCGGTGGTGGGCTTGGCGCTCCGGCTGTCGGTGACACCGAGCGGGGTGATCGGCGGCGCCCGTATCGCGCTGTGCGGCGGCGCCAGCGCCGCGCACCGGGTGCCAGCAGCGGAGTCGGTGCTGCTGGGCAGCCAGTTCAGCGGCGACGCCGATGCCTTCGGAGCAGCGGGCGAGGAGCTGGCCCGTGCAGTGGGACCCGAAACGTCCCCCGAAGCGCTGTACCGCCGACGTGTACTGCCAGGCCTCTTTGGCCGGCTCGCCCGACGGTGCATCGCGCAGATTCCGGGGGTGAGCGGTTGATGCCGGTGCCACCTTCAGAGCAAGACGTGACGATCCGGCTTGTCGTGAATGACCGCGCTCATCAGCTCGACGTGGATGCGGGCGAGGTGCTGCTGGGAACGCTGCGGGACCGGCTGGGGCTCACGGGGCCGAAGGAAGCCTGCTGGGAAGGCGAATGCGGCGCCTGCACCGTGCTCGTGGACGGCGGACCGGTTGCGTCGTGCATCCTGGCGGCAGGCTCGACGAACGGTCGGACCGTACGCACTGTCGAGGGTCTTGCCGGCAGGGGTGAGCTGACGACGCTGCAGCAAGCCTTCGTACGCCACGCGGCAGTGCAGTGCGGCTACTGCACGCCCGGCGTGCTCATGGTGCTCACCGCTCTGCTGGACGAGGTTCCGGACCCCACGGAGGCCGACATCCGCCGGGCGCTCGCAGGCAACATCTGCCGCTGCACCGGATACCAGCAGGTCGTCGAAGCGGCGCTGGAAGCTGCCGGGGCGGTGCAGTCATGACCGTCCTGGGAACCAGCCCCGACCGCAGCGACGCCGACGCGAAACTGCGCGGCCAGGCGATCTTCGGTGCTGACCTTTCAAGAACCGGGATGCTGTGGGCGGCGCTTGCCCGGTCGCCTGTTGCTGCCGGCCGGATCCGGGCGATCGACCCTGCGCCCGCACTCAGGGTCGACGGGGTACTCGAAGTGCTGACGTCGGCGGACGTGCCGGACTGGCGAACCGGCGTGATCGTGTCGGACACCCCGTTGCTGGCCGCGGACTACGTGGCCTACGAGGGCGAGCCCGTTGCGATCGTGGTTGCGGAGAGCCGAGCAGCTGCCGAGGCAGGCGCTGGGGCCGTGGTACGCGACATCGAGACGGTCGAACCCGTCTCCACGCCCGAGCAGGCCCTCGCCCCTGGTGCGCGCCTGGTGCATCCCGATTGGAACCGCTTCGCCGTGGCGGGCGGCGCGGACATCGGGCGCGACGGCAACGTGGTTGCAGAAGTCGTGCACGATCCCGGCGACCTCGATGAGGCATTCGCCGCTGCCGACATCGTGGTGGAAGGCACCTACCGCACGCCCCGGCAGTACCAGGCCCATCTGGAGCCCAAGATGGCGCTCGCCACCTACGAATCGGGTCGCTACGTCATCGAGGTGTCCCACCAATACCCGTTCCGGCTGAGAGACCGTGTCGCCCAGATGCTGGGCGTGACGCCTTCGGCGGTGCGGGTTGTCGGGCACCACATCGGCGGCGGTTTCGGCGCCAAGCTGGATGTTGGCTTGGAGGCATGTGCGGCGCTGCTGGCCCGGCGTTTTCGACGCCCTGTGCGCATGCAGCACACTGCCCTCGAAGAACGCCTGGTGGCACCGTGCCGGGCCAATGCGATCGTGGCAGTGCGTTCGGCTGTGCGGCGTGACGGCACGATCCTGGCGACCGATGTGGAGATCGTGTCCGACAGCGGTGCCTACGCCAACAACGGCCCGGCGCTGTCGTCGATCCCGATGTTCGTCTTCGGGTCGATCTACCGGGTCGGCACGGCGCGTATCCGGACACGCAACGTGTACACGAATACGGCGCCGACGGGTGCCTACCGGGGCGTCAACGGACCGTGGCTGGTGTTCGCCAATGAGCGG
>JAJDTF010000049.1 GCA_022827265.1 Acidimicrobiia bacterium | reverse complement strand
GCTGGTCGGTGCGGGGCCGATGTCTTGCCCATCGTGCTGCTGTTGCAAGCTTGGTTCTCATGTCGAGCATTCCTTCCCCCGCCCGGCGGACGGCTTGCCGCGCGACAGTAGCGCATTTCGTGACCCAATAATCACAACTATGACCTGCGGCGCCGAGGCGCTCGGTCTCTCCCCGGCTCTCGCAGCAGTCTTCGGGGTGCTGGCGGCCGCCTTCGGCATCACTGCCCGAGGATGGGGAGCAGCTGCGGCTGCAACTGGAGCGGCGCTGGCGGGCTCGGCCTGCCTTGCGGCCACGGCGAGCTAGTCGGCCGGCGCCACGTAGTCGGCCCACGCCTGCATGAGCGGACGGCGTTCGGCGAGCAGGTCGGCGTCTCGCAAGTACGCCATGGCGATGGCGTTGCCCGGCGTGTGAGCGAGGCAGTGCTCGGCGGCTGCCCAGCTGGCGCCCGGCTGCTCAGCGAGCCATTGCCTCAGCGCCGTGCGGAATCCGTGCGGCGTAGTGTCGATCAGGTTGCGGCGCAGCGGCGCGTGCAGTGCTTCGCCGCTCAGCACCCGGTTGCGCTGCCGCTGCGGAGCGGGGAACACGAGGCCGCTGCCGTCGTCGAGCAGGCGGGCGTCGTCGAGCACGTCGAGCGCTTGGCGGCTGAGCGGCACCCGGTGCAGCTTGCCTGCCTTCATGCGAGCGGCGGGCACAGTCCACATGTCGCCGTCGATCTCGGCCCAGGTCGCGCCGCGTGCCTCGCCCGAGCGAGCGCCGGTGAGCACCACGAATCGCAGGCACGACCGGGCGGGAGCGGTTCCGCTGTCGCAGTCGAGGATGTCGAGCGCCTCGGCTACCTCGCCATGGCAGATCGCCCGATGGTGGCTGCGTACGGCCGGCTGACGCGTCAATGCCGCTTCGATGCCTTCCCCGGCAGCATTGCTGGCAATGCCTTCGTCGAGCGCCATTGCGTAGCCGAGCACCCGACGCAGGTCACAGCGCAGCTTGCGGGCGGTCGCCGTCTTGGTCGCCCAGATCGGCAGCAGGCAGCCGAGCACGTCGGCACGGGTGACCCGGCGGCACGGCATGTCGAGCAGCGGCCGGGCGAACCGGTCGAGCCGCGCCCAGTAGTCGCGGCTGGCCTTGCCTGCTGCGCCGCTGCGCCATGTCGAAGCGAGCTGGTCGTGAACGGCCTTGGCTGCCTGCCGCACCGACAGCGTTCGCCCGGCAAGCCCAGGCTCGGCAGGTGCGTCTTCGGCCCGGAAGACGGCAGCCTGGCGGCGTGCTTGGGCGAGCGACACTTCGGGCCATGCACCGAGCCCCGTGTCTCGACGCTTGCCGGTCTCGTCCCGGTACCGCAGCACGAACGAACGCCGCCCGCTGGCCTTCACCACGAGCGACAGCCCGTCGCCGTCGCCGTGCTTGCCCGGCTTGGCGTGCTCGACCTGCTTCGCTGTGAGCTTGCCCATTGCTGTTCCCCTCTCGGGCGCCGCAGCGTTCCCCCGCGTTCCCCACAAAGTTGCCCAAGCTGGGGAACAGCGAGCAGGCAAGAACCCAAACCCATAGCTCAGGAAGCTGTCATGGGGAACGTTCGGCACCAAACACAGTGCGTGCAGTAGCTCAGTATCTGCACGAGCGGTTCGCTGAAAGCTCCTGAGGGTACTCAGGCTCGCCCCTCAGCGTCGCTCTCGGCGCCGAGGTAGGCGGCGCGCACGACCGGGTCGGCCTGCACCTCGTCGGGCGTGCCGGCGCTGATCACCTGGCCCTGATCGAGCACATAGATGCGATCGCTGATGCCGGTGATGAAGTTGAGATCGTGGTCGATCACCAGCACGCCCGCATCGACCGCGGCAGCCATATGCCGGATGCGTCCGATCATCTCCGCCGACTCGGCGTCGCTCATGCCGCTGGTGGGCTCGTCGAGCAGCAGGTAGGCCGGCGCCATGGCGGCTGCTCGGGCCAACTCCAGCCGTCGTGCACTGCCGTAGTCGAGCTCGCGGGCGCGGCGGTCGCGCACATCCCAGAGTCCGGCTTCGGCAATCAGCGCGTCGACCGGGGGGTGGTTCCCCGGACGGTGCTGGGCTGCCACACGACTGGCCAGCTCCACGTTCTGGCGCACGGTCAACGCGCCGAACAGCCGCAGGTTCTGGAAGGTTCGCAGCAGTCCGGCACGAGCGATCTCGTGGCTCGGCGCACCAGTCAGCTCTCGCTCACCCATTCTGAACCAGCCTGCTGACGGCTCGACGATGCCGGTGACCACGTTGACCAGCGTCGTCTTGCCGGCGCCATTCGGACCGATCAAGCCCACCACCTCGTCAGGCATAACGGTGAGCCCTGCGCCGCCGAGCGCCCGGAAGCCGCCGAAATCGACAGCGAGATCGTGCACCTCCAGGGCTGCGCCCTCGCGGTCCGCCTCGGCGTGCAGGCCCGCGGGCGCGACTTCTGCCAGTGGCTCGGGACGCTCTTCGGGCTTGCGGCGATGCCAGACACGCCACATCCAGCCGTCCAGCTCCCAGTCCCCCAGCAGTCCGTCGGACCGGAAGATCATGAAGCCGAGCATCGCCAAGCCCAAGAAAACCGTCTGCAGGTTCTCGCGGAAGATCCAGTCGAGCGGTGCCGTATCGAGGCCGAGCCCGAACACCTCGAAGCCGTCCTGGCCGAGGCGGCGGGCCAGTTCGCGCCCGACGGTCATCACCGCCACACCGACGAGCGCTCCAGTGACGCTGTTTCGGCCGCCGACGATCAGCATGGCCAGCGTCAGCAGCGTGTAGTTGAAGAAGAAGTCGTCTGGCAGGATCGAGCCGTTCTCGTACACCCGCAGCGACGACCCGACGCTGACCACCACGACCGAGATGAGCAGGGCCGCGGTCTGCTGGACGAGCGGGTTCACGCCCATGGCGCGTGCGGCCAGATTGTCTTCCCGGGCCGCGGCCGCGAGTTTGCCGCTGCGGCTCTGCGCAAACAGCCGCGCCAGGATCAGCGCTCCCAGCAGGCACAGGTAGATCGGGAGCCTGCTGTCGAGCGCCCCGCCCACCTTGAACGTGAGGCCTGCGCGGTTGCCGCCGGTCAGGTCAGGCCAGTTGCGCGCCACCTCGTGGGTGACGAACAGCAGCGCCAGCGTGATCACGGTGGCCGCGACAGCGCCCGATTCGGCACCCGAGCGCGCCAGGCCGATGCCGACGACGAGCGCGACCACCACCGTCACCCCGATGGCAACCACAACGGCCAGCGCCGGGTTAAGCAGCACCTCGTCAAGGCCGAACGGCGCGTCGGGGATTCGCTTGAGCTTCTCGGTGGGGCTGATGGCGACGACCGCGAAGGCGTAACCGGCGATCGCGCCGAAACCGATGTGCCCGAACGACAGCACACCGGTGTTGCCGACATAGATCTGGATGCCGAGCACGATGATGGCGTCGATCAGCATCACCGTCACCAAGCGCTCGGCGGCTCGGCCCTGGAAGCTCTCGTAGATGAGACCGCCGGCCAGGAACACTGCAAAGAGCAATGCGCATCCGGCTATGGGGAAGCCGATGTCACGTCCGGGGCGCGGGAACATCAGATGCGCTCGTTCACACCCGCACGGCGTGCTTGACGGTGACCAGGCCCTGCGGGCGGAAAATGAACAGCAAGGCGATCAGCAGGAACACCACGCCCTCGGTGAGGCTGGCGATGCTGTCGGGCAGGCGTGAGCGCAGCAGCACTTCGGCCAGCCCCAGCACCAGCCCGCCGATCACCGCCCCCCGCAGGCTGCCGAGACCGCCGATCAGCGCAGCCAGCACTCCCTTGAGCATGGGCGTGATGCCGGCGCTGGGGCTGATGCTGCCCGCCCGCATCAGCCAGAACACCCCAGCGATGCCCGCCAGCAGCCCCGACAGGGCGAACGCCCCCCGGATCACGGTGTCGGAGCGCACGCCCATCAGCCGGGCGGTGTCGAAGTCGGCGGCGGCCGCCCGCAGCGACAGTCCGAACATGGTCCGCTGCAGCAGCAGCGTGGTGCCGATCAGCGTCAGCACGGTCACCGCGATGACGACCGTGTCGTACACCTCGATGTTGAGCGGGCCGACCGAGTAGGTGTTGGTGACCCACGAGGGCCTGTCGAACGGCTTGACCGAGGCCGATACGTACAGCAGGAAGATCGCCGAGATCACGAAGTGCACGCCAAACGACGTGAGCAGCAGCGTGAAGTCTGAGCTGCCGCGCACCCGCGAAAAGGCAACCCGCTCGATCGCCAACGATGTCAGCACCGCGCTCAGCACGATGAGCGGCGTCACGATGTACCACGACCAGCCTGTGCCGAGGGTCCACAGCGCGACGTAGCCGCCGACGGTGATGAGCTCGCCGTGGGCGAAGTTCAGCAGGTGCATGACGCCGAAGACCACCGCAACGCCCAGCGCCAGGAGCGCATAGATGCTGCCCCGGCCGAGGCCGTCGATGAGGTTCTGTGCGAGCTCGGTCATCCCGCGCCGCCCCCGGTGCCGTTCGGCGCGGGCGCGCCTGCGCCGGACGGACCCTCGTCGGAGGCCACGACCGATCCGACAAAGGTGTCGAACAGGTCGTCCCGCTGGCTCAGCTCTTGGCTCGTGCCCGAGGCCACCACCTCGCCGCTGCGCAGCACGTAGGCCCGGTCGGACACTTCGAGCATCCGCGCTGCGTTCTGCTCCACAACGAGCAACGTACGGCCCTGGTCGCGCAGCGTGCCGATCAGCTCGAACACCAGGTCCACGAGCACCGGGGCGAGGCCCAGCGAGGGCTCGTCCATCATCAGCAGGCGGGGCGCCGACATCAGCGCTCGCCCGATGGCAAGCTGCTGCGCCTCGCCGCCCGACAGGTAGCCGGCGGGCACGTCCCACTTCTCTTTGAGCACCACGAAGCGCTCGGCCATCTCGTCCAGCAGCTCTGCGCGCTGCGCAGCGGGCACGGTGACGCCCCCGATCCGCAGGTTCTCCTCCACGGTGAGGTCGGCGAAGATGCGGCGGTGCTCGGGCACGAGCGCCACGCCCGAGCGCAAGAGCTGTTCCGGCGAGCGGCCGGTGATGTCCTGCCCCTCGAAGGTGACGCGGCCCTCGGCCGGCGCGAGCAACCCGGCGATGGACGACAGCAGCGTGGTCTTGCCCGCGCCATTGGGCCCGATGAGGCCGACGACCTCACCGGACCCGACGCTGAGGGCCGCGCCGCGCAGTGCGGCTATGGAGCCGTACCGAGCGGTGAGACCTTCGACTTCGAGCATCGAACTCGCAATCTGCCGCCCATGGCCGCTGGGCGCTCGGGTCGGCCGCGGCGGTGCCCGAACCGGCCAGCTTGACGGCGCGCTACTTGATGGTGCGCTTACTTGATCGTGATCGTGTCGACGAGCACGTCCTCGCCGTTGACGATGCGGTTGATCGGCACTGCCTTCGGCGGGATGCCGTTGGTGCCTTCGTAGGTGATCTCGCCCGACAGCCCCTGGAATCCGGAGATCTGCTGGACGGCCTCGCCGATCTGGGCGGTGTCGTCACAACCGCAGTCGAGCATGCCCTGGATGCCGATGAACATCGAGTCGACATAGAGCGCCATGAAGCCACGGCTCTCGAGCGCCTCGCCCTCGTGGGCCTCGAACGCAGCGAGCATCGAGTCGATGCGGTCGCCGGCTGTGATGCTCGTGTGCGGTGTGTGGGCGATGCCCTCGTTGTTCGCCTCCACCTGGATGCCGGTGGCGTCGAGTGCGTCGGTACCGACGTAGGTGAGACTGTCGAGACCCTGGCCTTCGAGCTGGCCCCGGAGCGCGGTGACCTGGAAGCCCAAGGCCGCCGAGAAGACGACCTCGTTGTTCTGCGAGATGCCGACGATCTCGTTCACCTGCGAGGAGAAGTCGGTGTCATCGGCCCACAGGTAGGTCTGCACGCTCACCACCTCGCCGCCGCCTGCTTCGAATGCAGCCATGAACGCGTCTGGGTTGACGCCGGCGTACGGAATGCCCTCGCCTGCGGTGAACACGATGGCCCGCGTGATGCCCTGGTCGAGCGCCCACTGGGCGGCCGCACCCGACATCTGGTGGTCGTCGAAGGTGACCAGGTACGAGTTGACGGACGCATCTGCCAGCGTCGGCTCGGTGGATGCCGCCACGAACAGCGGGACGGTGCCGCCGGTGGTCTGCAGGATCGGCAGCGCGAAGTCGGCGAACGGCGGGCCGATCAGAAAATGCACGCCCCAGTCGAGCAGGTCGCTGGTGGCGAGCGCCGCATCGTCGCCCACTTCGGCGACGCGCACCTCCACGGGCCGGCCGTTGAAGCCGCCGCGGCAGTTGGCGAGCTCGGCGATGTACGGCACGAGCTTCGAGCCCGGAATGTCGACGAAGCCGACCACGTCGCTGAAGTCCATCGCCATGCCCACGCGGATCGGGTCTCCGGTCGGCGCCTCTTCGCAGTCGCCGAGATCGGCGCTGAGGATGTGGTCGATGTCGATGCCGGTCATGGTGACGGCCGCTGCGGGTGCTTCCGTGGCAGCCGGCGCCTCGGTCGCGGCGGGCGCCTCGGTGACAGCCGGCTCGCTCTCCGTGGTGTCGTCGTCACTGCCGCATGCGGCACCGAACAGCACAACTACGGCCAGCAAAGCCAAGATGCGTCTTTTCATGATGGGCCCCTCCCATGGGTCGAGCCGATGCTAGCCCTCCGCTGATAACTGCTCGGATAGCGTCTGCTGATCGTCCCGGCTCAGATAGCGATCCTTCCAGCGATGAGGAACAACCATGGCCAATGAACGCGTCCGGATGCTGTGGCCCGACCATCTCGGCCTGGCGCGGGGCAAGTACGTGCCGGCCGCCTTCGCCCCGGATGGCACCGGCCATGCCGCGGCCGTGTTCAGCCTGGCCTACGACCGCTCGTTCATCGCTGCGCCGGGCTCGGGAGTGCTCGACGGCTTTCCCGACATGCACGCCACTTTCGACGAGGCCGACCTCCGGCCCGGCTGGGACGACGACCGGACCCAGGTGGCTGTCTGCGATCTGTCGCAGCGTGGCGAGCCGTTCCGCTTCTCGGCCAGGTATGCGCTGCGCAAGGCCATCGCCGACTGGGAGGCCCTGGGCTACCGCCCGATGGTGGGCATCGAGTTCGAGGCGTACGTGCTCGAACTCACCGAAGAGCACGGCTGGCAGCGGTGGGACACTCCCGGGTCGTACGTGTACGGCACGGGGCGTTTCGTGGACCCCATCGGCTTGATGGACGAGATCACCGACCTCGCCGCGGCCAGCGAGATTGTGCTCGAGTCGGTGAACGCCGAGTTCGACTCGGGCCAGTTCGAGCTGACGCTCCGTTATGCCGAGGCCCTGCGTGCAGCCGACGACGCCTTTCTGTTCAAGGTGCTGGCCCGTGAATGCGCCATGGATCGTGGCCGACGGTTGACGTTCTTGGGCAAGCCCTACGAGCAGTTCGAGGGCAACGGGGTCCACGTCAACTTCTCACTGCTCGATGCCGACGGCGACAACGCGCTTGCCGACACCGGGGCCGACGACGGTCTGTCGGCACTGGCCAAGAGCTGCCTGGCCGGGCTGTGCGCCCATCACCAAGGGCTCACGCCGTTGTGTGCTCCCACGGTGAACGCGTACCGGCGCCTACGGCCGTTCACGTTCAGCGGCCGGCGGGCAAACTGGGGCTACGACCACCGTGTGGTCGGCACCCGCGTGCCGCCCGAACGTGGTGCGCGCACACGCATCGAGTCACGCCTGGCCGACGGCACGTGCAACGTCCACACGGCCATCGCCGCAGTGCTGCAGGCGGCACGCCTGGGCGTAGTCGACGACCTGCCCTGTCCCGAGCCTGAGACCAACGACGGCATGGAGGCGTGGAACACCGAAGTCACTTCGGCGCTGAACCTGGCGGACGCCTTGGGTCACCTGCGTGCCGACACCGCACTGGCCGAAGCCGTGAGCAGCGACCTTGTCGACAACTTCCTAGCAATCAAGGACGCCGAGTGGGAACGCTACGTCGCCGCCGTCGGCGAACCCTCTGACGACATCAGCGAATGGGAGATCAACGAATACCTGCCGTACCACTGAGCACTCGCCGACGTATCGCCGAGCTTGATGTCAGCAGTCGAGCCGACCCCGAGGAACCCCGAATCGGGCGTGCTCAGGTGAATTCGAGGTAGCGGTCTCGTTCCCAGTCTGTCACTTCGTCGCCGATTGGGTCGCAGCCGGCCTCGGTGAACTTGTCGAGCTCGGCCTTGGCCATGAGCACGAAGTTGGTCGAGAACTCCTCCCCCAATGCTGCGGCCAGCGAGCTGCCCTCAAAGGCCGCAATGCCGTCGGCTGCGTTGGCGGGCAGCGGCGTGGCATCGCCGGGGTCGTCGTACTGGTCGCCCACGCTCATCGGGCCCGGGTCGGCGCGGCGCTCGAGACCGTCGGCGCCCGCTGCCAGCAGGCCGGCGATCATCAGATACGGGTTGGCCTCGGCGCCCGGCGCCCGGTACTCCACCCGGTTCGCATTGCCCGCACCGACCGTGCAGCGGCACATCACCGAGCGATTGTCGAGCCCCCAGTGCACATGGGTGGGGGCGAACGTGTAGGGGCGCACCCGCTTGTAGCCGTTGGGCACGGGGCTGCCGAGCAGCGACAGCGCCGCAGCGTTGTCGAGCTGGCCGGCGAGCCAGTGCGACATCACGTCGTTGGGGCGGTTCTCGGAGCTGGCGAACGCGTTGGAGCTCGCTGCCTCGTGCGGCTGTTCGCCGCCGCCGGGTGCGCGGTGGCTCACGTCTACGAGGCTCGTGTGCACATGCATGCCGCTGCCCGACGGCTCGGTCCACGGCTTGGGCATGAACGTGGCCTTCAGCCCAGTCTCCTCGGCGATCTCCTTCACGATGCTCTTGTAGAGCGCCGTGTTGTCGGCCGTGGTCATGGCATCGGAGTACTGCACGTTGATCTCGATCTGGCCGGGCCCGTACTCAGGGTTCGACGATTCGACCGGGATGCCGGCGTCGATCATCGCGAGACGCATCGCCAGCAGCACCGATTCGAGGTCTGACCGGTCGGTGAGCGACGAGTACTGGATGTGGCTCTGGGTGTGCGACCAGTCGGCCTCGCACAGGTAGAACTCCATCTCGGTGGCCACGAGCGGGCTGTAGCCGAGCGCCCGGCAGCGTGCGATCTGGCGGGCCAGCACCGTGCGGGGTGCGATGGGGTGGAGGCGGTGCGGCGGGTCGAGGCTGTCGGCGAACACCAGCGCGTAGCCGGGACGGTGACCGAAGATCCGCAGCGTGCCGAGATCTGGCACCAGATGCGTGTCGAGGAAGCCCTTGGCCATGTTGATGTACGGGCTGTCGACCAGGTCGTTGTGCAGGTCGAAGATGTAGATGGCGTCGGCCAAGTGGCAGCCGCCCTCGGCGACCGAGCGCAGGAAGTGGTCGACCGGAAAGCGCTTGCCCCGCAGGTGCCCGTAGGTGTCGGCGATGGCCACCTCGACGGTGTGCACGTCGGCCATTCGCAGGTTGCTCTGGAGATCGGCAATCTCGCTCATGGGTTCATTCCTCCGTCGTGTTCGCACGCGATGGACGCGTCTGGTCGGCTCGCGGGCGGG
The DNA here is from genome assembly GCA_022827265.1 of Acidimicrobiia bacterium. Classification (GTDB taxonomy): domain Bacteria; phylum Actinomycetota; class Acidimicrobiia; order Acidimicrobiales; family Poriferisodalaceae; genus Poriferisodalis. The sequence continues at coordinate 15,854 of JAJDTF010000049.1, read as the reverse complement.
CACAGCTTTACCATTCGGCTGTGCCTCCCGAAACCGCATTGGCCCGAACGAACCATGAGTGTGCGCGGATCAGCGAACCTTCCCGTCGCGTTACCTGTCGTTTCCCGCTCTTGTTCGCTTCGCTCACGGGCCGCTCGGGCCACGGCTTCGCCATCCGGCTCAGCCTCTGGGAGCCGACATCGTGACCGATGGATCGGCGCCGAGCGAGCCGCCCGCTGACATCGACATCGCCGACGCCGGCCGCTACGGGAACGGCATCCCGTGGGACGACTTCCGGACGCTGCGCTCACAGCCGGAGCTGCACTGGAACCGCTATGACGGCCACGGCTTCTGGGCGGTGACGCGCCACGCCGACGTGTGCGAGGTGTCGCGCCATCCCGAGCGCTTCTCGTCGGCCATCGGGCACGTCAACCTGTGGGACCTCGAGGCCGACGCGCTGGAGGCCCGCCGATCGATCCTCGAGCACGACCCGCCTGCGCACACCCGGCTGCGACGGGTGGTCTCCAAGGCGTTCACGCCCCGCCAGATGCGCCGCTACACCGAGCGCACCCGTGCCATCGCCGACGAGCTGCTCGATGCGGTGGTCGAGCGAGGCGGCGGCGACTGGGTGGAGCTGGTGGCAGCACCGCTGCCGATCCGGGTGATCATCGCGATCCTGGGCGTGCCTCCCGAAGACGCCGACTACATGGTGGAGCTGTCCAACCACCTGGTCGAGGGCACCACCGAGACGCAGTCGCTGCCGCCCGATGCCTACGGCAACACGACGCCGCTGCGCCTGCTCCCCTTCGGCAGCCCGGCTGCGTGGGGGCTGTACGAGTACGGAGCCAAGCTGGGCGACGAACGGCTGGAACAGCCCGCCGACGACGTCGTGAGCCACCTGGTGCACGCCGAGGTCGGCGGCGACCGCCTGACGGCCACCGAGTTCCGGAACTTCTTCCAGGTGCTGGTGTTCGGCGGCAACGAGACCACGCGCACGGCGATCACCCACGGGACGATGGCGTTCGCGGAGCACCCCGAGCAGTGGGACCGGCTGGTGGCAGACCGCGAGCTGCTCCCCAGCGCCGTCGAAGAGGTCATCCGCTGGGCCTCGCCGATCCTGCACATGCGCCGCACCGCAGCGGTGGACACCGAGCTGGCAGGCACCCAGATCTCGGCGGGCGACAAGGTGGTGATGTGGTACCCGTCGGCAAACCGCGACGAAGCGGTGTTCGAGCGGCCCGATGAGTTCGACATCGGCCGGGCCGACAACGCCCAGATCGCCTTCGGCGGCGGCGGGCCGCACTTCTGCCTCGGCGCCTACCTGGCCCGCATGGAACTGACCGTGCTGCTCGAAGCCATGCTCGACCGCGGCATCCGGCCGGCGAGCGTTGCCGACCTCGTGCGGATCCCGTCGAACTTCGTTCACGGTGTCGCCTCGGTGGAGGTGGCTGTTGATGTTGCAGTCGCCGAGCCGCCCGCTGCTGTGCGAGCCTGAGGCAGTGAGCACCTGGGCCGAGCCCTACCTCGACAACCTCGGGCCTGACGACGCCAACATCTCCGACCACGACGTCTGGACGCACGGTGTGCCCCATGCCACCTTCGCCCGGCTGCGCCGCGAGGACCCCGTGGCCTGGATCGACGAGGTGGACGGGCGCGGCTACTGGGCCGTCACCAAGTACGACGATGCGTTCCGCATCAGCCGCGACACCCAGACCTTCACCTCCGCACAGGGCATCCGACTCGAGGACATGGCGCCCGACGAGCTCGAAGCGCGCAAGACGATGATGGAGATGGACCCGCCCGAGCACACCCGCTACCGGCGCCTGGTGAGCCGTGGGTTCACGCCGCGAGTCGTCAACACCTATGAGGCCGCGATCCGTGGGCTGGCGTGCGAGGTGCTCGACCGGGCGCTGCGCGACGAGCGGTTCGACTTCGTGACTGAGGTGGCGACCGAGCTGCCCATGCGGATGCTGGGCCGCATGCTGGGCACCAGCGACGCCGACGGCCACCAGCTCGTGGAGTGGGGCGACGCGCTGCTCGGCAACACCGACCCCGACTTCACCGACTACCCCGTGGGGCTGGTGGACACCGACGAGTTCCGCTTCATGCCGTTCCGCAGCCCGGCCACCGTGGAGATCTTCGAGTACGCGGCGGCCCAGGCGGCGCAGCGGCGCGAATGCCCGACCCACGATGTGATCAGCCAGCTCCTGGCACCCACCACCGACGGCACGCCGCTGACCGATCTGGAGTTCAAGAACTTCTTCACGCTGCTGATCGCAGCGGGCAACGACACCACCCGCTACACGATGACCCACGGGCTGTGGGTGCTGATGGCCCACCCTCACCTGTTCGACACCTGGCGAGCAGCGGTGCTGGCGGGCGACGACGACCTGACTGCGAGCGCTGTGGAGGAAGTGCTGCGCGCCAGTTCGGTCACGACGCACTTCCGCCGCACGGCCACGTGCGACACCGAGATCCGCGGCACCAAGGTGCGGGCCGGCGACAAGGTGGTGCTGTACTACGTCAGCGCCGATCACGACGACGACCGCTTCGAGCATCCCTACCGGTTCGACCTGGCCCGCCAGGACAACGAGCACATGGCCTTCGGGCGCAACGGCCCGCACCTGTGCCTGGGAGCCTGGCTGGCCCGCATGGAGATCAAGGTGGTGTTCACCGAACTGCTGCGGCGAGTGGTGCGCATCGAACAGGACGGCCCGATCGAGCGGCTGCGCTCCAATTTCATCTCCGGCATCAAGCACCTGCCCGTACACGTGGTCGAGCTGGCTGCATGAGGGCGCTGGTCGTCACACACGAGGAGACGTCGCGGCCCGGTTTCGTCGGTGATCGCCTGGCGGAGCGCGGCGTCGAGCTGCATGTCCATGTGATGGTGCCCGACACCTCGCGGCCGGCCGAATTCCAGCCGCTGCCCGAAGACGACTTCGACATGCTCGTGGTGACGGGTTCGTACTTCTCGGTGTATGAGGACGCGATCAAGCCGTGGATCGGCACCGAGTTCGAGCTGATCCGCCGTTCGCATGACAGCGATACGCCGGTGCTGGGCATCTGCTTCGGCGGTCAGGCGCTGGCCGCGGCGCTGGGCGGATCGGTGGACCTCTCCCCTGAGACCGAGATCGGCTGGTACCGGATCTCGCCGCCCGACGGCGTCGAACTGCCGATCTCGGCTGGGCCGTGGATGGAGTGGCATCACGATCGCTTCCACTTGCCCGAGGGCGCCGAGCTGCTCGGCAGCACCGAGATCTGCCCGCAGATGTTCCGGATGGGCCGCAGCGTGGGCACGCAGTTCCACCCCGAGATCAGCGTGGAACTCGCCAGCGAGTGGCTGCGCGAGGCCAGCGACGACTACCTGGCATCGGTCGGCATCGTGCGCGAGGTGATCCTTGCCGAGATCGCGCGCCACGAGGCCGCCAACCGCCGCAACTGCTTCGATTTGGTGGACTGGTTCCTCGACGACGTGGCGAACGCCCCGCTCGCCTGACCGCGCAGGCAGGCGGATCTTCTCGTCGCGGCGCCTGTCGTCTCCCGCTCTTGTTCGCTGTCGCTCACGGGCCGCTCGGGGACACGGCTTCGCCTTCGGCTCAGCCTCCTAGATTGCGAGGCGCTCGCCGAGGTATTCGGCCACCCGTGCGACGCCTTGGTCGGCTTCGGGGAACAGGCCGGCCATCGAGTGCCAGACGTGGATCATCTCGGGCCACACCTCCAGCGTCACATCCACGCCCGAGGTACGAGCCTTGTGCGCCAGACGCTCGCTGTCACTCAGCAGCACCTCGTCGTCGCCGCAATGGATCAGCAGCGGCGGCAAGCCCGAGAGGTCGCCTTCCAGCGGCGACGCGTAAGGATCGGCGGCGTCGCCGTCGGGGCCGAGGAAGACCCCGGCGATCCGGGTGAGATCGTCGGCGGTCACCATCGGGTCGCGGTCCGAGCGGGTGACGGCGCTCTCGCCAGAGCCCGACATGTCGACCCACGGCGAGATGGGCACGGCTGCGGCCGGCAGCGGCAGCCCGAGGTCGCGCAGCTTCATGAGCGTTGACATGGTCAGCCCGCCACCCGCTGAATCGCCCGCAATGGCGATCTTGTCGGCGGAGTGGCCACGGTCGAGCAGCCAGCGATACACCGCAACCGAGTCCTCCACCGGAGCAGGGTGGGGATGCTCGGGCGCCAAGCGGTAGTCCACCGAGAGCACCGGGCAGCCCAGTTGCAGCGCCAGGTTGCCGGTCAGGTTCCGGTGCGAGCCGATCGAACCGGCGACGTAACCGCCGCCGTGCACGTACTGCACGATGGCGTCGCCGGTGGTCTCGTCGGGGGTCTGCAGCTCGCACGAAACGCCGTTGGCGTCCACCATCTCGCCGGTGACGCCGGCCGGCAGCGGGCGCGCAGTGAGCTCGATGCCCTTGCGCATCGCATCGATGTCGGCAGGCATGGCCTGCGACGCGATGATGTCGCGGATCTTGTAGAACGCTTCGCTCGCCATCGAGCCCTCCCCTGTCTCGGCCCGCATCGGGACGATCTGATCGGCCGCCACAACGTAGCCACGTTGGCACGACGAGGCCCGACGTGGACTGCCGGTGCGTGCGCGGATCAGGAGGCTTCGCCGCCGCATCGCCCTTTGCTGCCCACTCGTGTTCGCTACGCTCACGGCCGCTCGGGCCAGGGTTTCGCCGATCGGCTCAGCCTCGCGATGTCCGCACGGCCCGGCGCGGCGCTCGGAGGGAATCGCATGCTGCTCAAGGACAAGGTCGCAATCGTGACGGGCGGTGCATCGGGCATCGGCGAGGCGAGCGCGAAGCGTTTCGCCGCCGAGGGCGCGTCGGTGCTGGTGGTGGATATCCGCCGCGAGCGAGCCGAGGGTGTGGCCGAGTCGATCATGGAGGCCGGGGGCGAGGCCCACGGCTTCGGCGCCAATGTCGCCGAGCCCGACGACATCGAAGCGATGGTGGCTGCGGCTGTAGACCGCTGGGGCGGCCTCGACGTGCTCTATAGCAATGCGGGCACCATCCGCCCCGGCACCGCGGTGGAACTCGAGCCGCGTGACTGGGACCTCGTCATGAACGTCAACGTACGGTCGGTGTACCTGGGCGCCAAGTACGCGGTGCCGGCGATGGAGGCTCGCGGCGGCGGCTCAATCATCAACACGGCCTCGATCAGCGGCTTGCACGGCGACGGCGGCTCGGTGGTGTACGCCGCCTCCAAAGCGGCCGTGATCAACCTGACGCGGGCGCTGTCCACCGACCACGCCCCCGACGGCGTGCGCGTCAACGCCATCTGCCCCGGCACCATCCAGACCCCGCCTGTGCAACGGATGATGCAGGACCCTGCCGCGCTCGAACGCAACCTTGCAGCACACGCTCTGCGCCGGCTCGGCCATCCCGACGAAATCGCCAGCGTCGCCGCCTGGCTGGCCAGCGACGAGTCGTCGTTCGTCACCGGCGAGGCCATCGTGGTAGACGGCGGCCTGCGAGCCCAGTCCCCCCTCGGCCGCCTAGCCGACCCCCGCCCCTCCCACCTCCGCTGAGAGGTCCCACATATGGACGCTCAAGCGTCCGGCCTCGGACGCAACACCGTGACAGCCATCGTCGAAGCCGACCAGTCCCAGCGCTGATTCACGAGCTTGGCTCATCGCGATCGCGAAAATGCTGTCTGGTCACGTCGGCAGCGTGCCTACGATGGCGGCGTGACGACCGTCAGCGAGCGTGACGAGATTGCCCAGGCACTCGACGCCCTGCGGGGCTCAGCGGCGCACCAGACCGAGATTTCCTGTCTCGGCTCGGAGATCCGGCGCGCCGCTTCGGCCGGCGCATCGTGGCATCAAATTGTCGAGGCAATCGGCGTCGACCGCACAGAGGCTTGGGAGCAATTGCGCCAAGACGTTGGCTCGGCGATCGAACGGAACGCTCTGTCCAGCGAGGCCCTTTCGGAAGCCGAAGCGATGGAGATCGCCGTAGCTGAAGTCAAGGCCGTTCGCGCCGAGAGAGCACAGCGGAAGACACGCCCAAGACGACGCTCTGGCCTCTCGATCTGAGCATGCGGGCCGTAGTCGACGCAAATGTGCATGTGTCCGCGCTCATTGGCAAACGCGCTCCGGCTCGAATCATGACGGCTTGGGTGCGTCAGCGGACGTTCGACCTGGTGGTATGCCCTCAGCTCATCGCCGAGATCAGCGATGTGCTCGAGCGAGTCCACGTGCGGCGCAGGCTCCCGCGTTCAGCAGCGGATCGCTACCTGTTGGCACTCGCTGCCCAAGCCACGCAGATGCCCGACCCCGAACCGATAGCGGCCGCGACGCGAGATCCGGACGACGACTACCTCATCGCCCTTGCGCGGGCTGCACACGCAGACCTCATAGTGAGCGGCGACAACGACTTACTCGAATGGCCGGAGCAGCAGCCACCAGTGGTCTCTCCTGCAGCATTCGAAGACCTACTCTCCGCCGAGACCACCTGACAAGTCATCGAGGTCGCATGCGCCCCGGTCGCTGCGCCGCCTCAATTGGCCCGTCGTGTTTCCACGCAGGCGTCCACTCGTGCACGAATGCCGGTCCACGTGACGGACGACGTCAGGCGGTTGAGAGTGCGCATGCCAAGCGATTTCTGCGAGCCAAGTTCATGATCGAGCACATCGGTAGTAACAACCCAAGACTGAATCACCCCGAGGAAGTCGCACGGGAGTTCAACCTCAGCGTGACCCGAGTAAAGGCCTGTGCGGAGTTCGCGCGACATACCGCATGAAAAGCGACGCGTAGCTGCGGTCGGCGACCATGATGTCGAATCGTGACCAGTTCACGTGGTGGCCGACGGATGATCGATGAGCTACACCGAGGGTGACGTGTCGGCAGCGCGAGCTGCGATGGACAAGTACCGCGGGAAGCTCGACGGTGAGGTCGCGGCGGCACTCGCTGTGGTCGGTCTGAGCGCAGAGCGGGCACACAAGGAAGCGAAGATTCGCGACGACATGATCCCCTGTGAGCCGGGGATTCTGTTGCGTAGGAAAGCGTGGACCCTTGCGTCACGAGCGGATTCACAGCTCTAACTGTTAGATGTGTCAGAAAACAAGCACCCGCTCAGAGGCGGTGCCTCTTCCCCTCCGCTGCGGCTTGGCTGGCAGCTACGGCAGCGGGTCAATCCTGCCTACCGCCTGCTTGCGCACGGCTCGGTTCCATGCCGCCCGGAGGTCAGCTTGGTGGAGCGATGCCCATTCCACGACCAGTCCTCTCGCCCGAGGCGGCAGCTCACCCTTCAGGATGGCCAGGCTGTCGATGCTCACGAGCGCTTCTTGTCCGCCGTACAGCGCATGGAAATGGGGTGGCGCATGGTCGTCGAAGTGCATGCGGATGATGATGCCGTAGAAGCGGCTGAGCTCAGGCACTCGCCTTGACCGTGCGAAGCCCGGGCAGGTAGTGCTCGGGCGCTATGCCGGTGATGCGCAGGTACAGCGCATCGGCGCACAGATCGACGGTGTCGCCCCAGCAGACTGCGCGCGCCTCGTCGATGCGGACCGATTCGAAGAACGCCAGGTCCTGCCATGCAGCGAACACACCCTGCCCAGCGAAGTCGGACAAGTCAACCTCGCCCTCCACACCGTCGGAGAATCGCAGCCAGAGGCGAAATTGACCCCGTGCCTCGACTTCGACAGGGCGCACCAAATCGGCCGTCGCTTCCATAGACCGCAAAGCTAACTGGCGGAAACGCCCACCCATGGGCAACCCACGCGGACCCGCCGTCCCGCTTGGTCAGACGGTCCGCAGCCCTTCCACACATGCGTCAACCGCCACACGGAGGTCGGACCATGGGACGGACGGGGTGAGGCGATTGAGCGCGCGTGTCCCGACCGATTTCTGCGAGCCGAACTCTGATCGAGCATGTCTGTCGTGACAACCCAAAATGCCCAGTGGTTGGGATCAGCGACTTCGCGGAGCATCCCCAAAGCCTCGCGCGACCTGCGCAAATGCGCCAATTTCACTCAGTGTTGAGGTTGAGAACGACTGGAAAGCCCTGAGCTGAGAGGCCGCTGCGGTGGGGTCAGTTGGAGGTGTTGGCGTCAGCGATGAGGAACATCATGGAGGCTTCGCAGGCGGTTTGGCCTTCGACGCTGGCGGCGCCTGAGGCTCTGCCGGCTCGGGCAGAGAGGCGATCTATCGTGGCTTCGAGGCGCAGCGTGTCGCCTGGGGTGACCTGGCGGCGGAAGCGGGCTTTGTCTATGCCGCCGAAGAGCGCCAGCTTGCCCTCCAGCGAGGAGGCCGCGGCGGCCGCTAACCCCGCTGTCTGGGCGATGGCTTCGACCATCAATACGCCGGGCAGCGTCGGGCGGCCTGGGAAGTGACCGGCGAAGAACGCTTCGTCGCCGGTCAGGTGCCACTTGGCGACGCAGCGCTCGCCGGGCTGGAGTTCGACGATCTCGTCCACCAGCAGGAACGGTGCCCGGTGCGGCAGCAGCTCGTCGGGGCTCGGGAAATCAGACTCGCTCACTGTGTCGTTCACTGGGGCGACGCTACCGCTCACCCGCGCCGAGAGGCCGACTGCATCATGGGCAAATCGAGGGTTGATGGGAGGCGGTCGCGGGCTCACCCTTCGCCGAAGGTGCTCCGCTGGTAGGCCACCACGGCGGCGATCTCGGCGTCAGTGAGAATCCCGCTGAACGGGGGCATCGATCCTCGACCGGTCCACACCACCGCCAGATGGCTGCGGACGGTCAGGCGTTCGTCGACGCCGCCGAGCGCTGCGCCCACGCCGCCGCTGCCGTCGCTGCCGTGGCACACCGAGCAGCTGTCGCTGAACACTTCGCCCCCGAGCGTCACGTCGGCGCTCTCGAACGCCAGCTCGAGCCGTTCCAAGTCGACCTCCGTGGCATCGCTGCCGCCACAACCCGCCAGTGCGAGAGCGACGACGAGCGCCATCGCCACCAACAACGGCATCGCCCGGACCCGGGCGAGCCGCCGAATGCGAGCACCGCCAAGCGCAGCGTCGCGGCTGGCTACATCCGGCCGAGCGCCCCTCATGCCGACACCAGCAGGCTCAGTACGGCCGCTCATCGGGTCTCCCGCGGTGTGCCGACGCCGGTGTAGCGGCTGGGGGGCTCGTTCCAGCGGCGGGACATCCAGTCGGCGTCGCGGTAGTGGGCATGGAAATGATCGGGGATCTGGCGCATCACCTGGTCCACCCTCCCACCTTCGGGCCCGAATCTGAGTTCACCCGCTTCGACCAGCCGAGCCAGCATTGCTTCCAACTCATCTGGAGGCGGCTCGGTTCCGTGCTGCTTCCAGACCACCATCGGCGTGGCGCACACTTCGCAGTCCGCCACCCAGCACAGCTCGTCCTCGTAGTACCAGTGGGTGAAGCGAGCGGCCTCGCACAGCTCGCACTCCGGATCGAACGCTGCCGCAGCACCGCGACCCAGCCCGGACGCAGCGGCCGGCTGCGGACAGTGCGCCAAGCCGACCGGATGGTCGACATCGGAGCTCGGTTCGTGTTGCGCCACCGGTCAGCCGTGGTCCAGCGCCGTCCGGTAGGAGGCCACGAGCTCGCCCACAGCCTCGGGGCCGTCGGACATCAAAGTGCGGACAACGGCGGAGCCGATGATGACGCCGTCGGACACTTCACATGCCTCAATGGCCTGGGATGGCGAGCCGATGCCCACACCGGTGAGCACGGGCCGATCGGTGACGGCCAGGCAGCGGGCCGCAATCTCGGTGGCCGTGCGGGCGAGGGCCGTCCGCTCGCCGGTCACGCCGAGCAGCCCGACGGCGTAGACGAAGCCACGCGACGCCCCGCACAGATCAGCGAGCCGGTGCTCGGGCGTCGTGGGAGCCGCCAGCAGGATCGCTTCGAGGCCCGTCTCGGCCGCAGCCTCCAACCACGGCCCCGCCTCGACGTACGGCAGGTCGGGCAGGATCGCTGCACAGACTCCGGCATCGAGCAGGGCCGAAGCGAAGCGTTCATGCCCCTGGTGGTGGCAGAGGTTGTAGTAGGTCATCACCGCGTGCGGCACGCCGGTGTCGAGCTCCCGTGCTTCCTCCAGCACCGATGCCGGAGTCGCGCCGTCGGCCAAGGCGGCTGTGGACGCCTGCTGGATAACCGGCCCGTCCATCACCGGGTCGGAGAAGGGTACGCCGATCTCGATGGCGTCGGCACCGGCCGCCGCTGCCGCCTCCACCGCACGTTGCCAGCCCTGGTAGCCGCCTGTGACGTAAGGCACTAACAGCTTCGCGCCGCTCTCACGCCGAGCCCGCAGGTGCGTCTCGAGCGCGCCGAACGAATCACGCCGCGTGCTGGCTTCGGCGGCGCTCACGAGGCGGCGTCCATGCTCACAGCCCTCGCCGATCGAGCGACAGTGCTCGCAGTGGTGCGCCGGCAACCGGTCACGAGACGATCCCGTGCATCCCGAGCACGTCCATCATCTGGTCGACGTCCTTGTCGCCACGGCCCGAGAGATTCATCAGCACCGTCTGGCCTTGCATATCTGGCGCCGCCCGGACAATCCACGCCAGTGCGTGCGCACATTCCAGCGCCGGGATGATGCCTTCGGCCCTGCTCATCAGCGTGAATGCCTCGACCACTTCGTCGTCGGTCACGCTGGGGTACTCGGCACGACCGATCGCGGCCAGGTAGGCGTGTTCGGGCCCGACGCCGGGATAGTCGAGACCGGCCGAGATCGACTCGGCCTCCATCACCTGGCCCACCTCGTCCTGCATGAGGTAGCTCGTCATGCCGTGCACCACGCCGGGCACGCCGCGCCCGACTGCCGCACCACCGGCGGGTTCGACGCCCACGAGCCGGGCGTCACCGTCGGCGAAACCCGAGAAGATCCCGGCCGCATTGCTTCCCCCGCCGACGCACGCCACCACCACATCCGGGTCGCCACCGGTGAGGTCCTTGCACTGCGCAGCGGCCTCGTCGCCGAGGATGTGGTGGAACGTGCGCACCATCCACGGGTAGGGATGGGGACCCATCACCGAGCCGAGGCAGTAGTGCGTGTTCTCGACGGTGGCCACCCAGTCCCGCAGCGCCTCGTTGACGGCGTCCTTGAGCGTCCGGCTGCCGGACTGCACCGATTCCACTTCGGATCCCAGCAGGCGCATGCGGAATACGTTCAGGGCCTGACGATCGACGTCAACGGCGCCCATGTACACCTTGCACTCCATGCCCAGCAGCGCTGCCGCGGTGGCCGTGGCGACGCCATGCTGGCCTGCACCAGTCTCGGCCACGAGCCGTGTCTTGCCCATGCGCTGGGCCAGCAACGCCTGTCCGATGACGTTGTTGATCTTGTGCGAGCCCGTGTGGTTGAGGTCTTCGCGCTTGACCAGCAGGCGCACGCCGAGCTGGCTGGACAGGTTGCGGCACTCGGTCAACGGCGACGGCCGTCCCCCGTAGTCGCGAAGGGTGGTCTCGAATTCGGCCACGAACTCTGGGTCGGCCCAAGCCTCCCGGAACGCCGCCTCGAGCTCCTCGCACGCTGCGACCAGCGTCTCGGGCACGAACCGGCCGCCGAATTCGCCGAAGCGGCCGTCGGTGGTGGGCTCGCCCATGACCGACCGGTGACCCGGCGCGGGCTCGCCTATGCCCGACCTCGAACCCGGCGTGGGGCCATCAGTTGCTGCAGCCATGCCCTCCCCGCTCAGTCGTCGCGCCAGTCGTACGGCGCGCCCTGTTCGGGCGGCTCCGACTCGTCGGCGTCCTCGTAGCGAGCACCTGCCTCCTTGGCCGCCGTGACGAACTCACGCATGGCGAGCACGTCCTTGCGGCCGGGCTCGGATTCGACGCCCGTCGCCACATCCACGCCCCACGGCCGCACGACCTCGATGGCCTGCACCACATTCGAGGCGCGCAGCCCGCCCGCGAGCAACAGTCTCATGCCGCGATCTCGACCTTCGAGCTGCCGCCAGTCGAAGACGCGCCCGCTGCCGGGCTCGGAGCCGTCCAGCATGAGCACCGAAGCGCCGTAATCACGCACCCGTTCCACATTGGGGTCGCCCGCGACGAACGCTTTGATGAGCCCGGGCACCCGCTCGGCGATCCAGCGGCTGTCGGCAGTGGTCTCGTTGCCATGCAACTGGGCCAGGCGCAGACCGGCTCCGTCCATGATCTGCACCACCCGCTCGGGCAGCTCGTTGCGGAAGACGCCGACCGTGACGACACCTCCCGGCAGGCGGCGAACGATGTCACGCGCCAGCCTCGGTGAGATCTGCCGTGGCGATCCGGGCACGAAGTTGAAGCCGACGGAGTCGGCACCCATGCCGACGGCGACCAGCGCATCCTCTTCGTTCGTGACGCCACAGATCTTTACGAACATGTCACTACCGGCATGTCAAGCGATCCCTCGCGGCGGCGGGCCCACCTGTCCCGCGCTAGTTCGCTGGGCCAGCGTCAGAAGTCGAGACCCTTGGCCACGGCCGGGTCCAGGAAGATGAGCTCGGGACGGGCCGCCATGAACTCTCGCGTCGCCTGGCCGAAGACCTTCATCTGCTCCGAGCCGCCGTGGGCTGCGAGCGCATCCTGGTCGCTGTACAGCTCGTAGAACCAGACCACGTCTGCGTCGTTCTGATCCTTGTGCGCGGCGTACACCTCGGTGCCCGGCTCGCCGGCGACATTGCTCATGCCGATGTCGGCGATCACTGCGAGCAACTCGTCACGCATGCCTTCTTTGGCGGTCAGCTTGGCCAGGAGTGCCGTCTTTGCCATGTCGTTGCTCCCTGCGATCGGTTCGATTCGACAACAGCCTGCGAGCGTACCGGTGAGGGCCGGGGAGCGGGCTCACTTGCCTCGGCCGCTCGCACCTGCCTCAGAAGACACCCGCGAGCTGGACCTGATCGCCGGAAGCGGTGTAGGCGATCTCACCTGCGTCGTTGCGGGAGCGTGCGAACCCCACGGTCGTGTCGTTCAGTGCCGCTGCGCTCAGCACTGTGGCCACCGCTGCACCGCTGCCGTCTCGCAACTCGTCGCCTGCGGCGAGCGGCACCGATGAGCGGAGCCGGCACACCGTCCGGCGGCCGCCTGTGCGCGAGTCGATTCGCTCCACGAGCTCCTGGCCCCGGTAGCAGCCCTTGGTGAACGAGGCGGCTCGCTCGACGAGGCCGGTCTCGTTGGGGATGTCGCCCGATTGGATCTCTGTGCCCATGACCGGCAGCCCATAGGCCATGCGCAGCACCTCGAACCCGTCGGTTGAGATGTCCTCGCCGCCGACGCCGAATTGGGACACGACGCTGCCGGGGCTCGCGAGCAGGTCGTGGCCGCTGGCCAGCGGCCAGTGCGCCGGCCGCACCACGTGCTGTGGGGCGTCGGCCGGTCCGGTGCTCGATGCGCGGACGGCCGACACCGCTGCCGCCTGGGGCCCGCGCACTGCATGGGCCTGCCATTGGCCCAGCGCGAAGTCCGCGCGGGTGCGCAGCTTGAAGCGCTCGAGCGATGCCGACATTGCCTCGCCGAAGCCGGGCTCGATGTCGGCGATGTAGGTCTCGGGGCCGGTGCGGCTGATGGCGAAGAGCGCTTCGATCCGCCCTCGTGGCTCCAGCAGGAATGACAGGGTGCTCTGGCCGATCTCCATGGCCTCCACGTCCGCAGAGATCTGGCCGTGCAGGTACACGGCGGCCTCAGGTCCCGTGACCACGAGCACATCGCGCGGCACTGTCGCCACGACGAGCCGATCGAGCGCAGGCGCGGCGCTCACCCGGCCCTCCATCCCGGCACCAAACGTTCGACAGCGTTGCGTATCAGCGCGAGGCCGACCCCGTCATCGAGCGACATGATCGACTCCGGGTGGAACTGCACGGCCGCAACGGGCAGCTCGCGATGCTCCACCGCCATGACGACGTCGTCGTCGAGACTGACCGCCGTCACCTCGAGCGCATCGGGCACCTCGGAGCGACGGGCGAACAGCGAGTGGTAGCGGCCGGCGCGGAACTCCTTCGGCAGCCCGTCGAGCAGCTGCCCGCCGACGATGCGGATGGCAGACGGCTTGCCGTGCATGGGCGTGTCGAGCTGGCCCAGCTCTCCGCCGAAGTACTCCACGATGCCCTGCAGCCCCAGGCACACCCCGAACAGCGGCAGCCCGGCATCGAGCGTGGCCCGCACCACCGGTCCGATGCTGAAGTCGTCGGGCCGTCCGGGGCCCGGCGACAGCACGATGAGATCGAAGTCGTCGGCGCTGATCTCCTCGGCGGGAAAGCCGGCCCGGCGGGTCACCACCGTGGCGCCGGTCTGGCGCAGGTAGTTCGCCAGCGTGTGCACGAACGAGTCGAGGTGATCCACCAGCAGCACCCGCCGATCACTGGGGACCGAAACGGCAACCCCTGCGGCCGCCGCCGAGCGCGGCCGCCGGATCGCGTCGAGGAACGCCGACGCCTTGAGCTCGGTCTCCGATTCCTCCTCGTCGGGCTCGGAGTCCCACAGCAGCGTGGCCCCCACACGCACCTCTGCCTGCCCGTCGGCGACGCGGATCGTGCGCAGCGTGAGCCCGGTGTTCAGGCTGCCGTCGAAGCCCACCTTGCCGACCGCACCCCCGTACCAAGCTCGGGCGGTGCGTTCGTGCTGCTCGAGGAACATCATCGCCGCCGTCTTGGGCGCGCCGGTCACCGTGACCGCCCACGTGTGCGACAGGAACGCATCGAGCGCATCGAAGCCAGGGCGCAGACGGCCTTCCACATGGTCGACTGTGTGGATGAGCCGCGAGTACATCTCGATCTGGCGGCGGCCGATCACCTTGACCGACCCGGGCACGCAGATACGGCTCTTGTCATTGCGGTCGACGTCGGTGCACATCGTCAACTCCGACTCGTCCTTCGCCGAGTTGAGCAGCGCCAGGATCTGCGAGGCGTCGTCGATGGGGTCTTGGCCGCGGGCGATGGTTCCCGAGATCGGGCAGGTCTCCACCCGCTCGCCCTCGACCCGCACGTACATCTCGGGAGAGGCGCCGACGAGCCATTCCCCGCTGTCCCCCGCTGCACCCAAATTGATCAGGAACCCGTACGGCGCAGGGTTCTGCTCTTTGAGCCGGCGGAACAGCTCCGCGGGAGACTCGATGCACGGCTCGGAGAACATCTGGCTGGTGACCACCTCGAAGAGGTCGCCCCGGGCGAAGTACTCGTGAGCGGCACGCACGCCCGCCGCGTAGCCGCCGGGCTCATGGTCGCAGCTCGCCTCCAGCTCGAAGTCGGGCTCGTAGGGCATACGCGCGCCGCCGCCTGCCAGCCCGACGGTGCTGGCTCCGTTCACCGCGAAGTCGTAATGAAAGCGCTGCGCGATGCCGCCCTCGTGGTCCACGATGAGCAGGTCGTCGGGCAGGTAGAGCACTAGATCGCGCTGTTCGGCCGGGCGCGGCAGCGTCAGCGCGATGGGCTCGAACTGGAACGCCAGGTCGTAGCCGAACGCTCCGTACAGGCCCAGGTGCGGATCGTCGCAGGAGAACAGGTTCACGAGCGCACGCACGACCGTGAACGTGGACGGCTGACGGCTGCGCTCTTCTTCCTCGAAACGCCGATCGGCCCGCTCCACACGGCAGACCACCGAGCCCGCGCCGTCGCCGGGCTCATGTCGGAGGTCGACGATGCCGGCAGCGCTTCCGAGCGCAGCGAGCGCCTGATGAACAGGCTCCAGCAGCACCGTGCCCCGCTCGTTCAGAGCGCTCACCCAGATGTCCTGCGCCCGGCTGGTGATGGCCAGCGGCGGGTCGGCGAAGCCCATGTCCCAGCGGGTGTAGCGGCCGGGGTATTCGTAGCTCGAGGACAGCAGCACGCCCCGCGCCTCGTCCAGCCGGTCGACGAGGTCTTCGATCTCGGCGTTGCCGTCGACCCTCGACGCAGTCAGCGAGACGGTGATGCCGCCGCCGGTCCGGAACTGCGTCTCGCCCGTCTTCGTCTGTTCAGGGCTCAT
>JAJDTF010000066.1 GCA_022827265.1 Acidimicrobiia bacterium | reverse complement strand
GCCGGGCGAGAACAGCTCCAGTCTGTCCGAGAACAGGCGCAGACGGATCTTCGCCCCGTGTATCGCGTAGTCCCGGTGCGCGACGGCGTTCACCAGCGCTTCGAACACAGCTGCCATGTCGAACTGCGGCACGTCGACGCGACCAACCGTCTTGGATGCGCCACGGCGCATGTTCTTGAGCACGAACCGAGTGGCCTCGATGATCTGCTGATCCAAGGGCCCCGTGATGTCAGCCGCGTCCAGCTGGTAGTTCGCGGCGACTGCGTCAGCAGTGACTGAGCTGCCCCGGTATGCCACGGCTTGCACATAGGCGTTCGGCAGCCAGCGTTCGGGCGTCTTGCTGCCCATCAGCGCTCCGGCGACTGTTGGCCTGACCTTGCCGTCATCGGCTCGCACTGCCATGCCGAGCTTGGCCAGGAACGTCTCTTGCTCATCGTCCGAACGCGAGGTTCGGAATCTCGTCCACAGATGCTCGGAGAGGTCATCGAGGTGTGCGCTGGCCACGGCCTGCTCGTCGAATCGGATCAGGCGCGCCTGGCTGCGCTGCTGGAACAGGCGAGCGAGGAACTCCGGAGTCATGACCCGCTTCGAGTCACCGACGCGGTGCCAGTAGCCGCCCGGGCTGCGATGAACGAACAGGCTGCGGGGAACCTCGAGCTTCACGATGCTCACTGTGCGCCCGCTGCCCGAAGGCACAGAGAGCCTGTCCAGCACGATCTGCTCAATCGGCGGGGTGACCGAGTCGTTACAGATCTCCTTGACATAGCCAGCAACCTCGTCGAGCCGGTCCAAGGGAATTCCTACGATGTCACGCGACTTGTCGTCCACGCCCAGCACGAGCACTCCACCTCGGCTGTTCGCGAACGCCGCAATCTCGTCGGCCAGTTCATCAAGTGCCGGCCCAACCACTCTCGATCCCGAGAAGCGGACCTCCCTGAACTCAAGGAAGCTGGTCTCTTCCAGCCGGATGGCCTTGAGCAATTCGTGACTGCTGTCAAGTTCCCCGCCAACTTCGGCGTCGGCGGCGACCATGCGCCCACGGTACCCAGTGAGTTCAGCGCGACCGTTCAACATCGGGTGCCGCGTCACCGCGACGGCTGGCGTATGACGACGTGTCGCTGACGGGTAGCTGCCGTACTGTCGGTAGGGATGGCGCAGCAGATGGATCGCCGCCGAGCGCAATGTGTGCTTCGGTCGCTGGCCGTCGCTTTGCTCGCGGCTGCGATGATCTCATGCGGCGGGGCGGCGCCCACCGGCGAGAGCGGCCAATCAGTCTCGGTGCAGGCCGGGGCGGCGACGCACGAACCCGCGGTCGCTGAACCTGTCAGCACCGGGTCTGCCGGTTCCGAAGCGGTTCCCGCGGGCATCGACGGGTCGGGTCTCGAAGACTGTGAGGATGTCGCCAAGATCACGGCCAGCATCCAGGGCCCGCTGCGCAGAACCCAGAACTACCCGTCGGGCTTTCAAGGCGCGGTGTGGGAGTACGGCAACCAGTTCGACACGTTCGGCGGCTATTGGCTCGACCGTGACAACGGCGGCACGATCATGGTCGGCTTCACCGACGAGGTAGAGATGCACGAGGCGGCCCTGCTGGCTCTGCCGCCGTCGCCGGAGGACGGCCCCGCCAATGGCGATATGCGCCCGCTGGGGCAGCGCGACGACGTCGCCATCGAGGTGGTGCAGGTCACCTACAGCGAACGCGAACTGCTCTCCGCCCAGGATCAGATGAGCAGCGCCACTTGGAATCGCGATCTGGGCATCTACGGGTACGGCATCGATTCTCAGCGCAATCGGGTGAACGTGTTCTTGGAGAATCCTCCTCCCGGTGCGTTAGCTGAGATCGCCCGTTCGGTTCCGTCAACGGTCGGCCTCGATGCCGTCTGCCTTGAGCTGACTATCACCGAAGCACCTCCAGAGGGCCTGCTGCTGGTACTTCCCGACCTGACCGACCCCGACCCCGTCGTCACCTGCTGGGGTGTGCCGCCCAAGCCGTACTCGGAACTGATGGCTTGGCAGCCGATCGACGATGTCGATCACCCGGCGGTAGAGGTGTTCCGGACCGAGCTCGCAGCACGCCAGGCCGACCCGACGCCGCGCCCGCTGCCCGAAGGTGACTGGGCCGTCGTGCACATTGCCCCTGACTTGGTGCGCTTCGTGCTGGACGGAGGCGACTGGGAAGAAACAGCAGCAGTCCAGCGCCGCGGCGACCGCTGGCTGTGGGCGGGGGAGGGTTCGAGCCGGCGCTGTGAGCCCTATGTCGTGCTGCCGGAAGGCCTCGGCCGAGTCGACGTGCATCTTGACCCCGACAGCCTGCCCGGCCCCGACGACACCGAGATCACGCTGCTCGTCATCGAGCAGGGCTGCGCCAGCGGCCGCGCCATGGGCGATGCGTTGCGAGGCCCGCAGGTGGTCGAGACCGACGAAGCGGTAGTGGTGGCGTTGGCGGTCGTGCCTGTTTCCGGTGGTGCGGACTGCCCCGACAATCCGCCGACCTCAGTGACGATCACCCTGTCCGAACAACTCGGCAACCGCGCAGTCCAAGACGGCCTGTACTTCCCGCCCAAGACAGTCACCGTCGAATCGCCGTAGTCCGCCGCAGCCCGCGAACGTGCGGGCAAGCCTGCGCTTTCGCCCAGACCGCAGTGGCCCGCAGGCGTAGTTGCTTGACCGGTTACAGGTCGAACACGGTGCGGGCGTTGTCGCCGATGAAGGCCCGCCGCCGCTCGGCGGGGAACATGTCGACGAGCTCGTCGAGGTCGAGCACGTATTCCGGTGTGTGGTCGGCGTGGGGGAAGTCGCTGGCCCAGATGAATCGGTCGTAGCCGTAGCGCTGCGCCAGCGCGGGGATCGAGCGCTCGTCGGGATCGCAGGAGATCCACACCTGCCGCATGAAGTACTCGCTGGGCTTCATCTGCAGCGGCACGCGGGTGCCGGTGTAGGTATGGCCGAACACGGCATCGATGCGGTCGAGGCAGTAGCCGAGCCAGCCGCCGCCCGACTCGAGGACGAGCACCTTCAGTTCCGGGAACCGCTCGAACACGCCGTAGTCGAACAGCGACACGAATTGATGTCGCACACCGTCCGACGCAGTCATCGAGGCCGTCAGGCGCAGGTCGCGCACGTGCTCCCAGGTGCCCATGCGGGTGCCCTTGGTCCACTGCGGCTCGAAGGTGGGGTGGATCGCGAACGGTACGCCGAGATCCTGCGCCGCTTCGAACACGGGGTCGTGGTCGTCATGGCCGAGCGGACGCGTCGAGTGGGTGAACGGCGCCACGAAGCAACCGCGGGCTCCGTCAGCCACCGAGCGACGCAGCTCGGCCGCCGCCGCGACCGGATCGGTGAGCGAGATATGCGCGATGGGAACGAGCCGGTCGGAATGATCCCGGCAGAACTCGCAGATCCACCGGTTGTAGGCACGCGTGTAGGCCTGGCTCAGCTCGGCGTCTTCGAGCTCGGCCTCCCACAGCAGCCCCATCGTCGGCAGCAGCACCGCGATGTCGAGGCCTTCGGCATCGAGCAGCTCGATGCGCTGGTGCGGGTCCATGGCCCCGAAGGGGATCTCGCCCACGTAGGTGCGATCGGGGTTGAACATGATGTCGGGCAGGTCGGGTGCGCCCATCGCGCCGAGCGTGGAGACCATGCCGGGACGGGCCAGCTTGCTCCGCTGGTTGTCGATCATGAGCACTTCGAGGCCCCGCTCGGGCTCGATCTCGATGCGCAGCGCCCGGTCCTTGTAACGGTCCTCGAGGTACTCCTCCCACAGGTCGGGCGGCTCGAGGATGTGGCCGTCGGCGTCCACTGCGCCGGGGTGTGCGATCTTGTGCACCTCGTGCATGTGGCGCTGCCCGCCGTCGGCAGTGAGCTGTCGCTGAACGGTCGTCGTCATGTCTTTCCCCGATGTCCGCGGGTTCCCCCGGATCCCGGCTCGTATTCTCGCACGGGGCACGGCTTCGCGTCATAGGCGACAATCGCGGCGTCATGTTCGACAGCAGGGGAGGACAGCACGATGAATGAGAGCAGCGGCAGCCCGCAGGGGCGGCTGGCCGGCAAGGTGGCCGTGGTCACGGGCGGGGCCAGCGGCATGGGACGGTCGACGGTGGAGCGATTCCTGGCCGAGGGCGCCTCGGTGGTGATCGGCGACCTCAACGCCGACGCCGGGCGTGCATTCGTGGAGGAGCTGACCGGCGCCGGCCTCGGCGATCACGCTCGCTTCACCCGCACCGACGTGGCGGTGGAGGACGACGTGGCTGCGATGACCGACCTGGCGGTCGAGGCGTTCGGTCGGCTGGACGTGGTGTTCAACAATGCCGGCATCGGCGGGGCGTTCGGACCCATCACGGAACTGGAAGTCGACGCCTGGGACGAGACGTTCGCGATCTTGGTGCGCTCGGTGATGCTGGGCACCAAGCACGCCGCCCGGGTCATGATCCCTCAGGGCACCGGCGGCTCGATCATCAACACGGGGTCTATTGCCGGGATGGGCGGCGGCGCCGGCCCGCAGGCGTACTCCGCTGCCAAGGCCGCAGTCATCAGCCTCGCCAAGACGACGGCGCTGGAGTTGGCACCGCACCGGATCCGGGTGAATGCCATCTGCCCGGGGCTCATCTTCACGCCGTTGATGCACAGCGGAAACGAGGAGCAGGCCGAGGAGATCATGTCCGAGTTGCAGCCGTGGCCCGACCGTGGCCAAGGAGAGGACATCGCCGGGATGGCGCTCTTCCTGGCGAGCGATGAGAGCAAGTTCGTGAGCGGCCAAGAACTGGTCGTGGACGGTGCGATCTTGGCGGCAGGCCCCCGCGTCCATGGCCGGATGCACAACAGCCGGAACCTGCACCGGATGTCGGGGATGGCCTACGGCACCACCGGCAAGGCCGCCACAGTCCGCCGCCTCTAGCCGCGCCGGCACGTCTTGTGGCCACCGCAGCAGGCGCGCACGCGCGCACGGCTGCTAGCGGAGATCGTTGTCGCCCAGCTCGTCGCGGAAGTCGGGGTGAGCGATCGAGATGAGCAGCTCGGCGCGCTCGCCGAGCGAGCGGCCTCGCAGCTCCACGGCGCCGAATTCGGTTGCCACGATGTCTGCGGTGTAGGCCGGCAGCGTCGTGGGGGCACCCGGGTCGAGTCGGGCCACGATGCGCGAGATGCGCCCACGGGCGGCGGTGGACGGCATCGCCACGATGGCCCGCCCGCCTGTCGCGACGCAGGCGCCGAATGCGAAGTCGGGTGCTCCGCCGGGCCCGGAGATATAACGGCCGCCGATCATCTCGGAGTTGGCTGAACCGTCGAGCGCCATCTGCACGGTCGACTGCAATGCCACGAAGTTGCGAATCTGCGCGATGCCTTCGATGCCGTGACTCAGCGAACCGTTGACGAGATGCACGGCTGGGTTGCGGTCGACCCAGTCGTACAGGCGGCGTGTGCCCATCACTTCTGCGGCGACGCTCACGCCGTCGCCCAGCGGTCCCTTGTGACGGTTGTCCACTGCGCCGCTGTCGATGAGGTCGATGCAGGCGTCGTTGATCATGCCGCCGTGCAGCCCGAGGCGCCGGCGGTCGTTGAGGCTCGAGAGCACCGCGTCGGGAATCGAGCCGATCCCGAACTGCAGCGTCGTTCCGTCGCCGATGAACTGACCGACGTGCTTCGCGATTGCCCGGGCGGTCTCGTCGACAGCGGCTGGAGCCAAGGTCGCGAGCGGCTCGTCAATCTCGACAAGCACGTCGAAATCGGTGCGGTGGCATTCGCCCTGGCCGTGCACGTAGGGCATCTGAGGGTTCACCTGCGCGATGACCAGCGGCGTGGAACGCAAGAGCTCGACGTGGCCTCCGACGCCCGTGCCGAGGCTCAGGCGGCCCTCTGCGTCGGGCGGGCTGGCCTGGCAGAGCACGACATCGGCCTCGAGTCCGCCGCCGGGACCGACGAGACCGGTGATGTCGGAGTAACGGGCTGGGACCACGCCGAAGTGCGGGCTGTCGAGGGCGTCACGCAGGGCGCCGCTCGGCTGCAGCGAGGTCCAGCCGAATGGGTTTCCGAGGTGATCGAGCGGCTTGGGCCGCTCCAGCAGGAATGCGCTGACGAATTCGAGGTGGTCGAAGCGGTCGTGCGCAGCGTCGATGGCGGCGAGCAGGCCGTACGGCGTGGCCGAGCCCTGCGCCACATAGATGCGTGCCCTGCGCCCGGTGCGACCGATCGCCTCGTCGATGCCGAGCTGGATACCGGCACGATCGCCTTGGCGCGCGGACGGGCGGTCTGGACTCATCGCGAGGACCTTTCTCGGCACCCGGCGGCCGGGCGGCCGATCGGTTGGCGAACTGTACGACGGCCCGGCACGGCGCCGCGGGTCACGGCTTCGCCCTGTGTTTGCCGCTCCGGCTCCCCATTCTCATGCGATGGGGCCCGCAGGCCGCTCGGCCCCGGGGTTCTGTCGCTTGCTTCGGGGTTGCCTGATCCGCTCCCGGATGTGCGGGGCGTGCGGATGGCAAGATTCGGCCATGAGCACTGCTGCGATCGATCTCGACGTCATGCCCTCATCGGAGTTGGCACACGAACTCATGCCGGAGGTGGCAGACGCTGCGGTCGGCGCGGCAGATCAGGCGGTGGTGGAACGGGCCGCGTCGTGGGCCAGCTCGACGGTCGCGCCGCACGCCGAGTCCTGGGAGCGCGAACGTCGCTTCGCCGCCGAGGCGTTTGCGAGCGCGGGCGACGAGCAGTTGTGCGGGCTGCTCGTGCCGGTTGCCGACGGCGGTTCGGGGCTGAGTCAGGTCGGGCTGGCGCGGGTGCTCGAAGAGATAGCCGCGGCCGACTTCGCCATCGCCTTCGTGCTCGTCTGTCATAACAATCTGGCGGGTGCGGTGAGCAGGCGCGCCCCTGCCGAGATGCGAGAGCGGGCGCTGGGGCCGCTGGTCTCCGGCGAGAAGCTCGGCGCCTTCCTGCTGACGGAGCCGGGCGTCGGCAGCGATGCCGCCAAGATCACCACGGCGGCACGTCGAGACGGCGACGAGTGGGTCATCGACGGCCGCAAGGCCTGGGTCAGCAATGGCACGGCAGCCGATGTGATGTCGGTGTACGCGCAAGCCGACCCCGCCGCGGGACACCGGGGCATCATGACGTTTCTCATCGACGGCAGCATCGACGGCGTCGAACGGACCGACGGCTACGAGCTCATTGGTGCCCACGGCATCGGCACCAACGAAGTGCGCTTCAACGAGTGCCGGGTGCGTGACGCCGATGTCATGGTGCCCCTCGGCGAGGGATTCGTTGCCGCGATGGAAGGCATCGACATCGCTCGAGTGCTGGTGGCGGCGATGTGCTGCGGCATGATGCGCACCGGCCTCGCCACCGCCATTGACTACGTCCGCAAGCGGCAGGCGTTCGGCGGCCGCATCGCCGACCTGCAGGGCGTGCGCTTCAAGCTGGCCGACGTGGCGACCGACCTGGAAGCCGCCCGCCTGCTGGCCTACCGGGCGGCGCTGGCCGTGGCCGAAGGCCGGCCCGCGGCAGTCCACGCAGCACACGCCAAGAAGTTCGCCACTCGCGTCGTGGAGCGAGGCCTGGCGGACTGCATGCAGGTGATGGGCGCAGCGGGCGGCCGGCGCGACCATCCTTTGCCCCGGCATCTTGCCGCTTCACGCCTCACGCACTACGTCGACGGGGCCACTGAGATCCAGGACGTCGTGATCAGCAGGTCTCTGCTCGACTGAGCCAGGCAGTCAGGCCAACCGGCCGGACTCAGCTGTTGCTTGAATCGCCGAGCCAGTCGACGATCGCATGGGCGACCTGCCGCTCTGGTGCATCGTCATCTGTTTCGACTCGCGTGAGGGCCGACCATTCCAGGTCGAGTCCGGAACGACCGCAGCGCACAGCGACAAGCCGCCCGGAGTCGAGCCACGGCGACATCGCCCAGCGGCTGAGAATGGACACTCCGAAGTCAGCCGCAATCATCTCGGCGATGGCGCCGGTCTGTTCGAGCACGGTGATCGTTCGGGGCGACAGTCCCGCAGGGCGGACGAAGCGCTCGTACTCGAAGCCAGGCGATGGCTGCCGGTTGTAGGTGAAGTAGTTCTCTTCGGCAATCGCCTTGGGTCCCACCCAGGTGCGGCCGGCAAGCCGGTGCTCCGGGTGGGTCACCAGCACCAGTTCGTCGGTGAACAAGTGAAGAGTGTCCCGCGCCCCGGTGCAGGTCCCGGAGCGAGCACGAGGTCGGCCGTCCCGTCGGCGAGTCGAGGCACTGGCATATCGCCCACGACGACCAATTCGAGGAGCAGTCCTTCCAGCTGGTCGCTGCACGCTGCCGCAAAGGGCGCCAGCCAGTGGTAGCAGTCGTAGGACCCGACGCCGATCCGGACCGTGGCCGTCGTGCCGCCGACGCTTCGCATGAAGTCCTGCTCGGCTCGTGCCAAGTCAGGCATCGCACGATGGGCGGCTTGGCACAGCGCCAGCGCCGCAGGTGTGGGCTGCATGCCGCGCGATGGCCGGCGTTCGAACAGGCGTCCACCGAGGCGCCGCTCGGCTTCGGCCAGTCGATGGCTCACAGCAGATTGGCTGACATGAAGTCGGCCGGCGGCTGCCGTCACTGAACCGGTTTCCGAGACTGCGACGATGGTCTCGTAGTGATGCATATCCAAGTACATAGACATTGCTGCGAACCTACCGGCCCGCAGCCAAGACATGAGTCGAGGCTGCGGATTGCATGAAATAGACGCAACTAGGTACGACTGCGTCGGACGGGTCTCAGTGGCGCATCGCTATGCCGTCTGGATCCCAGAGGCAGTCATCGATGAGGTGAGCTGTACGTCGATTGCCGACGATTTCGATCCCAAAGTCGACGCCTTCGTGTGCCAATTCGCTCGGCACGTAACCCAAGGCGACGGACACTCCGCTGAAGTGGGCATAGCCGCCCGAAGTCACCCAGCCGACCGGCTCGCCATTGCAGAAGATCGGCTCGTCGGCCAACGCATCGAAACCGGTCCGATCAGCCGGTCCGGGCACCGTCCAGGTGCGCAGCGTCATCGAACCGGGCGGCAGGTTCGTCTCCGGTTGGGGACCCCGAGGCCCGTATTTGGCGGCCAGAGCTGCGCGCCCCACAAAGTCCGTCCCGTCGTCACTGGCTCTGGCCATTCTCACGAAACGTCCCAGATTCGCCTCGAACGGGTCGTAGACGGGCCGGTACTCACGCGCCCAGCTGCCGAAGCTCTTGTCCAGGCGCAGCGAGTTCAACGCGTGCAGACCGAACAGCCGCAGCCCGTGCGCCGCACCGTGGGCCACGAGCAGATCGAACACGTAGCGAAGCTGGCCTGCGTCCATCCACAGCTCGTAACCGAGATCGCCGGTATAGCTCAGCCGCCCGCACCACACCCGCGACCAGCCGACGTCGATGCCGGTGAAGCTGCCGAAGCGCATCGTCTCGTTCGAGACGTCTGTGTCGGTCACGTCCGACAGCAGCGCTCTCGAGTTCGGCCCGGATATGGCCACGCCGCACAGCTGTGTGCCGAGCGTTCGGTACCTCACCGGCCCGCCATCCCAACGCGCGAGATGTGCGTCGAACCAGCGCTCGTAGTAGCGCTCGGCGATGCCCGAACCGAACACGATGAAGCGCTCGCTTGCGGCAGCGTTGGCGGTGGCGCCGCCGGTCACTGAGTCGACCGGACCGTCAGGTGCACCTCCGGCCGGCGGCAGGCAGGCGATCGTGAGGTCGCCGGCGAGGTTGCCCTGCTCGTTGCACATCGGTGCGAGCGCGATCCGCCCCGGTCCCGGCAGCCTGCCTGCGGTGAGGTGCCTGAGCCATGCCCGCGCTCGGGGCCCTTCCACCAGGAACTTGGCGAAGCCCGACGTCTCCATGAGGCCGACGCTGTTGCGTACGGCGAGCACCTCGGTGCGGACATGGGGCCATGCGTTGGAACGACCGAACGTGACGTCCTCGACGGTCCCCGGCTCTGGGGCAAACCACAGCGGCACCTCGAGGCCGTAGGCATCCCCGAAAACGGCGCCTGCTGCCCGCTGCGGCTCGTAGATGGAGGTCGTGGACAGAGGTCGGCCTTCGGGCAGGAACTCATTGGGGAAGCTGATGCTGAAACGCCGCCGGTAGTTCTCTCGCACCTTGGTGGCGGTGTAGGCGCGAGTTGCCCAGTCGCCGAATCTGGCGATGTCCATGGCCCACACGTCGAATCCGGGGTCTCCCGCGGTCATCCAGTTGGACAGGGCGAGCCCGACGCCGCCGCCTTGGGACAATCCCGCCATGACGCCGCAGGCCGACCAGAGACCCGGCAGCCCGCGGATGGGGCCGACGAGGGGGTTGCCGTCGGGGGCGAACGTGAACGGCCCATTGACCACGCGGGCGATGCCGGCGTCAGCGAGCACGGGAAAGTGCTTGAACGCGGTATCCAGCGAAGGTGCGATCCGTTCCAGGTCGGGCGTCAGCAGGCGCTTGTCGAAGTCCCATGGCGTCTGCTGGCGCTGCCAGGCCACGGCTGCCTGCTCGTAGGTGCCGACCAGCAGGCCTTGACCCTCCTGGCGCGTGTAGATCTCGCCGCCGAAGTCGATGGAACCCATCAGCTCGGCGCCGGAGCGCTCGTTGTGGGCGACGATCTCGTCGATGGGCTCGGTGATGACGTAGGTGTGCTCCATGGCGAGCACCGGCAGTTCGAGGCCGACCATGCGGCCCACCTCGCGTGCCCACAGCCCTCCGGCGTTGACGACATGGGTTGCTTCCAGCCAGTCGTCGCACTCGGCGCCGGCTGTATCGGATGAGCCGGCGGGGGCGCCGGCTGTGTCCCGTGCGCCGGCGAGGTCGCCGGCGGTGGTGTCGTACAGCCCGATGCGCCATGCCTGGCCGTCGGGCGTCCGCTCGATGCGGCGCGCCCAGGTGCGGCGACGGACCTGTGCGCCCGCTGCCATTGCCGCCCTGGCGTACGCGAAGGTCACGCCGGTCGGGTCGACGTGACCGTGCTCGTAGTCGTACATCGCTCCCGCGAACTGGCTGGGATCGATGATCGGCATGAGCCGGGAGGCTTCGGCGGCCGAGATCATCTCGGACGTGATGCCGAGGTACTTGCCGCGTGCGTCGGTCATCCGCAGCCAGTCCAGGCGCTCGGCCGTGTCGGCCAGGAAGACCGCGCCGGTGAGGTGGATGCCGCAGTCCTGGCCCGACTGCTCTTCGATCTCGCGGTACAGCTCGATCGTGTACTTCTGCAGCTTGGCGACCGTCGGGTCGGAGTTGATGGGATGCATGCCGCCGGCGGCATGCCATGTCGAACCCGCGGTGAGCTCGGAGCGTTCGAGCAGCACCACATCGGTCCAGCCGGCGCGGGTCAAGTGAAACAGCACCGAAGCGCCCACGACGCCGCCGCCGATGACGACGGCTTGCACGCGATCAGTCACGGCTGTGCAGTCTGGCCCGACAAAGCAGCTTCGGCGGACTCGATGGCCGGCGGCAGGGGATTCGGCTCGCTGCCGTAGAGGTCGACGCCTCCGGGACGGTCGCCCGACGGCACCTGCAGGCCGGCGGTGGAGGGGAGCGTCATCAGGTCGGCGGTCATCTTGTGGAAGCGGTTGAGCGGCTCCTCGAAGCGGGGGGCCAGCGGTCCGGGAGGTGCGCCGCCCAGCGAGATGCCACGCTGAGCCCGTTCGCAGATGTCGATGTCCTCGTCGTTCACCTCGATCCAGAAGCGGCGTGTGATCTCGAACGACTCCCGCAGCTCGGCCGACGGCTCGGCTGCGGTCATCGGGCCTGGCGGGAACAGGAACGTGCAGTGCTCGAGTGTGCGGCCGGCGGCGAGCGGCTGCAGCACCATCAGGAACATGTGGCTCGGCAGCACCGCGAGGGTCACGTTGGGGAACAGGGCCACGAACCTGCCGCTTGCGGCATCGGAATCGTCGAGTCCGGCGGCGGGAGGCAGCGTCAGCCAGTCGTCACGCTCGTCGCCCGACACGGGTGTGGTGGTCTGGCCGCAGTACATCCCGGGACCCTGGTAGCGATAGTGGTCGGGCACGCGGGACACCTTGGCCAGCTCCGGGTGCACCCAGGGAAGGTGGTAGTACTCCGCGAAGTTCTCCACGATGAGCTTCCAGTTGGCCGCCACGTCAAACGTGCGTGCCGCCCCGTCGAGCCCGGTCGAGCGCCACTCGGAGAACCCGTAGGCAGCCAACCTGTCCGGCAAATCACCGAGCCACTTCTCGAGCGGTGGTGTGTCGTCGTCGAGACAGACGAACACGAGCGGGCCCCAGGTTTCGGTGCGCACCCGAATCAGCCCGTAGTCGGCCATGTCGAAATCGTCTCTGGGCACTTCGTCGAACAGGGGTGCTGCTACGAGCCGCCCGTCGGCGCTGTAATGCCACCGGTGGTACGGGCAGCGAATCGTGTTGGCGATGTCGCAATCGCGTTCGGCCAGTTCGGTGCCGCGGTGCCGGCACGAATTCAGAAAGCCACCCAGCCCGGCGTCGGATCGGGTCAGCAGCACCGAACGTCCGCCCACTGAGCGCACGAGCAGCCGGCCCGGCTGTGCAACCTGTTCAGCCAAGGCCACTGCAACCCACGCTCGGCCGAACAATCGTTCCTGCTCAGCAGCGAAGTAGTCCTCGTCGGCGTACACCGCTGGCTGCATGGCGAAGGATGCGTCGACGGCGTTGCGTTGGTGTGCCCAGAACTCAGCCTCCGGCTGTGTCCAGCCAGCTACCGGCTGTGTCCCATCTGCCGCCATATCGCAGTTCTACCCCTTTGGGCTCCTGCTCCGAACACTAGTGCGCGGACGCGGTCGAATCGGCTGGGCGGCACTTGCCCGTGTTCTGGCGTCAGCAGCGGACGCCGGTTTGTTGGGGTCGGCTCGCAGTTGCCCCAGTGGGCGGCGGTCGAACTCCGATCACGAGGCAGTGCAGGGAACGAGCGGTCGTGCTTGGCTCTCAGACACAGCCGAATGCCAGTCGTTGGCGTGCAGGTAGTTGTTGCTACCGTTCGCCGTTCGCCGTCATCGGAAGAGACGAGGCCGCATTCATGTCGATGATCGCCCCTGCTCGGATTCTTCGCGCCTGCGCTCGGCTGCTGTTGATCTTGGTGTTGGCATCCACCTTGGTGCTGACACCCCCTCCTCCCTCCACTTCGGCGACTGGCAGCCAGTCTCCGGGACCGTGCGATACCGGTTACGTCGCACCCGTTCCGACATCAGTCGCCGTGACCGATGTGCCCATTCAGGTGGCTTCCACCGCTGACGACTATTTTGTGCTTTACCGTCTGATCGCGCGTGGCAACAGTGGGATCATCAGCGTCCCCATCTCTATAACGCAAGGAGTTTCTGGCACCACCACTCTCACTGATTCTCTCTTCCCGTTGAGCGCCGACCGCTACCGCGTCGAGAAGTACTCGGTTTCGCGTCCTGCGGATATCGACGGCGACTGCGTAGATGATCTCACGGAGTTAGCGGATTTGGATACGTATCATCCGCTCAATAGTGGCAAAGTGATTGACAGAGAAGATGGCCGTGTCGCCATTGACTCCCATGAGACATTTTTGGAACTGTCATATCGGGGCGACTGGAGCGATGATCTGCTGGGGCTGACGCTGCCCGAACTATACGGCCGCAGCGTCGTGAAATTTTGGATTACAGACCTCGATACCGAGCAGCCGGCCGTATATTTCCAGAACACGCACAAGCATCAAGCTCATGGAAGTTTTTCCAGAGCGGTTGGCTTTCAGAATGAGGGATACGGAAAGACCTTGTTCGGCGAGTTGATCTGGGAACCAAATGTAGTTGCACCTGACGGAACGCTCGGTGTGTATCGCTATCGCCTCCGTCAATGGATAGCTCACATGTCCAGTTTCTGGATTCTCGAGCGTTACCACGAGATACTTGCGTCGGCGATGCCATTCGTCGACAACAATCTGAGTCTCTATGCCTCGACTCCGATCGAGGTCAAACTCTATGAGACGAATCGCGCCCGTATTGATGCGACCAGGGTCAGCGTTCTGCTTGATCATCAATTGCATCCTGACGTAGACTACGTTCCGCTCAACGGGGCACAGGGATACGGACGGTTGCGACTGATGGAGGAGGGCGAACGCCCTGGTCCGCGGGATGTAGCCATCTACCGGACATTGCCCAACGACTTGCCTCGTGTCGCCGGAACGATTACAACAGTCCCGCAGACGCCGCTGTCACATGTGAACCTGCGTGCCATTCAGAATGGGATCCCGAACTCGTTCATTCGCGATGTGCTCGACGATGAGTCCGTTGTCGACTTGATCGGTGCGCATGTGTACTATGAGGTCGCTGCGGACGGTTACACTATCCGGGAAGCAACAAAAGCCGAAGTAGACACGCATTTCGATGGTTTGCGTCCTGCAGGAACGCAGACTCTTCAACGCGATCTGAGTGTCACGTCGATCACAGCCTTGGCAGACGTGAGCTTTGCCGACTGGACCGCTTTCGGGGTCAAGGCAGCCAACGTTGCAGAGCTGAACAAGCTGTCTCTGCCCGATGGCACGACCCCGACGGGTTTTGCCGTTCCGTTTCACTTCTATGACGAATTCATGAAACAGGCAGCGGTCGGGAAGAAGACCATTCTCGGAAAGAAGAAGGCCCCAGAAGAAGAGAGGATCACGCTGGCAGCTGGGACGAAGCTCGCTGATGCTGTGACGCTGATGCTGGCGCACCCGCACTTCCGGTCCGACTATGACATTCAGGAGGAGATGCTGGATGATTTGCGAGATGCCATCAAGGATGCAGCTACGCCTCAGTTCATCATAGATGAACTCACTGCAATGCATGCCGAGTACCCTGATGGTCAGTCATTGAGATACCGTTCGAGTACCAACAACGAAGATCTCCCATCATTCAGCGGTGCCGGTCTCTATAGTTCGAAGACTCAAGATCCCGACGAGACGGCCGCAGACGGTATCGACAAGTCGATCAAGAGTGTGTGGGCGAGCTTGTGGAACTATCGCGCCTTTCTCGAACGCGATTTTCACCGTGTCGACCACACCACGGTTGCCATGGGTGTGCTTGTGCACCCCAACTACTCCGACGAAGTCGTCAACGGCGTCGCGGTCAGTTATGATCCAATCACGTTCCAAGACGATGTCTATTACGTCAATTCGCAGGTGGGCGAGGATCTCGTCACGAACCCTGAAGCATACTCCCAGCCCGAACAGCTGCTGTTGGATTCCGCTGGAACCGCTGCGGTGCTGCAATACTCCAGTTTGTCGGCATCTGATCAGCCTCTCATGAGCGACGCTCACATGCGACAGCTGCGCAGCAACCTCAAGACTGTCCATGATCGATTTGAGACATTGTATGGGGTGGAGGACGGCGAAGACTTCGCGATTGAAGTCGAATTCAAGATCACATCAGACGACCGGTTGGCCATCAAGCAAGCCCGCCCTTGGATTTTCGCCGAACCGCTTTATGTGGCGGCTCCAACCGTGGCCGTTGACATCGTCAACAGCGGCGTGACCGAAGGAGCAAGCGTGAAGGTCGTCGTCACTCGTCGGGGCGGGATTTTGCCGCTGCCTCTCAGTGTCAATCTACTATTGAGCGAGACTGGCGAGATGCTGGCCAACGGCGGACCGACTTCTGTGATCATCCCGTCTGGCCAGGCAAGGGTGACATTCTCTGTGCCGACCGAGGAAGATCAAGAAGACGAACCCCACAGTCTCGTCACCGTCAGTCTTGTCGCCGACGATGCCTACGACATCGACAGCGCCAGTTCAGCATCCACCCTCATAAAGGATGATGACCTTGGTGACGATCTGTGTACGTCGGTGTTGTCGGGTGATGGGAGTGTCAGCGG
The DNA here is from genome assembly GCA_022827265.1 of Acidimicrobiia bacterium. GTDB lineage: Bacteria > Actinomycetota > Acidimicrobiia > Acidimicrobiales > Poriferisodalaceae > Poriferisodalis. Next base: position 4,701 of record JAJDTF010000066.1, on the reverse strand, counting down.
GGCGTGGGCGTCCGAGTGCCGTTCGGAGGATCGCCACGGTCGGTATGCGTGGTTCTATACGTTCACGTTGGACAGTACGAACGAAGTGACCATCGATCTGATGTCGTCTGCTGATACGTACCTGTACCTGCGCCGCGGCTTGGGTCGGAAGTCGAGTGCTGTGCTGGCGCTCGACGACGACGGCGGCGACGGGTACAACTCGCGGATCCGCAGGTCGCTGGCGGCGGGGGACTACACGATCGAGGCAACGACCTATCGTGCGTCGACGGCTGGATCGTTCACGCTGACGGTGGACGGCATTCCGACACAGACGGCAGTGCAGCCCGAGCCGGAGATCAGCATTGTCGCGGGTGCCGACATCGACGAGGGCAGTGATGCGGTCTTCACGGTGACTGCTGATCCGGTGCCAGTGGCGGCGTTGGATGTGACCGTGGCGGTCACCGCGACGGGCGATTTCGGTGTCTCGCCGGGTTCGCGGACGGTCACGATCCCCACGTCGGGCAGTGCCACGCTGACGGTGGCGACGGCCGACGACAGCGCCGATGATGTGGACGGGTCAGTCACCGCGACGATCAGCGCAGGCAGCGGCTACACCGTCTCCGCGACAACGGGCGCAGCGACGGTTGCTGTCCAAGATGACGATGTGCCTGAGATGCCTGAGATCAGCATCGCGGCGGGTGCTGATGTCGGCGAGGGCAGTGATGCGACTTTCACGGTGTCTGCGGACCCCGCGCCGTCGGCGGGGTTGGACGTGACGGTGGCGGTCACGGCGGCGGGCGAATTCGGTGTGTCGCCGGGATCGCACACCGTCACCGTTCCCACTACCGGCACCGCCACGCTCACTATCGCCACCACCGACGACAGCACTGATGAGCCGGATGGGTCGGTGACTGTGACGGTCGGTGTCGGTGCGGGTTACACGGTCTCGGCGACTGCGGGTTCGGCGTCTGTGGCGGTGGCTGATGACGACGGTCCTGCTCCGCTGTCGGCGGTGTGCGTGCCGTCTTTGCCGTCTGATGCGGTGACGGTGTCCGTGGTGACTGGTTGGCGCGGCGAGTTCTCTCATGCTGCGCATCGGCAGCGCTGGGATCGGGTGCTGGCTGCTTTGGAGGTGGACACCGGCGAGGAGGTGATGACCGTGGCCGACGCGCAGGCGGTCAGGGCGCAGTTCGACAATGCCCGTTGGGACCGCACGGTGCGCACGCTGGAGGCCATGGCCCGATGCGACACCGATCCGCCGCCTGGGCCTGCGGTGGATCCTGTGGTGAGCGTCACCGCCGACGGCGGGATCGCCGAGGGCGGCGACGCGACGTTCACGATCACCGCGGACCCTGCGCCGACGGCCGCTTTGACGGTGGATGTGACCGTCGCCCAGACGGGCGACTACGGCGCCACGACCGGCTCGCGGTCGGTGACGGTGCCGACCTCGGGCAGCGTCACGCTCACAGTCGCCACCGTCAACGACAGCGCCGACGAGCCAAACGGTTCGGTGACAGTCACGGTCGGTGCCGGCAGCGGCTACACGGTGTCCCAATCGGCGGGCACAGCCACGGCGGCGGTAGCCGACGACGACGACCCGGCGCCACCTGTGACCGACCCCGGGTTCGCGGTCCACGACGCCGCCGGAACCGAGGGCGGCACGCTGCGGGTCCGCGTCACGCTCAGCGGCGCTGCGCGCGCCACCCGAGTGGAGGTCTACTGGATGACCTTTTCCGGCAACGGCAGCCGGGCCGCCACACCCGGCGCCGACTACAGCACCCGGGCACGCGGCTGGCTCGCCTTCGACCCCGACGACACCGAGAAATGGCTCCGGATACCGCTCCTAGAGGACAACTACCAAGAGCCCCCAGAACACTTCCTCGTCAGACTCCTGCGAGTCGCCCCATACCACAACGGACCCCCCATCGCCGACAGCCAGGCCACCATGACCATCACCGACAACGACTGACAGGCGAGGCACAGCCATCGACCGGTGAAAGCCGAGAAGCCCTAGCCGTCGTGCTCGCTCTCGGGGCTGCCAGAACGCCCGGCCGGGCGGATCTCCGCGATCAGGTCGCCGGGCTCGAGCAGCGACCCCGAGGCTGCGGCCACCGAGATGACCGTGCCGGTGACGGGCGCCGAGATCGACGACTCCATCTTCATGGCCTCGATGACCGCAACCGTGTCCCCGGCTTCCACCTGATCGCCCTCGGACACCGACACGTTCACCGAGCCCCGGAACGGTGCCGCCACGTGGCCTGGCACGCTCGGGTCGGCTCGAGCGTGCTCGGGACGGTCGATTGCCACGGTGCGATCGAGCGTGTCGATATCGCGGGGCTGGCCGTTCACCCGGAAGCTCACCAGGCGAATGCCCTCGTCGTTCGGCTCGCCGATGGACCGCAGGCCCAGCAGCAGCCGCACGCCCGGACCGAGCACCACCGCGGTGTCGTCGTCGTGAGGGTCCAGCCCGTACCAGAACAGCAGCGACGGCAGCACCGACAGGTCGCCGTAGCGGTGGGTGGTCTCGTCCTGGGCCGCCGAAGGGGTGGGGAACAGCAGCCGATTCAGCGTGGCGGCGCGATCGGCCGCTAAGCCCGCCACGTCGTCGTCGCTGAGGTCCTTGGTCTTGGGCGCCCAGTCGCGGCCCTCGATGGCGTGGGTCCGGAAGGGTTCGGGGAAGCCGCCCGGCGGAGTGCCGAGCTCGCCGTGCAGGAAGCCGATGACGCTGTCGGGCAGATCTGCCCCCGCCGGATCGCCAGCCAGCTCTTCGGGTGAGACGCCCGAAGCGACGAGGTGCAAGGCGAGATCGCCGACAACCTTCGACGACGGGGTGACCTTGATGGGGCGGCCGAGCAGGTCGCTGCAGGCCGCATACAGGCGCTCGACTTCCTCGAAACGGTGCCCGAGACCCAGCGCCCGTGCTTGCACCCGCAGGTTCGAGAGCTGCCCGCCGGGGATCTCGTGGCGGTAGACGGTGCCCGTGGGCGACGGCAGGCCGGCCTCGAACGGCGCGTACACGCGCCGCACTGCTTCCCAGTAGGGCTCCATGTCGCCGATCGCGTCGAGACTGAGCCCGGTAGCCCGGTCGGTGTCGTCGGTCATCGCGACGATCGAGGCGATGGACGGCTGGGAGGTCATCCCCGACAGGGGCGGGGCAGCACCGTCGATGGCATCCACCCCGGCGTCGATAGCTGCAAGGTAGGTGGCGAGCTGCCCGCCGCCGGTGTCGTGGGTGTGCAGGTGCACTGGCTGGGCAAACCGATCCCGCAGCGCACTGACGAGCGCCTGCGCGGCGGGCGGGCGGAGCAGCCCTGCCATGTCCTTGATGCACAGGATGTGGACCCCGGCGGCGTCGAGCTGCTCGGCGACGCTCAGGTAGTAGTCGAGGGTGTAGAGGTTTTCGTCGGGGCTGGACAGGTTGCCCGAGTAGCAGATGGTGCCCTCGGCCACCGCACCGGCCTCGATCACGGCTTCGATGGCGGGCCGCATCTGGTCGATGGAGTTGAACGCGTCGAACACCCGGAAGATGTCCATCCCGCACTCGGCGGCCTCGGCCACGAACTCGTGGGCGACCGTGTCGGGATACGGCGAGTAGCCCACCGTGTTGCGCCCCCGCAGGAGCATCTGGGTGCAGATGTTGGGAGCCGCCGCACGAATGCGCCGCAGCCGTTCCCACGGGTCCTCGTGCAGGAACCGCAGCGCCACGTCGAAGGTGGCGCCGCCCCAGCATTCCATGCTGAGCAGCTGCGGCATGTAATGGGCCATCTGGCGGGCGCCCGCCACCAGGTCGATGGTGCGCAGCCGGGTGGCCAGGATGGACTGGTGGGCATCGCGCAGCGTGGTGTCGGTGACGGCCACGGTGCCGGCGGCCCGCAGGTCGGCTGCGAAGCCCGCAGGCCCGAGCTCGTCGAGTCGCTGCTTGGACCCATCCGGCGGCGTGCGCGGCGTCGGCGCGAGCTTGGTGGAGGGATCGACATGGGTCGGAGCCGGGCCGTGAGGCTGGTGCACGGTCACGTCGGCCAGGTAGCGCAGCAGGCGAGTGGCTCGGTCGGCGCCCACTGAAGCTGCGGTCAACTCGGGCCGATCGTCGATGAAGGTGGTGGTGACAGGCTCGGACTGGAACTGGGCGTCGCCCAGGATCGCTTGGAGGTACGGCTGGTTGGTGGACACGCCGCGCACCCGGTACTCGGCCAGGGTGCGCTGCATGCGCCGGACCACGGTGTCGAAATCTGGGCCGCGGCAGGTGATCTTCTCGATCATCGAGTCGAAGTGCGGCGTGATCTCCACCCCTTGGTACACGCAACCGTCCAGCCGCACGCCGGCGCCGCTGGCGGGCCGGTAGGCAACGATGCGCCCGGTGTCGGGCCGGAAGTCGTTGGCGGGGTTCTCGGCGGTCACCCGGCACTGCATCGCGAAACCGCGCACGCTGATGCGATCCTGGGACAGCCCCAGATCGTCGAGCGTGGCACCGGCCGCGATGCGCAGCTGCGACTCGACGAGATCGATGTCGGTGACTTCCTCGGTCACCGTGTGCTCCACCTGGATGCGCGGGTTCATCTCGATGAACACGTGCCGACCGCTGGGCTCCACCAAGAACTCCACCGTGCCCGCGTTGACGTAGCCGATGGCCTCAGCGAATCGGACGGCATCGGCGAGCAGCTGCTGCCGTACCGCTGGGCCGAGGTCGCGCGCGGGCGCCATCTCGACCACCTTCTGGAAGCG
>JAJDTF010000056.1 GCA_022827265.1 Acidimicrobiia bacterium | reverse complement strand
TCACATACAGTGCAGTCGCGAGGGTGTCCAAGTCCGGGCCCATGCCGAGAACCTCCAAAATCGAAGCGTGACTACACCCGAGCTTGGACACCCTCACCCCACCAACGGTGGACCCCACCCCTTGGAACTAACCATCTAGGTAGTGGTGTACGGGGGGAGGCGACCAGATCGGCGTAGCGGAGGTGTGCCCCCATAGATGGTGGGTTGGCGAACTCGGCCGGTGTCATCGGATCATTCGCGACGACAGGGGTGCCGTCGCCCGACAATCGGCCCGCAACACTGGGACCCGCATCGTGGATCCCTCCTGGTAGCGATGGCGTCACGCCGCGGGGGTAGGGTTCAGGTCGCTACGACAACCGGCACTGATTCGTGTCGCCAGCCGAGAACTCGGGAGCCAGCACATGGTTCCCTCCCCTCGGTTGGCTCCGGTTGTCGTAGCAAACACCACTGCCTCCCGATCGGAGGGAACCACCCATGCGCAAGAAGCTGATTGTTGGCGTTGTCGTCGCAGCACTGGTCTCGGCTGCATCCGCAGGTGTCGCAGTCGCTGCCGGAGTGTGGGGTGAAGCCACAGAGAAACCTCCTTGCTCCGAATGGAACAAGCGCGTCTTCGATCCCGACACCGGCAAGATCAAACAGCCGCAGGCCGACGCGGATGGAAACGGCATCGGATGGTCGCTGTCTGCTGCTCGCGGCCTGCTGGACGAACCCAGTTGTGCGTGGGTGTTCCGCCCGAAGGGCGACAAGAAGAACACCTACTGGGACCAGCGGTATCGACTTGCGGTCACCTACGACGCGTTCTTGGTGCAGTGGGCGTCGGAGCGCAGCCGTTGGTACCCGGTCAACTCGCTTATGCATCAGGCGAATTACGACCCGGAGAAGTTGGTCAGCCATGACGAGCGTTGCCGACAGGACGGTGGAGAAATCTGGTACCTGAGCTTGGCTGCAGTGGAGTGGTGCAACTTCCCGGACAGTGAAGGGTCAATCACCGGCGGCATCAGTCTTGATGAGGGCGACTACGTAATCCGCGGCCCGCGGTGAGCACGACCTGCCGGGTGTGGGCCGGGGCGCATCAGGTGCCTTATCCGTGCTGCCACAGAATGCACGTAGCGCGGGTCGTACTGCAGAACACAGGGTTGCCGCCGAGGGAGGAGGCTTCTGCGGCCTGGTCAGGGCTGGTTGCTACTGGCCGGCTGCGCGACGAGGCAGGGGAGTGACCTGCGCGAGATCTCGACCGGCAGCGGAGTCGCTCGCCGTGACGATCGTGACCTGTTCGAGCCGATCGGCCGCCCGGTAGAGCAGCGCTGTCTCGTCGGCAGTGATGTGCCTAGTGCGCGGAGCGCCGTGATGATCGGCGAGTGCGCGCAGGGCTTCCGCCAGCGTCAGTCCCTTGTAGTAGTCAGCTCGTGGCACCAGAGACCTTCGGTAGCGAAGATGGCTTACGCCATCCGCCGTGTCTGATGTTCAGGATGTCCTAGGACATCCTGAAGTCGGGGTCGTGGCGGCGGAGTTCGCGGCGGGCGATGGTCATCTTGTGCACCTCGTCGGGGCCGTCCGCGATCCGCAGCGTCCGCATGTGGGCGTACATCTCGGCCAGCGGGAAGAACTGGGTCACGCCGCCGGCGCCGTGCACCTGGATGGCCCGGTCGATCACCTTGAGCGCCATGTTCGGCACGGCCACCTTGATGCCGGAGATCTCCTGGGCAGCCGCCTTGTTGCCGATCGTGTCCATCAGATGTGCCACATGCAGCACGTACTCGCGGGCCTGGTCGATCTCGATGCGCGCCTCTGCGATCCAGTCCTGGATGAGGCCTTGCTGGGCAACCGGCTTGCCGAACGTCTCGCGTTCCAGCGCCCGCTTGCACATGTACTCGAGCGCACGCTCGGCGACGCCGATCGAGCGCATGCAGTGGTGGATGCGACCCGGGCCGAGACGTGCCTGGCTGATGGCGAAGCCCTCGCCCTCGCCGCCGAGGATGTGGTCCTCGGGCACCCGCACGTTCTCGTACACCAACTCGGGGTGGCCGCCCCGGTCATGGAAGCCGAATACCAGCGGATCGCGTTCCACCGTGATGCCCTCTGCGTGGCGGGGCACCACGATCATCGACTGCTGCCGATGTCGGGGGCCGTCAGGGTCGTTCTTGCCCATCACGATGAGCACCTTGCACTCGGGCCGCAGCGCGTTCGAGGAGAACCACTTGCGCCCGTTCAGCACGTAGGAGTCACCGTCCTTGTCGATCCGCAGGCGGATGTTGGAGGCATCCGAGCTGGCCACCTCGGGCTCGGTCATGGAGAACGTCGAGCGGATCTCGCCTTCCAGCAGCGGTGCCAGGTACTGCTGCTTGACCCGCTCGGAGCCGTAGAGGTTCAGAATCTCCATATTGCCGGTGTCGGGAGCGGAGCAGTTCAGCGCTTCCGAGCTGAACGTCACCTTGCCGAGTTGCTCGGAGATCGGCGAGTAGTCGAGATTGGACAGCTTGGTGCCCGGCGCCTGCGGGTCGAGGTGGGGGATGAAGAGGTTCCACAAGCCTCGCTCACGGGCGGCTGCCTTGAGCTTCTCCATGATCGCCGGGGTGGCATGTAAGTCTCCCGCAGCGGCGAGCTCGGCGTACTGCTCGTGGTACTCCTCCTCGTTGGGGTAGATGTGGTCGTCCATGAACGACTGCACGGCCTCCTGCATCTCGAGGCCTTTGTCGGTGTAAGCGTGCGCCATGTCGGTGCTCCCGTTTCGTCGGTGCGGTGGGGCAAGGTCGGCACCTGCGGTGAGCGGGTGCCGCTGCGCCCCGCAAGCTAGCCCGCGGCGATGCAGTGTTTCAGGGCCGCGACCGCCCGCCGTCGGCAGCGGCTGTCATCGATGTGCGCGGCTCGCCGCGTTGCGCCAGGTTGTGGAGGTTCAGATGTAGCTGGCGACGCCGCCGTCGATGGTCAGGCAACTGCCGTTGACGTAGTTGGCAGCGTTGCTGGCCAGGAACACGATCCCCGAGGCCACCTCTTCGGGGGTGCCGTAGCGGCCTTGGGGCACGCCGGTGGAATTGCGGGCGAAGATGGCCTCGGCGTCGGTGTTGTTGGCCTCGGCGATCTCGGCTGCTGCCCGTTCCCACATGTCGGTACGGATGAGTCCGGGGATGACCGTGTTGGTGAGCACGTTGTCGGCGCCGTACTTGCCTGCCAGCGCCTTGGCGGTGGCCACCATGGCGGCCTTGGTGGCGGCGTAATCGATGAGCGCTGCGTTGGGGGAGAAGGCAGCGCCGGTGGCGATCATGATGACCCGTCCCCATTTCTGCTGGCGCATGTGCGGCAGGCAGTGCCGGGTGCATCTCACCGCTGACATCAGGTTGAGCTGGTGCAGATCGCTCCAATCGTCGTCGGACATAAACAAGAAGTTGCGCGACGGCGATGCGCCGACGTTGTTGACGAGAATGTCCGCTGGCCCCACATCGGCCGTGGCGGCCTCCAGAAACTGCTGCGTGGAGTCTGCATCGGCCATGTCGGCGGTGTATCCCCGAACCGCGCCGGTGCCCGATGGGGGCGAATAGGAGGCCAGCGACTCCACCGCGTCGCTGCCTCTCGCGCAGAAGGCCACCGATGCCCCGTGATCGGCCAGCAGCCGTACGGCTGCTTCGCCGATTCCCTTGCTGGCACCGGTCACCAGCGCCACTCGTCCTGACAGGTCCATGTCCAGCATTGCGTTCCCCGCAGTCAGTAGTTCTCGTTGTTCGACGATCCAGTGGGTGACGGGACCGAGGGCCCGGTCGAGGTCTCAGTCGGCGGCGGCCAGGGCAGTCTCGCCGGTGTTGCCAGCGTCCTCGCTGTGGGTTGATGCCGCATCGAGCTCGGCCACGCCCTGCTTGATCCGGGGAATGAGCTCGCGGCCGAAGTCGACGGCGTCGTTGAAGGGGTCGAAGCC
>JAJDTF010000012.1 GCA_022827265.1 Acidimicrobiia bacterium | reverse complement strand
GGTATGCTGGCTCCTCGCATCTCAACCAGCCCCCATCGTCTAGCGGCCAAGGACACCACCCTCTCAAGGTGGCGGCACGGGTTCGAATCCCGTTGGGGGTGCGCCATGTCCGCTCGATCCGGGCGGCTCGGCGGGCGTCGGCCCTGCTGAGCTTCCTGCGAGCCAGGCATCGGCGCCCGTGTGCCGAGGGAGCAGCCCGAGATGACCGATGGGCAGGAGTCGCATTGGTCCCGGCATCTGCCGGCTGGCAGCAGTGCTGCCGAGGTTGATCTGTCTGCGGGTGGCACGCTGCCTGCGGTCTGGCTGGACCACTGGTCGACCGATCCGCAGCGAGCCGTGGCATGGGATGAGCGCGACGGCTGGGTGACAGGCGCCCAACTTCTGGAGCGCGCCCAGCATGTCGCCGAGCGCTTGGCGGGTGCAGGTGTCGTCGCTGGCGACCGCGTGCTGATGAGCGGTCCGAGTTCGTCTCGTCTGGTTGCCGCACACGCTGCGCTGCTGGCGATGGGCGCCGTGGTAGTGCCGCTGAACGGTGCCTACCGGGCCGATGAGGTGCGCGGCGTGGTGGCCGATTGCCGTCCCGCAGCGGCGCTGGTGGAAGGGGTTGGCGCACCCGACGAGTGGCGCCAGTGGATCGCCGACGCCGATCCAGCAGTGCTGGTCACGGACTTCGATGCCGCAGGCCCGCCCGCGGGCCGTGCCGGCGACTCCGCGCTGACGACCGGCAGCGAAACGACGAAGTCTGCTCGCGGTCAGGCGTCGCGAGTGCAGCGGCTGCCGCTCACTCAATCCACCCGCCCCAGGGCTGCAGCGCCTTCGTATGGATGCGTTGGGGAACTGGCCGACGGCGTTGCCTTGCGAGCGCTCGCGCATGAGCGCCGGCCAGATGAACCGGCGCTGATCGGGTACACGTCGGGCACGACCGGTCAGCCCAAGGGCGCGGTGCTCAGCCATGCGAACTTGCTCGCCTCGGTGCGGGCGCTCGAGCTGGCCTGGCGCTGGACGCTCGACGACGTGCTCGTGCTGGCGCTGCCGCTGTTCCACATGCACGGCCTCGGCGTGGCGCTGCACGGCACGCTCACGGTGGGCGCCCGGGCCGTGCTGCAGCCGACGTTTGATCCTGACGCGGTCTTCGATGCCATCGCAGGCCGGGATGGCACGGGCGACCACCAAGCCACCATGTTCTTCGGCGTGCCGACGATGTACTCCCGGCTGTTGGCGTCGCCGCGGGCCGCTGAGCTGTCGGGGCTGCGGTTGTGCGTGTCGGGCTCCGCTCCCATGCCGGCCGAACTGCACGACGCCGTGCGGGAGGCCAGCGGCCAGCACGTCATCGAGCGCTACGGCATGACCGAGACCGTCATGCTGGTGTCGAATCCGCACGACGAGCCTCGCCGCGCCGGCACGGTGGGCTTCCCGCTGCCCGGCGTGGAAGTGCGCCTCGAAGCGCTGGATGTCAGCGCTGGCGGCGCTGCGATGGCCGACGTCGGCAACGGCGAGGGCGAGCCAGCGGCCCGCGGCGACGCTGCGACGGCGGGCCCCGAGGCTGCGGAGATCCTGGTGCGGGGACCCAACGTGTTCTCCGGCTATTGGGAGCGCCCCGCCGACAACGCAGCATCGTTCAGCGACGGCTGGTTCCGCACCGGCGACCTGGGGCAGTGGGACGACGGCTACCTGCGCATCGTCGGCCGCGCCAAGGAGCTCATCATCTGCGGCGGCTTCAACGTGTACCCCCGCGAAGTCGAGGAGGTCATCGCCTCGCACCCCGATGTCGCCGAATGCGCAGTCGGTGGCGAACCCGACCCGGAGTGGGGTGAGGTGGTGGTGGCCTACGTGGTCGCAGAGCGCGACTTCGACGACGACGAGCTGAAGGACTTCGTAGGCGAACGCCTCGCGTTCTACAAGCGGCCCCGTCGCACCTACCGCATCGCAGCGCTGCCCCGCAACGCTCTCGGCAAGGTGCAGCGCCAGATGCTGGCCCGGTAGGCAAAGGCACAGCCAAGGCAGCCCATGAGCCCCATCGCGTGCGAACGGACAACATGAACGAGCGGCACGAAGTGCATCGGCGCGATGCGTTCTCTGGTGGCGGCGCGATCTGACACCCTTGTATGCGGCATGTTTCAGCTTCATGACGTGCAGCGGGCTGTCCCGCTGCCAAGCCGGTATGTGGCCCCCGGCTCGCTTGACGAGGCGGTTGAGCTGCTCTCGTCGCACGGCGCTGCGGCGCGGCTGATCGCCGGCGGCACCGACCTCATGCTCGAGCTCTCCCGAGGGGCGCGCTCGGGCGTGGAGCTGCTGGTGGATATCTCGGGACTGCCGGGTCTCGACCGGATCTCCTACGAAGGCGGGCGGGTCACGCTCGGGCCTCTGGTGACCCATGCCGGTGTGATCGCCTCGGCGCCGATGCGCACGGCCGGACTGCCGCTCGCCCAGGCGTGCTTGGAGGTGGGTTCGCCGCCGCTGCGCAACCGGGCCACGGTGGTCGGCAACATCGTCACCGCCAGCCCGGCCAACGACACCATCTCGGCGCTCGTGGCACTGGATGCCGCCGTCACCATGACCTCGGTGCGCGGCGAACGCACCGTTCCGATCAGCGAGTTCTTTGCCGGCTTTCGTCAGACCGTGCTTGAGCCTGACGAGATCGTCACGGCAGTTGGGTTTGATGCCCTCGATGGCGCGAACCGGTCCCATGGTCGGCGCGGCGTATTCGTGAAGCTGGGCTTGCGGAGGGCGCAGGCGATCTCGGTGGTGCATGCCGCCGTGGTCGTCGAGCTCGACGGCGGCCGGGTGGCTGACCTCGTGATTGCCCTCGGCAGCGTCGCGCCCACCATCATCACCGTGCCCGAGGCGGCCGAGCTGGCCAGCGGTCGGGAGCTGGCCGACGCCAGCGCCGACATCACGGCTGCTGCATGCCGGGCGACAACACCCATCGATGACATCCGCGGCAGCGCCGAGTACCGCTCGCACGCCGTCGGCGTCGTGGTGGATCGAGCCATCACGGCGCTGGCCACCGGCACCGAGGCCGACCGCTGGCCTCGTCAAGCGCCGAGGCTTGCACCGACTGCGAACGTCGGCCTGCAGAGACCTGCGGCTACCGGTGACGTGGCTACGGGCGACCCGGTGGCGGCCAGTACGGCTGCTCCAGCAGCCGCTGCCTCGGGCCACGAGCTTGACGAGCGCGGCGGTTTCCGCAGCGAGTTGGCCGACCGGGAAGACACGGTCATGGCGACGGTGAACGGCGTGCAGCGCAGCGCGGCAGGGGCCGCCGGCAAGACGCTGATGGACTGGCTGCGCGACGACCTTGGGCTGACCGGCACCAAGGAAGGCTGCGCCGAAGGGGAGTGCGGCGCATGCACGGTGCATCTTGACGGTGCCGCCGTGTTCTCGTGCCTAGTGCCAGCGGGCCGAGCAGACGGTGCGAGCATCACCACCGTCGAAGGCGTGGCATCGCCCGGCGGCGAACTGCATCCGTTCCAGCAGGCCATGGTGGACACAGGCGGCGTGCAGTGCGGGTTCTGCACGCCGGGCTTCGTGATGAGCGCCGTGGCGCTGCTCGACGAGATTCCGGAGCCCACTGCCGAACAGATCACCGTCGGCCTGTCGGGCAACCTGTGCCGCTGCACCGGCTACTGCTCGATCATCGAAGCGGTCCGGGTTGCCTCGGCCGACGTCCGGGCGGTGCGAGCCACCTCGAACGACGCAGTGTCGGTGCGCACCGCTTCAGATCGCGCCGCAGCTGCAGACGGCGCTGAGCGGGGTGCGTCGTGAGGGAGGGTGCCGCTCCGGGTGAAGCCGGCGCGGCTGTCGAGTTGGAGATGCCCGCCGCGACTGCGGGCGGTACTGGCCAGTCGCCGCCGCGTGCCGACGGTCCTGCCAAGGTCGCCGGGCTGGCCGGCTACCCAGCGGATCGCATTCCTGGCGATGCGCTGTGGGCCTTCGCCGTGTTCACCGACCAGCCCCATGCCCGGCTGCGACGCCTCGACCTCAGTCCCGCCGAGCAATCACCAGGCGTCGTGGCGGTACTGGGCTCAGCCGACGTGCCCTGCAACGAGTACGGGTTGACCAAATTCGACCAGCCTGTCTTCATCGGGCTCGACCACACTGGCCGCAGCCCGGTGCCGTGCGATGTGTCCCGTTGGGAAGCCGACCACTTGGCGCTCGTCATCGCCGAGAGCCTCGACCAAGCGCGTGCTGCCGCAGCAGCCATCGACGTCGAGTGGGAGCCGCTGCCGCTCGTGGCGGATCTGGACGCGGCGCTGGCGCCCGAGGCGCCGCTCGTGCACCCCTACGAGGGCATCGGCTCCAACCTGTACGAATCGATGCGGACCCGCAAGGGCGACCTCGATGCCGGCTGGGCCGCCGCCGCCGTGACGGTCGAGGCCACCTATGAGGTGCCCTACCAGGAGCACGCGTACCTGCAGCCCGAAGCGGGCACGTCGTGGGTGGACGCCGAGGGCACCATCAACGTCGAGATCGCCGGTCAGTGGGTGCACGAGGACCGCGAGCAGATCGCCCACGCGCTCGACCTGCCCGAGGAGCGCATCCGGGTGCGCTACCCGGCCATCGGCGGCGCATTCGGTGGGCGTGAGGACACGTCGATGCAGATCATCCTGGCGCTGGCTGCCCACCGTCTGGCCGAACGGGGCATCGACCGGCCGGTGGCCATGCAGTGGTCGCGTGAAGAGTCGATCGTCGGCCACCACAAGCGGCACCGCGGACGCATCTGGGCCCGCTGGGGCGCCGACCGCGACGGCAGGATCACCGCAGCGCAGGCCGAAGCCTGGCTGGATGCGGGCGCCTACAACTACACCTCCAACAAGGTGATGGGGAACCTGCACTTGGGCCTGGGCGGGCCCTACGAGCTGCCCAACGCCGCCATCGACACCCATGTCGTGTACACCAACGCCACGCCCGGGGGAGCGTTCCGGGGCTTCGGCGCCCCGCAAGCGGCCTTCGCCGTCGAATGCCAGGTGAACAAGCTGGCCGAAGCGCTGAGCATGGACCCCGTCGACATCCGTCGTGTCAACACCTTGCGCGAGGGATCTCCGAGCATCGCCCACACGCCGATGCCGGCCGGCGTGACCATGCCCGAGGTGATCGAGGCCTGCGCCCACGCCGCGGCGCAGCCGTCCGATCCGGACGACTCAGCGCTGTTCAGCCCGTTCGTCTCGCTGCCGGCTCGGCCGTCTTCGCTGCGCCGCGGCCGCGGCTTCGCGTGCGCGTTCAAGAACGTCGGCTTCTCGTTCGGCTTTCCCGAGCGCTGCGAGGCCACGATCGTGCTGCACGGCGAGTCCGGCGACGACATGCCCGCATCGGTCGAGCTGGCCCACGCCGGCGCCGACGTCGGGCAAGGCGCGCACACCGCGTTCCTGCAGATGGCGGCTGAGGCGACCGGCGTTGATCCGTCCAGGGTCGTGGGGCGCTTCAGCGACACTGGCACATCGGGCGATTCGGGATCGGCGTCGGCGTCGCGCCTGACGTGGATGGCGGGCAACTCGATCCTGGGTGCCGCCGAGGAAGCCGAGAAGGCGTGGCGCGAGGGCGCCCGGCCAGCCATCGGGCATTTCCGCTTCACGCCCCCGCCGACCACCGAGCTCGACCCTGAGACTGGGGAGGGCACCCCGAACTTCACCTACGGCTATGTCGCCCAGCACGTGGAGATGACCGTCGACATCGACACCGGCCACATCCGCATCGACCGGGTGATCAGCGCCAACGACGTGGGGCGAGCCATCAACCCACGCTTCGTGGTCGGCCAGATCGAGGGCGCAGTGGCCCAAGCCCACGGCCACGTGCTCAGCGAGCACCTGCGCAGCCGGGACGGTCGCTTGCTGAACCCAAGATTCAGCACCTACCTGATCCCGGGCGTCGGCGACATTCCCGTCACCACAGAAAGCGTGGTGCTGGAGCTGGCCGACCCGCTGGGTCCCTTCGGCGCCCGCGGCATGGCCGAGATGGGCGTGATCCCTTATGCACCGGCAGTGGCCGCAGCGCTGGCTGACGCGACCGGCGTCTGGATGGACGACTTCCCGCTGACGCCGGAGCGTGTTTGGGCGGCGCTCCGGGCTGCCGACGTCAACGACTGAGGCTCAGCTTTGAGCAGCACCGCGGTCGGGTCGATAATCCAACGGCCCGTCCGATACCGCAGTTCTACACTCCCGAGCGTGGCAGCGAGACCACGCCCGGACGCAACTGAGCGCGTGATGGAACTGATGATGTACCTGCTCGCTCGCGACGTGCCCACGACCCGTGAAGAAATCTGGCGCAACACCGGGCTGTACGCGCCCGACGGCACCACCGACAAGCGTGCGTTGGAGAGTGCTCGGACCTCCTTCGAGCGGGACAAGGCGCTGATCCGAAACCTCGGCGTACGGATCACCGAGGCGATCACCCACGATGGCGCCACCTCCTACACCATCCGGCGCCAGGACTACTTCCTGCCTGACCTGCAGCTCACTCCCGACGAGCAGCTCGCGTTGCGGTTCGCCGCATCTCGGGTGGACATCGGCGAGACGTGGGATCTCGAAGCCGTCGCCAAGCTCACGAGCACCGAAGTTGGTGCGGGTGCCGAAGGCGGGGATGCAGCCGCTGGCGGCAGGGCGGGTGCAGATGATGTCGGCGCCGATGCCGGAACGCTGTCGGCAGATGTGGCGCTGGAGACGGCCGCCGCGCAGCAGACCGCAGGGTCGCTGCTGCCGAAGCTGGCCGCCGCGTCTGCCGAGCGAGCGCAGGTCCGCTTTGCCTACGGGGGGCGGCGGCGCGACGCGCAGCCGCTCGGCCTGCTGTGCCGGGCGGGCTACTGGTACCTAGCCGCACGCGAAGACGACGTGGTGAAGACGTTCCGGGTGGATCGCATGGAGAGCGACGCGGAGGTGGGGGAGCGAGGCGCATTCGCCCGCGCAGATGTCGACGTCGCCGCGCTGCTGCCGAGCGAGCCGATGGAGATCGACTTCGGCGACGACTTCGAGGCCCGGGTGCGGATCGACGCCACCATGGCACAGCAACCCACGGCCGAACGGGGCCGTGTCGTCGAGCAGTACGACGACGGCTCGGTGACGGTGACGGCGCGGGTCCGCAACCGTGCCGCGTTTCGCGTGTGGGTGCTGGACATGGGTCGCCACGCCGTGGTGGAGTCACCGCCGGAACTGGTCGCAGAGATCACGTCGTGGCTGCGAACACTGGCCGACCAGGCGGGCGGCGAACGGTGAGCTGCTGTGGCGGGTGGGCCGGCGGCAGCGTGCCCTGTGCGTCGGAGTCCTGCGGCGAAGGTGCCGACCGGTGAGGGGGCCGAGCACATCGGCGAAGATCGAGCGCCTGCTGGCCATCGTGCCGTGGGTGGTGGAGCGGGGCGGCGCCACAGTGCACGACATCGCGGAGCGGTTCGAGATGCGGCCGGCCGCGGTGTACGACCTACTGCTCGCGGCCATGTGCTACGAGGTCGCCGGCGCGGGTGTCTATGAGAATCTGGGCATCGTCGTGTTCGGCGACGAGCACGATGCCGGCGAGGCGTGGGTGCACACCGAGCCGGGAGCGATGCTGGACCGGCCGCTCAACCTGTCGGTGCCGCAGGCATTCGGCATCTTGGTGGCAGGGCAGTCCGCGCTGGCCCTGCGCGGCGCCGACCGTTCTGGTGCACTGGCGACCGCGCTCGACAAGCTGCGCGCGGCCTACGGCGAGCGAGTCCGGGTCTCGGTGGAGCTGCCGTTGCCGCGCAGCCTGCCGACGCTGCAGGAAGCCGTGCGCACCGGTACCACCGTCAGCATCCACTACTACACCCCCAATACCGATGCTGTCACCGAGCGCCGGGTGGACCCGCTGGATGTCTCGCTGGCCGACGGGCATTGGTACCTGCGGGGTTGGTGTCACCTGCGCCAGGACCTGCGCTCGTTCCGGGTCGACCGCATCGAGGCCTGCGACGAGACGGGCGAATCACACGGCCGTTCGGCCGAGCCGAGCGACGCGACCGCAGCGCTCCGCTCAGTTGCGCCAGCCGAATCCGATGAGACGACCGATGTGGTGCTGTCGATTCCGCGCGGCGACCTGTGGCGAGTGGAGGCGTACCCATCGCGGGAGGTACGCGAGGACGGCGACCGGTGCATCGTGACGTATGCGATCCGCGGCCCGTTCGCGCTCAGCCAGATGCTGCTGCGCCTCGGAGCCGACACGCATGTCGTCAATGCGGCGGAGCTGCCGCCCGATCTGGCCGAGGCGGGCAGTGCCGCCGCTGCGTCGATCCTGGAGCTCTACGAGACCTGACGCCTCTGGCTCAATCGACCAGGTCCACGACCAGTCCGTAGTGGTCGGACGGTACAACCCCGTCGACCGATTCGGCACCGATCAGCCGGATGCTCCTGATGTTGCCCTGCGGTACCGGCCGCGGCGTCGACACGAACACGTAGTCGATGCGCCGGTTCGGCCACATGGCTTGGTGCAGGTAGGGGTTCCGGCCGTCCCATGTGAAGCCTGGGCCGTCACCCGCCTGCGCCCACGCGTCGCTCCAGACCAACTCGGGAACTGGTGGGGGACGCTCGCCGGTCAGCAGCCGGATCTCCTCGGAGCTCGGGACGGCGTTGAAGTCGCCGACCATGACGATCGGGAAGCCCTCGGGATCGTGATGGGGTGCTGCCAGCTCGCACAGCGTGGCCACCTGTGCTTGGCGGATCTCGCTGAGATGGAAGCGGTGCTCGAGGTGGGTGCAGATGACGGCCATCTCGCCGTCGCCGCGGGCGATGCGGGCCAGGACGGCCGTCCGGTGCCCGGACTGCTGGCCCTCGGGCGACGAGGCGTCGCCGACAGCCAGCGAGTGCGAGCTGGATTCGATGATGGCTGTGCGGCTCAATATCGCGTTGCTGAACGACAGTCCTCGCCGCCCGAAGCGCGGGTGGTGTGCCACGTTCATGCCCAGGGTCTCGCCGAGCAGGTCGGCCTGGTTCTGGCCGTCACGCTCGGCCCAGATCTCCTGGCAGCACACGATGTCGGCGTTGAGCCCGGCGAGCGTGGCGGCGATGGCCTCGTGGCGGGCCTGCCAGTTGTCGCCGAAGCGCCACCACAGGTTCCAGGTCACGATGCGCACGGCGTCACCGTAACGGCCGCTGTCCCCGCTGGACTGACTGACCGGTGGCGGGGTCCAGCGACGTATCGTCTGCGGCGATGAGCGCTGAAGCGAACTCCGACCAAGCCACCGGCCAGATCTACCTGCGTGACGCGTACGAGCAGAGTGTCGTGGCGACCGTGGAGGCCGTGCGTGACGATGCCGTAGCGCTCGATCGCACCGTCTTCTACGCCACTGGCGGCGGCCAGCCCCATGACACCGGCACGCTCGCCGACCAGAACGGCAACACCTGGCAGGTGCACGACGTCCGCAAGGAGGGCGACCTCATCTGGCACTGGGTGGACGGCGAGCCGCCGCCGGCCGGCACCGCAGTCACCGGCACCATCGACTGGGAGCGCCGCCTGCAGCTCATGCGCACACACACCGCGCTGCACATCCTGTGCGGGGTCATCTGGAACGAGTGGGGAGTGCTGGTGACCGGCGGGAACATGGAGCCGCTGTCTGCCCGGATGGACTTCGAGTTCGGTCCGCTGCCCGAGGGCTTCGCCGTGCGGGTCACCGAGCTGGTGAATGCCGAGATCGCTGCGGATCGGCCGATCGAGGTGAGCTTCCTGGACCGCGGGGCGGCGCTCGCCGATCCCGAGCTGATCCGCACCAAGGTGAACCTGATCCCCGAATCGGTCACCAATATCCGGGTGGTCGACATCGTCGGGCTTGACCGCCAGGCCGACGGCGGCACGCACGTGGCGTCGACGGCGGCCGTGGGTCGCTTCGAGATCACCAAGACCGAGTCGAAGGGCAAGGGCAACAAGCGCGTCCGCATGGTGCTCCACGACGCCTGACGGCTCGGGCAGCGCAGCCTGCCGCCTCCCAGCCCTGGCATTGGTGCTGGGCTGCTGACGCTCTCATGCGCCCGGCACATCAGTGAGGCGCGCGTCTGTTCCATTCTCCCGTACTTCGGTACCCTGTGGAAAATGACTCCCCGGGAGCCGCTGGGCGGCACGCGCACTGTTGCGCCGTCTGCTCGCCGGACAGCGACGTCACGGTTTGGCGCCTCCCGGCGCGAGGGCCACGATGCGTCGGCGTTCTACGCCCGCTTCACCCCGCCGGTGCTGTCCGACGACGATGCCGTGGCACGCGGGCCCGACTTCGATCCCGAGCTGGCCGAACGCCTCGGCGACGGCTGCTTCTGCGGCGACGCCCGGCAGATGACTGCGATTCCAGATGCCTCTGTGGCGCTGGTGGTCACCTCACCGCCGTACTTCGTGGGCAAGTCGTATGAAGACGCTCTCGCCGCTGGGGGAGACAGCCGCATCCCCACGAGCTACTTCGACTACCTCGGCATGCTGCGGGACGTCTTCGCAGAGTGCGTGCGGGTGCTCGAGCCTGGCGGTCGCATCGCTGTCAACGTGGCCAACCTGGGCCGCAAGCCGTACCGCAGCCTGTCGGGCGACGTGGCACGCATCTTCGAGGAGCTCGGCCTGCTGCTGCGCGGTGAGATCGTGTGGCAGAAGAGCAAGGGGTCGAGCGGGTCGTGCGCGTGGGGGTCGTTCCGCAGCCCGTCCAACCCGACGCTGCGTGACACCACCGAGCGCATCGTGATCGCCAGCAAGGGCAGATTCGACCGGGCCCGCTCGGCCGCACAGCGCGAGGAGGAGGGACTGCCTCATCGCAGCAGCCTGTCGACCGACGAGTTCATGGAAGCCACGCTCGACGTGTGGGACATGGGGCCCGAGAGCGCGCAGCGGGTGCGGCACCCGGCGCCGTTCCCCTTGGAGCTGCCCCGGCGTCTGATCGACCTGTACACCTACGAGGACGACCTGGTGCTCGACCCGTTCATGGGCTCGGGCACCACGCTGGTGGCCAGCGTGCTGTGCGGCCGAAGGCCGGTCGGCTACGACCTGAATCCCGATTACGCGGACTTGGCACGCGTACGGGTCGCTGCAGCGGACTCAGCGCAGCCGGAGGACCAACATTGCACCGCGCAGCCGCCGCTGTTCGAGCCGGATGCTCTGCGAGCGGACGCCGGCACCGCGGGCTCCTCGGATGCCTCTCGGCGGGGCGCCGTCGCATCAGCGGTGGCCGAGGCGTCGGATTCCGCCGACACGGCGGGCGCGAAGCGCAGTGATGTTGCTGGTGAACCCGTGCGCAGGAGCATCAGCGGACCGGGCAACGGAGCGTCGGGGGCTATCGCTGACTCGATGACCGCCGACGCATTTGTGCGCCAAGCGGTGGAGTCTGGCCGCAAGGCCCTCGACATCGCCCACGAACTGCTCGAAGCATCGGGTTTCGAGATCGTGCGCAGCCCCGCCACCGTGCGCGGCTCGGGGGTGAAGTTCAGCTTCTTGGTGGCCGATCGGGCGAACCGTGAGTGGTGGATTGATGTAGCGGGGGCGTTCACGACCGTGCGGCCGGGGCTGTTGCGAGCCGAGACGCTGTGGAAGGCGCTGGGGCGAGCGTCGGTGCTGGCCGCCGCCGAGCCCGACGCTCGGCGACTGCTGCTGACGCCGCATCTGCCACGGGTAGGCAGCGAGGGAGATCGTGCCCTGCGAACGCTCGGCCCGGCGACAATTCTCGACGTGATCGAGCTGTTCGATGAAGCGGCCGCTGACCGGCTCGCGAGCTACGCGGACGGTGCCGCGCCGCCGCTGGCAGGCTTCTGGAGCGACAGCGAGATCGACGGGGCGTTCCTGCCGGACCGTCGGTAGGCAAAACCGGTGCCCGGTGCCGGGTGCTGTGCGATCAGGGGCAGGTGGCCGAGTGGTGGGAACGCTCAGACGCCGTCGATGCGCTTGAACAGCTCCGCGTAGGCGAGACCGGCCTGTTGGCCGCTGGCCACGGCCACGGCGTCCAGCCAGTCGGCGAAGCGCTGTACCTGGGCGGTGTCGTCGGGGTCGGTGATGTCGTGTGTAGTGACGAACTGGCTGGTGTGGCACAGCAGCGCCTCGGTCTTGGCGGCAGTCCAGCCCTCGACGTTCTCCGCGTGGTCGGGCTCGTCGGCCTCGAACAGCAGCAGCTCGTCGGGGCGATGCGGCGGCAGGCCCTGCTCGGGGAAGAAGAACGGGTCGCGTGCAGCCACCACACCCTCGACGGCCAGCAGACCCGCGTGGCGATGATCGGGATGGAGCCGGTAGCGCTTCCACGGGTCATGGCCCAGCACAACGGCGGGTCGCAGCTCGCGGATGACCTGCGCGACCTGCGCTCGGGTTGCGAGGTCGCTGTCGAGCTCGCCGTCGACATGGCCGCCGAAGCGCACCTCGCCGCTCGCGCCGAGCGCGGCGGCAGCGGCACGCTGCTCGTCCTGGCGGGTTCGCACCAGCGCCGCCTGGTCGCAGTCGGCGTCCCATGTGCCCTTCGAGCCGTCGGTGCAGACGAAGTGGTGCACGACCGCGCCGGCGGCTGCCCACTTGGCCAGCGTCGCTCCGCAATCGAACTCGGCATCGTCGGGATGCGCGGCAATGACCAGCGCCGATGCCGGCACCGCCAGGTCAACCGAGAAGCCGGTATCAGCGGTCATCGCCGATCGTCGGCATCGGCGAGATACGCCGCGAGATCGTCGGGTGTGTCGATGTCGAATTCGAGGGCTGCGACCCGCCGCACCTGTAGGTCGAGCCCGCAGCGCTGCGCTTCGTCACAGTGGGCCTTGAATGAACCAGGCCCGTAGTGAAACTCGAACCCGGTGCCCAGCGGCAGCGCCATCACATTGGTGCCGTCGAGATGCCGGTCGGGCACGATCGTCACGGTGCCCGGCTCGGCCAGTCCTTCGAGGGTCTCGGCGCGGGGCAGATCACCGTGGGCGATCACGACGTGCTGCGGCCAGCGGCCATCGGACGCGGCGTCGCTGTCTGTCGAGTCCTGCCAGGGCAGTGATTCGCCTGGCGTCGCGGCCGACAAGCGCTCGAGGGCGGCGGTCAGGGCGCCATTCAGTCCCCGAACCTCAATACGCAGCGGATGGGCACCCACCGAATGAGCCCATTCGGCCACCTCGTCGTTGTCGCAGACCACGAGTGCCGGCATGTGACCGGCGGCCTGCACCACCCGCGCAGCCATGGAACGAGCCAGCTCGGCCCGCTCACCGGCGGGAAGCTGGGGGGCGAGCCGGCCCTTGGCCAGCTCAAAATCCTTCACGGGGATCAGCGCCACCGCTTCGGGGTTGCCGCGATCAGTCACCCGCGGCGAGTGTATGGGCGCCCAGAAGCCCGAGCGCACTCGTGGCTGTGCTCAGGCGGGCGGCTGCGGATCGGTCCCGGTGTCGCGCAGGCCGAGCACCTCGGCAACGACTGCTCGGATGCCCGCTTCGGCGGCCTCACGCTTGGGCTCAAGCCAACTCGCCAAGGGAAATGCGTCGCACAGCCCGACCCACTCCTGGTCTTCTTCGGACCATTCGGTGCGGAACCGGTATTCGCTCGGGAGTTCACATGTGTCCATTCCGCGCTTCCAACTCCTCGACTGCCTTCAGTACTTGGCGGACCTGATATGGCTTCGCACTTGCTCCATGCGGCTGGAGAACCAATATGCGCGACTCCGACCAACTCACATCGTAGATGCGGTGACTACCCGCAATGCGTGTCGGCTCGCCGAAGAGGGCGTCGCACACACTCACGAGTTCTTGCCACGGCACGTTGCGCGGATTGCCTCGAATTCGAGCGATGCGCTTCCGCAACCGGACCATGTCCGAAAGCTTTCACATATTTTAAATATATTTCAACTGATTTTACTGGTGTCGGCGCGAGAATCAGCCACGCTGCCACTCGTCTCGCGAAGGGACCTCGATATCGGTCGCGGCACCGAGGGCGCGCGAAAAGCTCGCCGAAGCGTCGGGGACATATGACGAGAGGTAGGCGTCGAGTGCCCGGCGGACGATCTCAGTCATCGTGACAACTTCGATGCCGGCGAGTTCATCAATTCGTTGACGCTGCTGCTCGGTGAGGTACACCTGCGTGCGAGTCGCGGCCATACGGCGCAAGATACGGCGTACACGATGTACTTGGTACGCGTGGACTGGAGGCGTCGGTTTGCTAGGACAGAACGGTGCCGGCTGAGCCGCCTGAGGGGTGGGTGCGACCGTGGTGGGCTGAGCGTCAGCTCGACCCGGGATCGGCGGCTTACGAGCCGGAGCCCAGCGAGGTCAGGTACTGGCTCGGCGACCGACAGGTTTCGGACACTGTGCTGGCGAACACGGTGGGCCGATCGTGGACCACGATCGGGCTTCCCGAGACGCTTGACCGGGCTGCGGTGGATCCCCGGGGGCTGGTGGTGCTCGGGCGCTGGTCGCTGGACTGGTGGGTCCGGGCCGGAGACGAGTGGGTCTTCCCGTCGCGGGCGGCCGCTGTGCGGCAGCGGTTGGTGGACGGGATGCCGGTGGTGGAGACGATCCTGCGTGTCGGCGGTGGCGATGTAGTGCACCGGGCCGCGGCGGCCCGGGGAGCTTCGGTTCGGCTCGATGACGCCGAGCGGCATGTCACGCGGCGGCCCGGCAAGCGGACGACGGGCGACGGCACGAGCGCCGTTCCCGAAGTGTTCGTGGTGGAGATCACCAACCGCACGTCCGAACCCGTGGCCATAGCGCTCGCGGCGCGGCCGTACCACCTGGGTGCTTTCGAGCATGCGGACGACGAGATCTGGGAATGGTCGAACGCGTGGGGCATCGACGAGATCTCTGTGGACGGCCAAGCTGTGACCCTCGACGACGGGCTCGGTCACGCAGTGGGCCACACAGCGGTGATCTTCGACCGCACGCCCGGCGACGTCGTAGTCGGCAGTGACAGGGCCGATTGCGCTGGCGCTCTGGTGAAAGCGGGCGAGCAGGCCGCCGCGGGGCACAAGAGCTCGGTAGCGGTGAGCATCGGGGGCAGCACGCCATTCGCGGAGCCGGCACCGATACCGCGACTTCATGATGTCCAGCAGGACGCGCGTGGCATGGATGGTGGCACGCCTTCGGCCGGGCCGGCACCGATGCCGCAGCCCGAGCGGGCTCCGGTCTCAGTTCAGTGCCCGCAGCATCTGGCCAATGCGGCGGCGATCTTCCCGCTGGTCGCGGGAGCGATGCTGCGCGCCGTCATTGTCGAGCGAGGCTCAGCCTTCGAATGGGACGATGCTGGCAGCCCCGCGCTCGGCGCTGCCGTGCTCGATGCGGTTCCTGGCGTGGACCGGGTGGCCAAAGGCTGGCGATTGCGTGTCGACGCGGGCTGTCGGCTCGAGCTGCCCGGCGGCCGGCTGGCGGATGCTGCGCTCGCGGCACGCTCGGCGCAACTGCTCTCGACAGCGCCCTTCGATGACGGTGCTGGCGTGGCGGGCCCGATGCTCGCCCCAGCGGTGCACACCGATGCGCAGTTCGTCGGTGACGACCTCGTGCAGCTGCTGGCGCTCGTCGAATCGGGCGTGCCCGAGCAAGTCCGGGACCTCCTGCTGCGCCAGGCCCAGGCGCAGCAGATCTCCGGCGTCACCGCCAGCATGGGCATCTCGGTGACGGGCACCTCGCTTGTGCTGGCCGAGCATCTGCTGTCGCTGCATCCCGACCAGGCGTTTGCCGAGGGCATCTCAGAGTTCGTGACAGCAGCGGCGCGCTGGCTGCTGACGAGCGAAGCACGCTGGCAGGAGGAGCCATGGGCGATCCGGGAGGGACTGCGAGCCAGCAGCCGCCTGCTGCTGCGGCTCGGCGCGGAGCGCGCGGCGACTGCCGTGCAGAGCGCGGCTTTGGCGCTGCCTGAAGCGCTGCGTGTTGACATGGCCGGCACAGCGCGCCCGCGTGCCAGCTCCCGGGAACGTCGCCGCGCTCGCCTGCATGCTGCTGACGGCGGCGCCGATGCGATCGTGTCGCCGTCGTTCTACCGCGATCGGACGGGGCGCCTGCCGTGGGAGACGTCTTCGGACAGGAGTGCCCAGGCTCGCAGTACGGCAAGGCTTGCCCGGCGTGTGCCCGGCGAATCAGCATCGAACGAGGAGGATGAGCAGTCGGGCCAGCGCTGGGAGTGGCTGTCGCATGACACCGGGCTGTGGATCCATGCCGCAGTGCCGTGGGCGCCGCCGTTGCCGTTCGTGGCGGCCGAGCCGGCCGACGGCACGCCGCTGGACTTCGTCGACGACACTGCGGCGTCCTGCGGTCACGACATGGTGGCAACCGCGCTGCTGGCCTTCGCCGAGGCTCGACCGGCGCCGGGACGCGCCTTCGACCGGCTTGAGGCACTGGTCTCGGTGGCATCGCCGACGCTCAACTGGCCGACCTACATGCACCCGACGTTGCGCACGGGCACCAACGGGACGGGGCACGACCTGCTGGTGGGTGGCCTGTTCGTGCGGACGCTGCTACGACTGCTGGTCGACGTTCCCGACGACGGTTCGGCCGGCAGCGGGGGAGCAGGCCGCGAACCGGCCCGCCTGCGGCTTGCGGCGCACTGGCCGGCGACTTGGCTGGGCCAGCCGGTCGAAGTGCACCACGTGCCGACGCGCATCGGGCCCGTGTCGTGGGCGGTGCGCTGGCACGGCGAGCGGCCGGCGCTGCTGTGGGACGTTGTGCCACACGACCCGGGTGCAGACCCGCCCGCAGTCACAGCGCCAGGACTGGACCCGGCGTTCACGGCCACGGGCTGGCAGGGCGAGGCGCTCCTCGCACTCCCGCCCGCGTCGTAACCGGTCTCCCGATCGGCACGGGGTCGGCAATTAGGTTCACAGCCATGACGGCGCGGCCGAGCCTCACGTTCGAGCGGCGCTGCTGGGATGCGGGCGAGACGACGGTGGTCGGCGTGGACGAGGTGGGTCGTGGCGCCTGGGCCGGCCCCTTGACGGTCGGCGCCGTCGTGGTCTCGTCGCGCGGCCGCGTGAACGGCATCCGCGACTCCAAGGAGCTCCGCCCCGAGGTGCGCGAGCAGCTCTTCGAGCGCATCGACAACTGGGCCCGAGCGTGGTCGGTGGGGCATGCCACCGCCGCCGAGTGCGACGAGTTGGGCATGACCGATGCCCTGCGGCTGGCCACGCGCCGGGCCTTGGACCTGCTGCCGGCCGAGCCGGATCGGGTGCTGCTCGACGGCAAGTTCAACTTCGTGGACTGGCGTCCCAGCCGGGCGCTCGTGGAGGGCGACCGGCGCTGCCTGTCGATCGCGGCGGCCTCGATCATGGCCAAGGTGGTGCGCGACCGCATCATGACCGTGCTGGCCGGCGACTTCCCGCCATACGGGTTTGAGTCGAACAAGGGCTATCCCGCGCCGGTCCACCGTGCCGCGCTGGCCAGCCATGGGCCGTGCGCCATCCACCGGCTCAGCTGGTCGTTCACCGAGGCGCTGCCCGATGCCGAGCCGGTGCCGAGCGTCGCCCACCGCGACGCCAAGACGGCGCTGGAGACCTACTCCAAGGCCTTCACCGGACCCCACACGACGCTGTTCTGACACGCCATTCCGAGGAGGGGGCGTCGGCAGCAGGTCACGTGCCGCATCGGAGTGAAGCCGCGGACGCAGGCTGCTAGAAGAAGGCAGCTTCACAGAGAGGCCCCTGATGAGTGTGAACGACGACCCCAACGCCCAACAGCGCGAGTTCTGGCGCAATGCCGACGTCTGGGTGCAGGAGCAGGAGCGGCTGGATGCCCAGCTCGGCCACATCGGCCTAGCGGCGATGGAGACCGTGGAGGGCTTGCCCACCGAAGCCAACGTGCTGGACGTGGGCTGCGGCTGCGGCCAGACGACGCTGCAGTGGAGCGAGCGCGTGGGCGGTTCGGTGCTGGGCCTCGACATCAGCGAGACGCTGATCGACGTAGCCCGCCGGCGTGGCGCTGCGCATGTCGCCGAGCGGTCCGAGGCGGCGCCTATCTCATTCGAGATCGCAGACGCGCAGACGGCGGACATCGCCGCGCTCGGCGCCGCTGCCTCGGGCCGCAACGGAGTCTTCGACGGCTTCGATCTCGTCTTCTCGCGCTTCGGCGTGATGTTCTTCGCCGATTCAGGGGCGGCATTCGCGAATCTGCGCGCCGCAACGCGGCCTGGCGGGCAGCTCGCCTTCGCCTGCTGGCAGACGCCACGCCAGAACCCGTGGCTGATCACCGTCAACAAGGCGGTGCTGGAGATCGTGGAGATGCCCGACGGCGGAGGCCCCTCGGTCGACCCGTTCGCCTTTGCCGACACCGACTTCGTGCGGGGCATGCTCGAGGGGGCCGGCTGGTCGAGCGTTGCCTTCGAGCCGTTCGAGACCGAGATGCTCTACGGCGCCGGCAGCCCCCTCGCCGAGACCGCCCGGTTCACCATGGACCTCGGCATCGCACGGCGCGCCCTTGTCGGCCACCCGCCCGACGTGCACGCGCAGGCGCTCGATGCCGTTGTCGCGGCCCTCGCCCCGTTCGAGACGCCTCGCGGCGTCGTGTTCCCCGCAGCCGCCTGGATCGTCACCGCTCGCAACTGAGTCGGCGCCGGCTGTGGCGCAACCACAGCATCGGCCGCAGTTGCCGCAGCATGCAGGCAGTTGCGCGACCACGAGGGTGCCGGATTTGGCACACTCGCGGGCGATGATCGACGAACCGAGCTGGACGATCGGGATCGAGGAGGAATATCTCCTCGTCGATCGTGACAGTGGCGCATTGGTGGGGGTCCAGCCGCCTGGCCTGATCGAACGGGTGGCAGAGCTGCGCCACGGACTCGTGAGCCCGGAGCTGTTCAGCGCGCAGATCGAGATCGGCACCGGCATCTGCCGCGACATGAAGCATCTACGCGCCGATGTCGGCCTGCTGAGGCTCGCGGTCACCGAGGCCGCCGCGGAACATGGGCTTGCGCCGATTGCTGCGTCAACCCATCCGTTCGCCAGACCGGACGAACTCCAGATCACCGACAAGGAGCGCTATCGGGTGCTGGCCGATGATCTCCAGGACATCTCGCGCCAGCTCGTCATCTCGGGCCTGCATGTGCACGTGGGCATCGAGGACCCCGAACTGCGGATCGACCTGATGAACCAGGTGACGTACTTCCTGCCGCATCTGCTGGCCGTGTCGACCTCGTCGCCATTCTGGCAGGGCCGCGACACCGGGCTGGCCAGCTACCGCTCGGCGGTGTACAAGACGCTGCCGCGCACGGGCCTGCCGCCGAAGTTCGACTCGTGGGCGGAGTTCCGTCGCCATGTCGATGTGCTGGTGAACGCCGGGATCATCGAGGACTCATCGAAGGTCTGGTGGGACATCCGGCCCTCGGAGCGCTACCCGACGCTCGAGATGCGTGTCACCGACCTGCCGACCCGCATGGAAGACACGATCGCCATCGCCGCGGCGTATGTCTGCCTGCTGCGGATGCTGTGGCGGTTGCGAACCGAGAACCAGCGATGGCGCGGCTATGCGAACTTCCTCATCGGCGAGAACCTGTGGCGCGCCGAGCGCTACGGCGTCAGCGGCTCGCTGATCGACTTCGGCAAGGGCACGCTGGTGCCATACGACCACCTGGTCGACGAGCTCATCGAGCTGGTGATGCCCGATGCCGAGGCGCTCGGCTGCGTGGACGAGATCCGCCACCTTCGCACCATCTGCGAGCACGGCACGTCAGCAAATCGCCAGCTCGCCGTCTGTCAAGGGGCGTTGGACGACGGCGCCGATCATGACGAAGCCCTCGCCGAAGTGGTGCAGTACCTCGTCGACGACACGCTGGCGCCGCCTGCCGACGACTAGCTCCGCCGTCGGCGCCGCGGTGCGATGCCGTGGCGCACGAGCGTGCGTTTCGCAGCCGCGGCCTCGATCGCTAGTTGCAGGCGCCGTCTGTGCTGACGCCGCGATGGCTGTAGCACAGCGGCGTGGCCAGCACGCTGCGCAGCGTGTACGGCCCCATGTCTGTGGTGACGTCGCCGCCGTCGGCATCCAGGGCCCTGACGTCGGCGGCCATCTGGGCGATGATCAGCAGCCGGTAGCCGCGCACCGAGTCGTCCGGCTGTCCGACGACATCGACGGCGGCTTCCAGCAGATCGCCCGACGGGTCGGGTGCCGAAGTGGTCCTGACACGCGATCGCGGTTCTTGTGAGGCCACAGTTGCAACGACCTGGTCGACAAGCGCTGCGAACGTCTCGGAAGTCGCGGGGCCGTCGATGTCGGTGATGACCTGGGCGGTGATGTCGAGGGCGGTCTCCGGCGACAGCGGCGCCAGATAGTTCGAGCTGGCCCAGCCGACGATCGGGCCCGCTTGGATCTCGTGCCATGTGCTCGTGGCGAGATCACGGGAACGGCCGGTCGCGGTCACTCCCGCAACGCCGATCCTTGCGAAGGCCGCCTCGGCCTCGGCATCGCGGACCAGCAGCGCGCTCTCGGCTGGCGACTGCGGCGACAATTGCAGCGTCAGCGTTGCGACGACCTCGCCGTTGGGAACATCGCGCACGTTCAGCCAGTCGTCGTAGCCGACGCCGATGACGCCGAGTTGCGTGCCGGCCGCGGGCCCGAACGCTGCCGGAGTTCCCGGCAGTTCTGCGTCGGGTGTCGTCGTAACGGCAGGCCCAGCCGGCGCGGCAGTGGTAGCGGTGACGACGGTCGCCGAAGGCGTCCCAGCATTCGCCGATGTGCCTGCAGTCGTGGCCGGCGGCGACGACATCGCCGGTTCGTCGTCGGCTTCCGCCACGGGCGTCGCAGCGGCGACATTCCCTGTCGTCCGTGCCGGCTCCACTTCCGTCGCGCTCAACGCCACGAACAGCGACAGCACCGAGACCACCAATGCTGCAAAGGCCATCGCGGCAACAAGTCGGTTCGTCATGAATCCGCCATGGCGGCAGGCAAGCTCACAGGCGCTCCGGTATACCGCAGCACCGGACGAATCTGGCGGCACCCAGCACGAGCGCGCAACCTGACCGCCTACTTCCCGGCTTGAGCGTGTCCAGAATTCGACGGCCAGTCACAGGCGAGTGATATCGATGTGATACCATTCCATCCGTGGCGATGACGCTCAGGCTGACCGATGACGAGCAGGAGGCGCTGCGGCGGCGCGCCACGCTCGACGGCACCTCCATGCAGGAAGCCGCTCGTCGTGCCGTGCGCGAGTACGTGGCCAAGGCGGAGCATCGCGACCGTGTGGCAGTCGCAGCCGATCTCGTCATGGATCGTCACGCTGAAGCACTGCGTCGGCTGGGCGATTGAACGAGACGTTCGAGTTCCTCGACACCGAAGACCTCGTCGAGCTGGCCCGCCGGTTGCTCGGCGATCCGCCGCCGATGCGGGACATTGGCCTCGTGGGCGCCGCGGCAGCACGGCCCCAGGCCTCCGCATTCGGTGAGGACGCCTATCCCGACGTGTGGAGCAAAGCCGGAGCGCTGCTGCACTCAGTGGTCAACAACCACCCGCTCGTCGACGGCAACAAGCGACTTGGCTGGCTCGCCGCGGCCATCTTCCTCGAACTCAACAACGCCAGCGTGCGCACGGCCAGCAACGACGCGGTCTACGATCTGGTCATGACCGTCGCCGCAACCGACATCGCCGTCGACGACATCGCAACCGCCCTACGCGCCATGGGCACCCGGGTGTGAGCGGTAGGCCTGTTCGAGGTTGAGCCACAACCGCGCCGAGGTGCCGAGCGCAGAAGAGATGGCTGCGGCCAGGTACGGGGTGATCTCGATCTGCGCATCGAGAATGTCCGAGACAACGTGCACCGGCTGACCCGTCAGCTCCGCGAATTGCGGAATGGTCCAGCCACGCGCAGCGAGTTCTTCTGCCAGGTGCTCGCCAGGAGGAAACACCTCTGCTGCCACAAGCTTCGAAGACAAGTTGGCGTACCTCCGCTTCGACTTGATGGTCCACGTAACCGACAGTGATCTGAACGGGCCAGAGCAGCGAGTCATCGCAGTTCTGGATGCGGCGTCGGTGCTCATGAGCGGTCCTGCGCCACTTCCATCACACGGTTCAAGATCGTACGATGGCCGCTGGTGTGCGGGTTGGCGGTCGTGAGTCTGGGGTCGCTGTGAGTGAGTACCTGTCGCCCGAGCAGTTGGCCCGTCGTGACATCGACGAGCAGCTGGAAGCCTGCGGCTGGGTAGTGCAGGACTACAAGACAGCAGCGGTGGCGGCGGCTCTGGGAGTAGCTGTCCGGGAGGTACAGACCACGGCTGGGCGTGCCGGCTATGTGCTGTACGTGGACCGTCAGGCTGTGGGCGTCATCGAGGCGAAGAAGGCCGGCATGACGCTGACCGGCGTTGAGCCACAGACTCGCAAGTATCAGGCTGCGTACCCCGAGGACCGGCCTGCTGTCGAGATTGAGGGGGCGCTGCCGTTCGGCTACGAGTCGACTGGTACTGAGACCCGCTTCACGAGCGGATTGGACCCAGTGCCCGCGAGTCGTCGCGTGTTCACGTTCCACCGCCCTGAGACGTTGGCGCGTGGGCTGGCAGACCATGCCGAGGGGAAGGGTCGCGAGCCCGGCCTGCGTGCTGGTGTGATGCATCTGCCTGGACTTGACGCTGATGCTGGGCACTTGTGGCCGGCGCAGGAAGAGGCCATCCGCAATCTTGAGCAGTCATTCAGGGACAACCGTCCTCGGGCTCTGATCCAGATGGCCACGGGTTCGGGCAGACGTTCACAGCCGCCAACGTCTGCTATCGCCTGCTGCGATACACAGGCGCCCAGCGGATTCTCTTCCTCGTCGACCGGGCGAATCTCGGCCGCCAGGCACTCCGGGAGTTCCAGAGGTTCGCCACCCCCGACGACGGCCGTAAGTTCACTGAGCTCTACAACGTCCGCCATCTGACGTCGTCGCGGCTTGACATGGCGAACGAGGCGGCCACCAAGGTCCACATCTGCACAATCCAGAGGCTGCATTCGATCCTGCCAGGCGAGGACGAGCTCGGCGAAGCGTTCGACGAGGAGAAGAGCGGATTCGATACGGCTCCGCCAGAGCCCATGGACGTCTCCTGCAAGCCTGCGGTGCCCATCGAGTCCTACGACACCCGAGCAGGTCAAGGCCGCCGGCGAGTCGATGATCCGCGAGGCCGTGAAGCCGCTGGCAGGCAACTCTGCTCTACGGGAGAAGCTGATCGACGTCAGGCGCAGCTACGAGCAAATGATCGACACAGCATCGAAGGACCAGGTGATTTCCGGTCAGTTCTCCCGGAAGGCAGCCGACCGTGCCCGTGCCCAAGTCGAATCATGGCGGCAATTCATCGACAACAACCGGGACGAGATCACCGCGCTGCAGGTGCTGTACAGCCAGCCCTACGGCGGTGGGCTCAGCTACACCGACATCAGGGAGCTGGCGAACGCGATCAAGCGACCGCCCCACCGCTGGACGCCTGACGCTCTGTGGGAGGCCTACGAGACACTTGACAAGTCCAAGGTGCGTGGTTCGGGCCACCGTGTCAGCACCGATTTGGTGAGTCTCGTCCGCTACACGCTCGGCGAGGCCGATGTGTTGGTGTCGTACCCGGATCTTGTCAACGAGCGCTTCGAAGCGTGGCTGATGCAGCAGTCGAACGCCGGCCGCACGTTCTCGCTGGAGCAGGCGGCCTATTTGGAGCTGATCAAAGACCGCGTCGCCACCAACCTCGGCATCGAGCCTGCCGAGTTGGCGGCACCACCCTTCAGCACCCAAGGCGGCCTCGGCAAGGCACGCATGCTCTTCGGCGACGACCTCGACGCACTGCTTGACGAACTCACCGTGGCCCTCGCCGCATAACCGCCCGGCACCGATCAAGCGTCCCGGGTGATGCACCGAAAATCACTTGAAGTCGGTCCAAGGCCCAGGGTTAGGCTGCGTCCATCGGTTCGAGTGCGAGAGGAGGCGACCATGGCGGTTCGGAGTCAGAGCACCTTGGAAGAGACTGCCCGCCGTGGCGACAAGATCTACGAACGAGACATCAAGCCGATCCTTGCCGAGGACCAGCGCGGCCGTTGCGTGGCCATCGACGTCGACAGCGGCGACTGGGCCATCGCCGACGAGGTGCTCGATGCGGCACAGGAGCTGAGAACTCGGCATCCTGAAGCATCTGATGTCTGGCTTCTGCGGGTGGGCTATCGCGGGCTGTACGGCCTCGGGGGCTAGGGATCTCGGGCGGTGGAATGATCGAAGGCACCGTCAACGGCATCCTCGAACCGGTAGTCACCTTGGTTGTCTCGGGAGTCGCCGAGCGGACCAGCCGCGTGGACGCCCTCGTTGACACGGGGTACGGCGGCGACCTCATGCTTCCGTCAGATGTGGTGCGCGACCTCGGTCTGGTGCGAGTCGGCGCCACTCGGCTCGTATTGGCAAATGGCATGGAGGAGTCCTTCCGCACCTACATGGCGACCGTCGATTGGTCTGGCAACAAGCAGGGCGTCGCAGTGCATGCGACCAGCGCGGCGGCGCTTGTCGGCATGCGTTTGCTCGAAGGTCACAACCTGCAGATCGATGTCCGCCAAGGCGGTCGCGTCCTTATCGAGACGCCTGCCGCGTGACCGAAGACCTTCCGCCCGGTTGGACCTGGGCAACGGTCGGCGACATCGCAGACGTTCAGCTGGGGCGACAGCGTTCACCGCAGCATCACAGCGGCAGTCACATGCGCCCGTACCTCCGTGCGGCCAACGTGACGTGGAACGGGATCTCCTTGGACGACGTGAAGGAGATGAACTTCGACGACTGCGACTTCGAGACCTACCGGCTCGAATCGGGCGACATTCTGTTGAACGAAGCCTCAGGCAGTCCGAACGAAGTCGGCAAGCCAGCCATCTGGCGGGGCGAGATCGAGGACTGCTGCTTCCAGAACACCCTGCTGCGACTGCGCGCACGTGGCATCGATCTGGGCTACCTGTACTGGTACTGCTTCTACTCGGCCCTGACGGGAAGGTTCGGCGAGGCCGGCCGCGGCGTCAACATCCGCCACCTCGGCAAGCGAGGTCTGGCGCGATTCCCGATAGCAGTAGCTCCTCACGCGGATCAGGAGCGCATCGCCGCCGCCATCGATGAGCACTTCTCCCGCCTTGACATCGTGGAGTCGACGTTGAATGGCGGCTTGAGATCCG
This sequence comes from Acidimicrobiia bacterium, assembly GCA_022827265.1. GTDB lineage: Bacteria > Actinomycetota > Acidimicrobiia > Acidimicrobiales > Poriferisodalaceae > Poriferisodalis. Next base: position 5,086 of record JAJDTF010000012.1, on the reverse strand, counting down.
TCGCTGCGCTGCGAACGTCGGTCTTGGCGGATGCCTTCAAGGCAGATGGAACGGCCCCTCAGGACTGGCAACGGACGAAGATCGGCGAGGTTGCGAGGGTGCAACTCGGTCGTCAGCGGTCGCCGCAGCATCATGCGGGCCCGCAGATGCGGCCGTACCTCCGTGCTGCCAACGTCACTTGGGCCGGTCTCAGCTTGGATCACGTCAAACAGATGAACTTCGACAACGGCGACTTCGAGACCTACCGCCTGCGGCCGGGTGACCTGTTGTTGAACGAGGCGTCGGGCAGTCCGAACGAGGTCGGCAAGCCTGCCGTGTGGAAGGGCGAGATCGAGAACTGCTGCTTCCAAAACACACTGCTGCGCCTGCAAGCTCGCTACGTTGACCCGACCTACCTGTATTGGTACTGCTACATGGCGGCCTTGACGGGACGCTTCGGCGAGGCAGGTCGCGGTGTCAACATCCGGCATCTCGGCAAGCAGGGCCTCGCACGATTCCCGATCCCTGTCGCCCCAAGAGTCGAGCAGGAATGCATCGTCACTCGGCTCCAAGAGCAATTCCAGCAGGCGTCTGAATGCGAGTCCGCAATGCGGCTAGCACTCGAGCGGACGCATGCGCTGCGGCGTTCGATCCTGTCCGATGCCTTCAGCGGTCGGTTGGTTCGGCAAGGTTCCGATGGCGGGCCGGTGTCGGCCATGCTGGAGCGCATCGGGGCTGGTGCGTCATGAGCGACGAGGTGACTGCTGAGGATCCACTGGGGGATGGGCTGTTTCCTGATGATGTGGTCGAGCGTCACATCGGGCTTGGCGAGGACAGCGGCTGGGAGTTCAAGGAAGTCGAGTTCCGTGGCGACCGGGTAGCCGGTCGCCAGCGTGATGCCTGGGCAGATGAGATTGTTGCATTCGCCAACGCAGACGGGGGCGTGCTGCTGCTGGGCGTCACCGACGACGGCACGGTCAGCGGTATGTCGCGGGCGCAGCTGGACTCGGTTGAACGGGCGGTGCGCGACATCAGCGCGGGTGCTGTGAAGCCGCCGGTGCGGGTGAGGACCTACCGCCGGCTGCACCAAGGCCGCCCGTATCTGCTGGTGGCGGTTCCGCGGGGCGATGCTCAGCATGACGGCCCGGGCGGGGCGTTCCAGCGTGTCGGCGCGGCCAAGGTGCCGTTGTCGCCTGATGAGCGTCTGCGGTTGGCGCAGCGTCGCGGCCAAGGCCGGTTCGTGGGGTTCGATCATCAGCCAGTGCCGGGAACCGGCTTCGCGACGCTGGATGAGGACTTGTGGCGGCCGCTGCTCAGCGACGAGGGATTGGTGGACCCGCAGGTGGGTCTTGCCAAGCTGGGTCTGCTGGCGCGTGACGAGACCGGCGAGGTGCGTGTCTCGGTGGCAGGTGCGCTGATGTGCACCCGTCGGCCGGAACAGCTGATCCCCGCAGCGGCGATATCGGCAGTGCGTTACCGGGGATCTGATCGGGCGTCGGGCCAGCTTGATGCGCAGATCATCGACGGGCCGCTCGACCGTCAGGTGCGCGACGCGGTGCTGTTCGTGCAGCGGAACATGCGGGTCAGCGCCCGCAAGACGCCGGCCAGGGAAGATCTGCCCGAATACAGCCTTCAGGCGGTGTTCGAAGCGGTCGTCAACGCCGTCGCACACCGCGACTATGCGCAGCGGGCGAGCCGAATTCGCCTGTCGATCTTCTCGGACCGGCTCGAGCTGTGCTCACCAGGGTCGTTGCCGAACAGCCTGACCATCGAGAGCATGGGCGAGCGGCAGGCGACCCGCAACGAGCTGCTGACGTCGGTGTTCGGACGGCTCGACGCGAGCGGCATCGACGCTGCGTCTCGCCGCTATTTCATGGAGCGCCGAGGCGACGGTGTCGCCATCATCCGACGCGAGACGCAGGCGCTCACCGGCAAGCTGCCCGCCTACCGGCTGCTCGACGGCGACGAGCTGTGCCTGACCATTCCCGCAGCACCGCCGCCGACGGACCCCGCGACCCCGGTCGTCACGGTGCGCTGCGCAGGGGCGCCGCTGGAAGGAGCCACCGTGCTCGCGCTGTTCCCCAACAGGACATGGAAGCGCGCGACCACCGACATGCACGGCGAAGCGCTGCTGGAACTGCATTCAGCGGAGCTTCCGATGACCGTGTTCGTGGCGAGCGAGGGCTGCGGCGGTCATGTCGAGCGCGGCTGGCTGCCCACTGAGCGGGCGCTGGCCGTGGAGCTGACTGAGGCACCTGACGGCGGGTCGGCGGTGTTCGCCGAATCGACCGGACACCTGCCCGGCTTGACGGGCCGACTGAACCCCATTCGCGACACGGCCGACCGCACCTACCTGTACGCGGACAACATCGCGATCAACGACGGCCAACCGCAGCCAGTGCGCTTCGTCCCCGGCGAGGAACCTCTGCGGCTCGAGGATGCCGACGGACAAGTGCTGACGGTCACCGTGACAGCCATCGAAGGCCGCTCGTCACTGCTCGACTACCACAGCACTCCTGACAAGGTCGACCCCGTCAACGCACAACCGCGGTATTGAGGGCTGGGCCGTGATGGTGAACACGCTGAGACATTCTTGGCGCTCGTAGCCGTCGACAGCCCGTTTGTGGACTGGCCATACACCCATTTGTGGGCAGTTCATATGTCAGTTTGTGGACTATCGCAGCAGAGATGGCTATCAGCTGTATGCCTTGAGTTCGCGGTCCAAGGTCCAGACATCGGCGCTCACGTAGGCCGTCTCGCGCAGGAACTGGTCGCGTTCCACCAACAGAGCCACATCGCCCGTGCCGAGCCGTCCGTCACCGAGGAGCGTCACCAGATCGGAGCCGGTCGAGTTCCCGTCGAGCAGCTCTTGGATGAACTGCGGGTCCAAGGTTGCGGCGCGGATGATCCACGGCGGGTCGGCGGCGCTTGCCGCTTGCAGGACGAACTGGAGGCGTTCTGCGAGGCGTCGGCGGTCGGACGAATGCTGGGCAATACGGTTTCCGGTCTCCACGATCGCAGTTGCCGGAATCACGAACCGCTGGCCGCCAGCCTTGCGCGCTTCGAATTCGGCCGCGATTTGGCGGGCGGCTTCGTCGCCGTCCATGCCGATGAGTTGCAGCAGCACCGAGGTGTCGACGAACACCACCGACCAGGGGCTGGGCACAGGTCAGAGTCCGAGCACGTCGACCAGCGAGCGCTGTTCCGTCGGCTCGTGCTCCTGCGGCCTCAGGCGATCTCGAATTGCCGCTGTACCGAGTGGCCCTCCGCCGATCACCTCGAAGTAGTCGGGGAACTCGGTGAGCTCTGTGGCCCGGGTCCAACCATCCGAATCGCGGCTGCACACGACAACCCCCTTGTGGTCGTCGCCGGTCAATGCGTCGAGCATCGCAGGACTGTGGGTTGTAGCGAGTGTCCTGGCGCCGGTCGCCGCTTCCAACTTGAGACGCTCGAGCAGCAATTGCACCTGTGATGGGTGCAGGCCGTTCTCGAGCTCCTCGACCACCAGCAGTCGGCGGGCAGCGGTCAGGTCTCCGGACTCGTCGGTGGCGGGTCGAGCTTCGAGCAACGCCGCGGCTATCGCCAGAAAGCGCAATGTGCCGTCACTCATGAGGCGCGCAGGGATTGGGTGCAGGTCGTCGCCGAGTCGCTCGCGCAGTGTGGTCATCACGTCCCCGAGATCACTCCTGACGACGCCCAGGTCTGCTACTTGCGCCTCAGAGAGCGACTGCGTCATTTCGAACAGCGCTTCGCGCGTTGGCTCATCGCGCATGAGATGGGCGAGCGCTGCGGAGAGATTGTCGGCATTCCTGCGAAGGCGTGTGTCCTTCTCGGGCACGTACTCACGCATCTGCTGGGGAATGGGATCCAGAATGAAGATGCCGCGGAGAGCTTCGAGCACCTGCTCGGCAACGTGGTGAATCTCGCGACCTGCCTGCGTCTTTGCAGGCACTCGGGCAGCCACCTGTGAGGTGAGCAGTTGCGTGGCCCGGAACGTCACCGCTGGGTTCGGACCCTGCTTGCGATTGTCCCAGCGGGCGGTGATGTCGCCCGAGTCCGGCTGCGGGCGGTCCGTTGCCAGCAGGTCTCGGACTTCGCCATTGCGCCGTGTCCAGAGCCGCTCGCTCACAATCTGCACGCTTGGACGGACTGAGATTCCGATATCGAGGCGGTAAATCTTGCGACGTACAGAAGCGGTGCAACCGATCCGGAACGAGTCCTGACCGGCTGGGGCGCAGCCTTCGGAGCCTCCCCTAACGAGGGGGCCGTCACGGCCTCCGTCGAGCGTGTCTCGGATCGTGGCACCGCTGGCCAGGGCAGCCAGCACCGCTGCGGCGTCGATGATGTTGGACTTCCCACTGCCGTTGCGACCGACGAGCAGCGTTACCGGACCGAGGCGGACGTGCGCGCTTCGCAGGCTCTTGAACGCTGGCAGTCTGAGTCGCGTCAGCGTTGCGGCCACAACGGCAAGGGTACTGATGCCTCGAATGGCTAGACAGTCTGGGATTGGTCCGAGGACTCGGGAGAGGGCGGCGTAGCGTGAGCGGATGCCGACAGAGGATGCGAAGGCGTTGGTGCAGAAGCTGTGGGATTTCTGCGATGTGCTGCGCGATGACGGCTTGTCCTGCGGCGACTACTTGGAGCAGCTCACGTATCTGCTGTTCTTGAAGATGGCCGATGAGCAGTACGTGTTGCTGGGAGGCGACCGCATCGTGCCGGTCGAGCACGACTGGCAGTCGTTGTTGAGCCGTTCGGGCGCGGACCTTGAGGCCCATTACAGCGATGTGCTGGCCGCGCTGGGCACCGGCGAGGACATGCTCGGCGTGGTGTTCCACAAGGCCCGCAACCGCGTCCAGACGCCTGCCAAGCTGGAGCAGCTCATCAAGGAGCTCATCGATCAGCACGAGTGGATGAGCTACGACGCGGACCTCAAGGGCGATGCGTACGAGGGCCTCATCGAGAAGACGGCCCAGGAAGGCGCCAGGGGGGCAGGCCAGTACTTCACGCCCAGAGCGCTCATCGACGCCATCGTCGACGTGATGCAGCCAGCGCCTGACGACCGCATCTGCGATCCCGCATGCGGCACCGGAGGTTTCTTCTTGGGCGC
>JAJDTF010000077.1 GCA_022827265.1 Acidimicrobiia bacterium | reverse complement strand
GTAGTCGGCGCTCACGGTGGGGCCGAGGTCGCGCCCTATGTCCATGCCATACAGCGACTGCCGGTACGGCATCGTCTCGAGGTCGACAGATCCAAGTTCCTGCACGGGACCGTCGCCGGCGCGCTGCCACAGCGTGGCCGTGCCGGCATGCTCGTCCGTCTTCGTATAGCGGACGCCCAACTCGACGTCGCCGAGCGGCACCGGCTCGCTGGCCCGGATCCCGGTCGGACGGCCGAGGTAGTTGTATTCGAAGCGCAGCACCCCATCGGCGACCCACAGCACCATCCCGCCCGTGCGTGAGCCGTAGGCCACCAGCACCCCGTCGGTGCCTGTCGCGGTATCGGCCGAAGCTGCGATCGCGAACGAGCGGTTGCGCACATCGGGGCACTTGAAGCGCTCCAGGTGCGGGATACCCGGCGGGTAGCGCAGCCGAGTCGCCGAGGCCTCGGGACCGGGCTGACGCAGCACGAACAGCTCCACCCCCCGGTCGTCGAGCGGCAGCACGTTGTAGGCGCCGGCCTCGTCCCACCACAGCTCGATCAGCTCGCGCAGCTTGTCGGGGTGCGTCTCGGACAGGTCATGGATCTCGGCGAAGTCGCTGCGCGTGTCATACAGCGCCCATTCGTCCTCCTCGAACGGCGTCCCCTGGCGGTGCAATGTCACCGCTTTCCAGCCGTCGTGGTACACGGCCCGGTGGCCGAGCATCTCGTAGTACTGCGTGATGCGAGACGACGGCGCGTCTGCGCCTGCTGCTGCGAACGTGGGCAGCATCGAGATGCCCTCGACGGGCTGCTGCGGCACACCGTTGTGCACCCCGGGCGCTTCGACGCCGACCGCGTCAAGGATCGTCGGCATCACGTCGATGACGTGGTGGTACTGGTCGCGGATCCCACCGGCATCGTGGATGCCGGCCGGCCAGTGCGCGATCAGCGGGTCGCGGATGCCGCCCTCGTAGGTGTTCTGCTTGTAGAAGCGAAGCGGGGTGTTGCCGGCCTGCGCCCAGCCCCACGGGTAGTTGTTGTAGAGGTTGGGGCCGCCGATCCCATCCACCAGCGGCACCATGTCGGCGACGCTGAGCCGCTGGCGATTGAAAAAGATGTTCTCGTTGGTGAGGCCGTGGCGGCCGCCCTCCTGGGATGCACCGTTGTCGGACAGCAACACGATCAAGGTGTCGTTCAGCAGATTGGTCTCCTCGAGGTAGTCGACGAGCCGACCGACCTGATCGTCGGTGTGATCGAGGAACGCGGCGAACGTCTCCTGCATGCGGCAATACAGCAGTCGCTGGTCGTCGTCGAGTTCGTCCCATGCCTGCACCCCTGGGTTCCGCGGCGACAGCTCGGCATCCGCAGGGACCGTGCCCAGCTCCAGTTGGCGTTCGAACCAGCGCGCCCGCGTCACGTCCCAGCCGTCGTCGTAGCGGCCCCGGTACTTGTCCAAGTAGGCCTGCGGGGCTTGATGGGGCGAGTGCGTCGCCCCGAATGCCAGGTAGGTCAGAAACCTGCGCGACGGCGCCGTGGCCTGCTGTGCGGCGATCATGGCGATCGCCTGGTCGACAAGATCCTCGGACAGGTGATAGCCGGGTGTGCTCGGCGGATCCACTGGGTGGTTATCGATGACGAGCTCGGGCGAGAACTGGTCGGTCGCTCCGCCCAGGAAGCCGTAGAAGCGGTCGAACCCGCGGCCCAACGGCCAATGATCGAAGGGGCCCGCCGGGCCGCAGTCCGCGAGGTTGGCGAGGTGCCATTTGCCCAGGGCAAAGGTGGCGTAACCGTGGCTGGAGAGCACCTCGGCGAACGTGGCCGCCGACGGCGCTATCACGCCGCGGCAGTTCGAGAAGCCCGTGTCGACATTCGACAGGAACCGCATGCCCACCGAGTGATGGTTGCGGCCGCTGAGCAGGCAGGCCCGGGTCGGCGAGCACAGCGCTGTCGTGTGAAAGTTGGTGAAACGCAGCCCGCCGGCAGCCAGTCGATCGATGTTGGGCGTGTCGATGTCGCTGCCGTAGCAGCCGAGGTGCGCGAATCCCGTGTCGTCGAACACGATCACCACGACGTTCGGGGCGCCGCCGGGCGGCTCAAGCCTCGGCTCCCACGAGGGGCTCAGCTCTGCAGCGGTGGTTCCGGGGCGTTCGCGGTCGCGCATCGCCTCCGTCTAGCAGGCACCGTCTCGCGACGGTGACTCATGCGATGTAGCCCGGCCGACGACGAGCGCCGGCCGTGACTCCAGCATCAGGCTGCGATCGGGCAGCCTTTCACCGTGATGCGATGCATCAGGCGGGTCTGCCCGCGGTAGTCGTTGAGCGCCTTGTGCCAGGTACAGCGGTTGTCCCACATGGCAACCGAGCCGGGCTCCCATCCGAACCGGTACGTGAACTCCACGCTCGAACCGTGCTCGAACAGGAACTCAAGCAGCGGTCGGCTCTCCGCGGCAGTCCACCCGTCGATGCGAGTCGTGAACGAACGATTGACGTACAGCACCGGGCGGCCGCTCACCGGATGGGAGATGACTACCGGATGGACGACGTCGGGCCCGAAGTGGAAACCGTCCTTGAACCGCTCAGCGCGCTCTGCCTCGGGCAGCTTCGACAAGCCCACGCCGAACGCCTCATACGACGAATGCACTGCTCTCAGGCCCCGCAGCGTCTCCTTCATGCCGTCGGACAGCGCGTCGTATGCCGCATACATCGAGCTGAACGCCGTGTCGCCGCCGCTCGACGGCAGCTGCCGGGCGACGAGGATCGAGCCGAGCGCCGGGGCTTCCTCGTAGGAATGATCGGTGTGCCACGCCTCGCCGATCACGTAGGTGTTCTCGGGGCGGGTGCGCACCTCGGCAATCTGGGGATGGGATTCGTTCGGCGAGAAGTACGCGTTGACGTCGATCTCGCCGAGTGACTCAGCGAATGCGATGTGGCCTTCGGGCGACACGTCCTGGTCACGGAAGAACAGCACGCCGTGCTCGCCGAGCGCCTCGAGCACAGTGGCGGACTCCTCCGCGTCGAGCTTGCCCAATTCCAGGCCCGACACGAACGCCCCGAGCGCAGCGCCGGTCGGTTCGATGTCGATCCCCATAGGTGATGGTCTACCGAGGTCTCCCCCTGCCGTCAAACACAGCCAGTTTCGCTTGGCACGGCGAGTTCTTGTCGACCCAGGGTGCAACTCGCTGGAGAGGCGTCCATTTTGCTGCGGCTAGCGTTGTTCGGCGATGTCAGTTGCCGACCGTCCGCTCCTCAGCAGCGACACCGCCTTGGATGAGACCGAGTTGGGCAGGCGCGAGCGGAACAAGCTCGACAAGCGGAGGCGCATCGTGGCTGCTGCCACGGCGCTGTTCCAGGAGAAGGGCTTCGAGGACACCACTACGGCCGAAATCGCCAAGGCAGCGGGCATCGGCGCCGGAACGCTCTATCTCTATGTCGAGTCCAAGGAAGACCTGCTGGTCAGCGCGTTCGTGAACGTGGCGGGAGATGCGTGGCGGGAGGCCTTCGACCTCGTCGACCCCTCGGCCGACGCCGTCAGCCAGATCATGACGTTGCTGATGCATGTCACCGACCACCACCGGGCGGATCGCCGCCTGGCTCGCTCGTTCTTCAAGGAGCTTCCTTTCGTCAGCGACTCGGGACGCGCCGGCGTGGAAGAGTTCGCCGACTGGTTTCTGAGCGGGCTTGCATCGGTGCTCAACGCCGCGAGCGCAAACGGCAAGCTCGACGCCGACGTTCCCAAGATGATGCTCGCCCACAACCTCTACGCACAGTGGCAGGTGCTCATGCGGCGTCTCGTCACTGAACGGCTCGACTACGGCGACATGGTGCTCCAGCTGCAAGAGAGCGTCTACGTCGCGCTGTGGGCATTGACACCCAAGGCCTGACCGTTCAGCCCGCAGCGGCCACCGGGCCGACCGCATCCAGCCAGCGCCGCATCAGCGCCACGATCTCGCTCGGCGAATCGCCGCCTGCGAAGACCTTGAGGTGCGTCGCGCCGAGATCGCGATATGCCTCGGCGAGGTCCACCCATTCGGCCGGGTCGCCGTCGGGCCGGGTGCGGATGGCGCATTCGACGCCCAGCTCGGCGAGGTCGCGCCCGGCGTCGCGTGCGTAGCCCTTGACCCGCCCGAGGATCGGCTCGAGATCGGCCGGCGGGAACTGCGGCATCCAGCCGTCGGCCATGCGGCCGATGCGCTCGAGCACACGCTCGCTCACGAACCCGAAGAACGAGCCCATCCAGATCGGGATCGGCCGCTGTATCGGCATCGGATTCAATCCGACCCGGTCGAGCCGGTGCCACTCTCCGTCGTAGCTCACATGTTCATCGGTCCAGTAGCTGCGCAAGATCTCGACCTGCTCCTCGATGCGCCGCCCGCGGTTGGTGAACTCCTCGTTGAGCGCCTCGTATTCCATCCAGTTGCGGCCGATGCCCACGCCGAGCCGCAGCCGGCCGCCTGAGAGCAGGTCCAGCTCGGCGCACTGCTTGGCCACGAGTGTCGTCTGGCGCTGGGGCAGCAGCAGTACGCCGGTCGTGAGCTCGACCCGCTCAGTCACCGCCGCGATGAAGCTCAGGAACACCAGCGGTTCGTGGACCCCGGTCGCCGAGGTGTGGACCCGCTGCCCTTCGGCCCGGTCCGGATGGCCGCCGATCACGTGGTCATTGGTGGAGATGCCGTCGAAGCCAGCCGCCTCGAGTTCCTGGACCAGGCCGCGGATGACGGGCCAGTCGAGGCCCATGTTGACGTTGCCGAATGCTGCGCCGAGCTTCATCGCACGAGTCTCGCGGGGCCGCTCAGCCCGCGGACCAGTCGGGCCACGGGAGCCGCTCGGTGCCCTGGGGCGGCCGGAGGATCCGCGACACCATCTTGACGGCCTCGTCCTTGTCGTAGAACTGGTAGTTCAGGCCCTTCACCCGCTGGGTGTCGCCGAAGAAGAACCGCTCGTAGAGCTCCTGGCGACCGCCCCAGCCGGTCCCGCAGATGTCCCACGCCATCCGGAACAGCGCGACCTTGTCCTTGCCCTCCTGGCTGACCCCCTGGTAGTAGCGGTCGATGGCCAGCTCGGCCATCTCCAAGGTGGCCTCCTGGGGCAGCGACACGTAGCCCCCGCCGCCGAGCTGGATGATGTGGTCGATGATGCGGGGTACACCTCGGGATACAGCCGCAGCGCCGCCTGGATGGCGCTCTCGTTGGCGTAGTACAGGCCGTTGGCGGGATTCAGCTCGGCGCCCTCGACGGCCGCAATGGCCAGCGACTCCATGGTGTGCAGCCACATGAGGATGTCGCCGAGGCGGTCCTGCACGTTGACGAACTGCGAGATCTGCGACGACTCGGCCATCAGGTGCGCCAGGCCGAACAGGAAGCGCGTCTTGGCCACGTTCTTCACCACGACGTGATGGCCCAGCGACTGGAAGAACTTCATGCCGGGAATCGACAGGTTGTGCGGCTCGATGTCGTTGCAGATGAACACGTCCTCCCACGGGATGAGCGCTTCCTCCCAGATGGCGAGCGCGTCCATCTCCTCGAAACGACCGGTCAGCGGGCGGTCGTAGTGGGACCGCTCGGGATCGAGCTTGTCCCGGCATATCCACTTCAGGTCCGGGTGGTTGACCTTGCAGGTGAAGCCGAGCGCGTAGATCTCGTCGCCGTTGCCTTCGAGGCCCAGCGGTGCGCCGAAGCTCAGGTTCTCCTCGCAGAAAGGGGCGAGCGTGCCCACCATGCGTGCGCCGGTCACGATGACCCCGTCGTCGTTGGTGTCCACGATGCCGGCGTTGACGAACTTCTCCTGCTCGGCGAACGGCGTGAACCGGTCGGTCATCGGGTTCACGAACGTGTGGGTCATGCAGATGTCGTTGCGGCGGCAATGCAGGTAGGTCTCATAGGCGTTGCGGGCGAACCGGTCGTCGTTCATCCCCCAGATGTGGCCGGTGTTGCCCAGCGCCATCATGCAGGCGTTCATGTAATCCGGTGCCCGGCCCATCAGCCCGCCGGTCACCTCCGCCCACACGCCATAGGCCGCTGCCCGCCGGCGCAGGTCGTCGATCGAGCGCGGCTCGATGAACGACAGGTGCGCTCGATCCCCGTCGGGAGTCTCGTAGGTGACCGTGTCCTCGAGCTCGGGAATGTTCTGCATGTCGTAGTACTGCGCCACGGTGAGCGCCGTCGTGCGCAGGCCCGGTTCGGTCGATGCGTCGGTAACGAGGCGGCCGTCGTAATAGACCCGCCGCCCGTCAGCCAGCGTCGAGAGGTACTCCTCGCCGGTCTTCATCCCCATGTCTGCCCCCGTGATGCGTCAACGGCGAGGCCGCTGATGGCCGTCGTCTTTGAATTCGCAGCAGCGCCGCAAAGAACTGACTCTACTCAGTTTTCTGAAGCCGAGGGGCTGCGGGGAGGTTGGCGCCGCCGTCGCTGTGTATGAACCGGCCGGTCATGCCCCGGGATGCCTCCGAAGCCAAGAACACGTAGCACTCGGCGTGGTCGGCCGGGCCGAGTGCTACGCCCAGACGGCTGCGCTGCCGGATCGACTCGGCACGGTCGGGCTCGGACCCCAGGGATCGGTCGTGCAGGCCCAGCGAGCGCAGGCCCCGCAGGTCGGTGCCGTGGGTGCCGCCGGGCGCCACGCCGTTGACCCGGATCTCGGGTGCCAGCTCATGGGCCAGCGACTCCACGCAGCCCCGCACGGCGAACTTGCTGGCCACGTACAGGATGCCGCCGCGGCCCGGCATGAAGCTGCTGGTCGAGCCGGTCAGGATGACCGACCCCCGGCTGTTCCGCAGAGGCTCCATCGCGGCGCGGACGGCCAGCAGCATGGAGCGCACGTTGACGTTCATTGTCTCGGCGAAGGCGTCGTCGAGGGCATCTCGGGAAAGCTCGCCGAGCCCGAGGTAGAAGTCGAACAGCCCGACACAGCTCACCAGCGTGTCGATGCCGCCGAATGCGTCCGCCATCGCGACGACGGCGGCGTCGTTGTCGTCTGCACTCGTGGCATCGCCGCAGATCACCGGTCCGGCCGATGCCCCGACCAGCGACTCGCACTTGTGCGGGTCGATCTCGAGCGAGCCGACACTGGCACCTTCGGCCAGGAAGGCATCGTGCACGCCCCGGCCGATGCCCGATCCCGCCCCGATGATGAGCGCCCGGTTGCCGGCCAGCCTGCTCATCGCGGGTCCTTCTCGGACAGGTCACACGGCTGCTTCACAGGAAGATCGCCAAATTCTGGGTACGCAGGACCGATTCGTCGATCTCGATGTCGCGTTGGCGCAGGCGCAGTCCTTCCGACGTCGGGATGAGCACGTCGGTCCGTCCCGCCGACAGCAGGCTCGGGGCGGTGCGGTCGCCCCGCGAGCGGTACAGCAGCACCGCCGACTCCACGGTCAGCTCGTCGCCGGAGCCTTCGAACGTCCGCACGTTGGAGACATGGTGGCGGATGCGGCTCTGAGGGTCCTCGGTCCATGCGTAGTCGGTCTGGAAACGCTGCACCCGCTTGCGCAGCGAGTACCAGTCCTCGTCGAAGTGGTGCATGATCTGCACATCGACCTCGTCGGCGGCCTTGACGGCGGTGACCCGCACCGGCATGCGGCAGCGGATCCGCGGGTCCATCAGCCCCAGCCATGCCTCGAAGTCGGACGTGTCGAGCAGGTGCGCCTCTTCGGTCAGGAACTGTGCGGCTGCCTGGTGCCGCTCGTCGGTGTAGGACAGCGGCGCCGCAGACCGTCCCGAGCTCACGCCGGCTGCTCTCCCATGCCGAAGGCCATCGGTTCGCAGACGGGTGCGGGCTGCGACACGAGATCGGCCCACATCGAGAATCAGTGGCGCTGGTTGTGCTCGCCGAAACCCTGGTAGGCCGTGCCGGGGCCGCCGAAGCCTTCGAACTGGTCGGCAATCGGTTCGCCGTCGAGCGTCAGGCCCATGCGGTTGTTGAGCAGCAGGTTCCGCGCCATCGAGCCGCGTGCCATCGTTGTGATCGACACCCAGTTCTCCACATCGTCCTGCTCGAACATGCCCGACGAGCCGAAGCACATCAGGCACGCCTTGTACGACGCTGCCTTGTAGTCGTCGGGCGCGTCGGCCGCCACGCAGAACCACGAATACACCTCGGTCTCCCCCGGCCCGACGGGCTGCCACAGCCGCACCGAGATGAACGGCGTGATCCGCCCATCGGCATCGGTCTGGGGCCAGTTGTGCACGAAGCTCAGGTTCGGGAACAGCGTGGAGGCGGACGGCATGAAGCCCGGCTCGTCGACGAGCGCCCGTTGCGGAGGGCTCAGCGTGACGGCCATCCGGTCGATCATCTCGTCGGGATAGCCGACGTAGGCCAGCCCCGACCGGAAGTCGCCGCCGGGCGGCAGCTTGTAGGTGGTGCCGCCGCCGGGACCGGCGCGCCACAGCACGCCTTCCTTGCGCTTGTAGGGCTTCGGCTCGCCGAACAGCTCGATGTCCACGACGCTCGCATGGGTGTGGGGCGTGTGGTAGATGTCGCCCATGAAGTTCTCGGCGCCGATCTTCCAGTTGGCCTCGACACGCCAGCGCTGCGGCCCGCGGAACTCCATGCCCGCCTCGCTCTGGCCGGTGTAGAAGTCGAGATAGGACGCGTAGTCGCCCAGCCAGGTCTCGAAGTGGGGAGCGTCGGGGTCGAGGCTGGCGAAGATCATCCCGTTGCGGATCGCAACCGAGGGGCCCGCAGCAGCGCTTGGCCTTCCTTGATGAACCCGGCTTCGCCGCCGTAGGCATCTGTGTGGAAGGGCAGCCCGGCGAGCTGGCCGTCGTTGCGGTAGGTCCAGGCGTGGTACGGGCAGCGGAACGTGCGGGCGCTGCCGCGTTCGGCCCGGCACACCTGCATGGCCCGGTGGACGCACATGTTGAACATCACGTGGATCTGACCGTCGCTGTCGCGGGTCACCAGGAAGGAGTCGTCGCCGATGTTGCGCACGACGTAGTCGTCGGGCCGTGCGATCTCGGACTCGTAGGCCAGGAAGTTCCACGACCTGCCGAACAGCCGGTCGCGCTCCAGCTCATGCACCTCGGCGTCGTTGTACAGAAAGGCAGGGATGAGGCATTGACGCACGGCGCCGGTGATGTCGGCGATGCCGTTGGGCTCGGCCGGTGCCATGTCGTCTCCTCCCCTGCCTGTGAGCTAGTTCAGCCCATGCCCGTCGTGTTCGAGGGCAGCCACATGGTGCCTCCACAGGTTCTCACGGTTGAAGGCGCTGCCGAGGTCCGGCAGCTCGGCCAAGTCGGCGTCGGGAATGGCTTCGGCGGTCGCTCCTGCGGCGCGCACCCGCAGGTGGAGGCGCGCCAGCGTGTCGGGCTGCAGCGATCGCCACACGGCATCAGCCACGTCCTCGCCAGTGGTCACGACGCCGTGGCCCCGCAGCACGAGCGCTGGGGCATCGCCCAGCGAGACCACCATCTCTGCGGCAAGCACGTCGTTGTGGATGAGGACCGAACGGGGGTGGACGGGTATGCCTGCGGCGGCAAGGCGGGCGGCGGGGATGTCGTAGGCACCGAAGATCGGCTCGAGCTCGATGCCGGCGAGGCTGGCCAGCACGACGTCGGGCGGGTGCGCGTGGACCACGCAGGTCACATCGGGCCGGGCCGCGAGCACCGAGGTGTGGATCGGCAATTCGCCCGGCACGGCGTAGTCCCCCGCCGGATCGTCGGTGATCTCACCGGAGTCCAGATCCACCGCGCGCAAGTCGTCAGGCGTCGTGAACCGCAGCCCAGCCTCATGCGGCCCACGGCACCGCACCAGCGCCCGACCGCCGTCGATCCGCAAGCTGATGTGACCCAGGATGTTCTCGACCAGGCCGCGGTGCGCCATCACCCGGCACCCGATGGCGACCTCCCGCCGCAGCCCCTCCAGGCCATCGCCCATACGTCGAAGCCATTGCCTAGGAACCACCCACAAGGCTCCGACCCGTCCGGACAGAAAGAACATCTGATAGTCCTGCACTCCGGTTTCGCGACGCAATGGGGTGAGATGAACACGGGCGAGGGTGAAGGCGAGGGGGCGACGGGGCCGCTGGCGGGAGTGCGGGTGCTGGACCTGTCGTCGGTGCTCATGGGGCCAGCAGCGACGCGCACGCTCGGCGATTTCGGCGCTGACGTCATCTTGGTCGAATCGGCCGCTGGCGACCGGAATCGGAGCATGGGCTCAGGCCCGGTGGACGGGTTCTCGGGCGTCTCGCTCAACCTGCTGCGCAACAAGCGCAGCATCTCCCTGGATCTCAAGCACGAGCGGGGCCGCCAGGCATTTCTCGACATCGTCGCCACGTGCGACGTGATGATCACGAATCTCCGCCCAGGCCCGCTGCGCCGCCTCAGGTTGCACTACGAGGCCGTGCAGGAAGTTCGCCCCGACATCGTGTTCTGCCGGGCACACGGCTACCCGTCTGCCAGCGAGCAGGCCGATGCGCCCGCGTACGACGACATCATCCAGTCCGCCAGCGGCATCGGCGACCTGTTCC
Source organism: Acidimicrobiia bacterium (assembly GCA_022827265.1). Lineage (GTDB taxonomy): Bacteria > Actinomycetota > Acidimicrobiia > Acidimicrobiales > Poriferisodalaceae > Poriferisodalis. The sequence continues at coordinate 13,225 of JAJDTF010000077.1, read as the reverse complement.
GCCGCATGGGCGCCGAGCCGATGCTGCTGCCCAGCCTCATCGCCGACAAGTTCTGCGGGCTGACGATCGCCAACTCGGTGACCGCGGCGCTGTACCACCGCGCACAGACCGGCCGGGGCCAGTGCATCGAGATCCCGATGATCGATGTGATGCGCGCCTTCGTGCTCGCCGAGCACGGTGCGGGCGCCATCTCCGAGCCGCCGGTGGCGAGCGCTGGGTATGCCCGCATCCTCACGCCCGAGCGCAAGCCCCAGCGCACCGCCGACGGCTGGATCAACATCCTCCCCTACGACCAAGAGCACTACGTCGCACTGTTCGAAGCCGGGGGCCGGCACGATCTCGCCGCCGACGAGCGCTTCGCAACCCCTATCGAGCGCGTCACCCACAGCGACAGCCTGTATCGCGACGTCGCATCGGTGCTGGGCCAGCGCACCACGGCCCAGTGGCTGGAGCTGTGCGAGGAACATGGCATCCCCGCAACTGAGGCGGCGACACTTGACGAACTCGTGTCGGTTCTTCCGATCGACGAGCATCCGGTTGCGGGCCCGTACCGGGTCATCCCGCCGCCCGAGCAGTTTTCCGAGACACCGCCGAGCGTCCGGCGGGTTGCGCCGGCGATAGGCGAGCACGGCCGGCAGATTCTGAGCGAGATCGGCTACGACGCCACAGCCATCGACGGCCTCATCAACGCCGGCATCCTCACGACGCCTTGATTCACCTCAAGGCTCAAGCCCGGCCCAATTCCGGCTCGAATCCACCCCAAGGCGTACCGGGCCAACCGCGACCGGGCCAGCCCCCCGGTCGCTACCCAAGCGGGTTGCTCTGCCAACTCCGGGGCGGCTGGCCTCTGCGCCTCAACGTAACAGGCCTGACCTGCTGGCCGAGCGTTGGATGCTGATGCCGACGGGGCCGCAGCACCAGCTAGCGGCAGGCGGCCCATCGGGCGATGACCGGGTCTCGGTAGGGTCCCGACGGTGAAGTTCGCAGCGTTTCTCGCACCGCATCACCTGCCTGGGGAGAGTCCGGCGCTGCAGTTGCAGCGGGATCTCGATTTGGTCACCCATCTCGACCGGCTGGGCTACGACGAGTTCTGGTGCGGCGAACACCACTCGACCGGATGGGAGACGATCGGCTCGCCCGAGATGTTCCTGGCTGCTGCGGCAGTGCGCACCGGCCGCATCAAGCTGGGCACCGGAGTGACCTCGATCCCCTATCACCATCCGTTCATGGTCGCCCAGCGCATCGTCCAGCTCGACCAGATGAGCTTCGGGCGGGCGATCCTCGGCACCGGGCCGGGTGCGCTGCCATCGGATGCCCACACACTGGGCATCGACCCGATGCTGCTGCGGGACCGCCAGGACGAGGCAATCCCGGTCATCCAGCGCCTGCTGGCGGGCGGCGAGCGCTTCACCTACGAGTGCGACTGGTTCTCGCTGTACGACGCGAAGCTGCAGATCCTGCCCTATCAGCACAAGATCCCGATGGTGACGGCGTCGATGATCAGCCCGTCGGGCATGACGCTCGCCGGCAAGCACGGCATGGGTGTGCTCTCGATCGGCTCCATGTCCACCGAAGGCCTGGCGTCGCTGCCGCTGCAGTGGAGCTTCGCCGAGGAAGCCGCCGCCAAGCATGACCGGGTCGTGGACCGGGCCGACTGGCGGGTGATGTTCAACTTCCACGTGGCGCCCACCCGCGACCAGGCCCGGCGCGATGTCGAGCACGGGCTGCTGCGCTGGCACAACGACTACAACGTCGCCACGCTGCAGCGACCGGGGCTGGAGCCGCTGGCATCGACGGCAGAGGCCATCGACTTCTACGCCGACCCCGACTCTGCAGCGGGCGTCATCGGCACCCCCGACGACCTCATCGAGAACATCCTGCGGATGCAGGAGATCACGGGCGGGTTCGGCGTGATGATGGGCTTTGTCAACGATTGGGCCGAGCCCGAGGCCATGTTCCGCAGCTGGGATCTGGTGGCGCGCCACGTCATGCCCGCGGTCATCGGACAGCTCGCTTCGATGCAGGAGTCCAACGAGTTCGTGATCGAGAACCGGGAGTACTTCGACCGGGCCGGCAAGGCGATCCTGGCGAAGATCTTCGAGAACGAGCGTGCCGCCGAAGCGCTGAAGGGCGTCGGGACGCCCAAGTCGGGCTTCACGCCCAACGTCGGCGCCGCAGCCGAAGCCGACTGACTGCCAGGCACGGACGGCATCGCCAACTGAGAATTCGAAGAGGCTCGGGAGCTGCTGGCGATCCTGACAGCCGCTAGGTCCGCAGAGCGCGCCAGATCTTCTCGGGAGTCAGCGGCAGATCCAGGTGCTCGACGCCGAACGGCGCCAGCGCATCGAGCACTGCACTGTGGATGGCCGGGGTTGCCACCACCGTCCCGGATTCGCCGAGGCCCTTGACTCCCAGCGGATTGAGCGGCGAGGGCGTCACCGTCTCATGGGACTCGAAGTACGGCAGCTCCGCGGCTGACGGCAGGGCGTAGTCGGCAAGCCCGACCGTCATGGGAATGCCATCGTCGTCGTAGTACATCTCCTCGTACAGCACAGCGCCGACCGCAAGCGCCAAGCCGCCGTGTACCTGACCGTGAGCCAGCTCCGGTTGCAGGATCACGCCGGCGTCGTCGACGCTCAGCAAGCGCCGCACCTGCACTTCGCCGGTAGCCAGGTCGATTTCTACGGCGGCTACGCACGCGCCGAATGAGAACGACCCGGCACCGCCTTCGGGCCGGAAGTGGTGGTCGACGCTGAGCTCGCCGTGACCGGCCAGGTCGGCCCAGCCGAGCGAGCGGGCCGGGGTGCCCACCACGTGGAACAACCCGCGGTCGGTATCCAGCAAGACATCGTCGGGATCGGCTTCGAGCAGCTCGGCTGCGCGCTCACGGGCCGCTGCCACCAGGTCGATGGCGGCTCCGTGGGCGGCTGAGCCACCGAGCTGTGCCGAGCGGGACCCGATGGTCCCCCCGCCGATGGGCGAGCGATCGGAGTCGTCGTGGGAAATGACGATCTGGTCGACGTCGAGGCCGAGCTGCGCGGCTACGAGCGGTGCGAAGGTGGTCTCGTGCCCTTGCCCGTGGGGCGACGTGCCCACGACCACGTCGACGGTGCCGTCTTCGAGCAGCAGCGCTGTCGCCCGCTCGCCTTCGCCGCCGCCGGTGATCTCGGTAGTACAGCTCACGCCAATGCCGAGCACGGTGTCGCCGTGCCCGCTTGCGCGGCGGGCGGCCTGTTCGGCCCGCAAGCCCTCGTAGTCGGCCAGCTCCGCCGCTTTGGCCAGGGCTTCGGGATAGTTGCCGCTGTCGTAAGTGGCACCCACGGCAGTGCGGTACGGGAACCGGTCGGCTGGCACGAGGTTGGCGAGGCGTACCTCGAGCGGATCGCGGCCGATCGCTGCGGCAAACCGATCGACCGCCCGCTCGATGGAGCACGCAGCTTCGGGCCGGCCAGCACCCCGGAACGCCACGGTCGGCGTGGTGCTCGTGACCACCGAGGTGCCGCGCAGCGTGGCGTGCGCGATGTCATACACGCCGGTGCCGCTGTTGCGAAGGTTGTTGGTGACGTTGGTGCCCATCGCCGGATAGGCGCCGCTGTCCTGGAGGGCGTCGACGGAGTAGGCCACGATGGTGCCGTCGCGGTTGCCGCCGATGCGGATGCGATGGCGCGACGCCCGCCCGTGGCCCATCGCAAGGGAGGCCTCCGAGCGGGTCTGCGCCCAGCGGATCGGTCGGCCCAGCTCGCGGGCCGCCCACGCCACAGCGACGTCCTCGGGGTAACAACCCCATCCCCCCTTGGCGCCGAACCCGCCGCCGACATCAGGCGAGATGGCTCGTACCGTGCCCGGTTCGAGACCGAGCAGCGTCTCGATGACGTGCTTGGCGCCGGCAGGCCGCTGCGAGCACACCCACGCCGTGCAGCGGCCGTCGGCACCCCAGGCCGCAGCGCCAGCCAGTGGCTCGATCGGATGCGGGCCGAGCCGTGGATGGACGAGATCGAATTCGACGGTCACGTCGCAGCCGTCCCATACCCCCCTAGGGATCGGGTCGAGCTCCCAGGCCAGGGCGACGTTCGTACCGGCATGCTCGTGAAGCAGCGTCTCGCCAGCAAGGCTGGCGTCGAGGTCCACGACTGGCGGCAGCGGCTCGTAGTCGACGATGACGAACTCGGCGGCGTCGGTTGCCGCCGCACGGGTCTCGGCGATCACCATGGCGATGGGCTCACCGACGAAGCGGACTGTGTCGTAGGCCATGAGCGGTCGCCACAGGTCGCGGTTCATCGACGGCAGCCGTGGCGGGAATGGCCAGCCGTCCACCTCCGGCCCGAGATACACGGCGATTACGCCATCGGCCTGTCTGGCCTCCGCCACGTCGACCGAGGCGAGACGTGCATGGGCTTCAGCCGACCGCACGAACACGGCCTGCGCTGCACCCGCGAGCTCGGGGACGTCCAACCCGTCGATGTAGGTGCTCTGTCCTCGCAGCAGCGGCTCGTCTTCCCGCCGCCCACGGAATCCTTCAGTGACCACGGCAGCAACGTAGCCCCCCGCACAATCGGCGAGAGCGGTGTTTCCAGAACGGGCGGGCCACGGTCACGTGTCATCGGTACCGGGAACGGCCAAGGCCAGCGTGCCATGATCGACGGCGCAGATCGGCACCGCACCTCAAGGGATCGGAGCAAGTGATGGGGATCGAACTCGACACCAGGGGTGGTCCGACAAGCGGGCCGTACTACGAGGACTTCGAAGGCTTCAACATGCCTGAGCCGCCAGGCCATGGAAGCCGGCGGATACCGCGTGGAGAATTTCCCACCGGTCCTGAGGTCGGTACCCGACTGCCCGACATCGTGGCCACCGACCACACCGGTCGTCAGCTGGACCTGCACGCCGACCGCAACGGGCAGCCAGCGGTGGTGGTGTTCTATCGCTCGGCGGTGTGGTGACCGCCGTGCCGCACCCAGCTGGTCGAGCTGGAACGAGGAATGGATGCCTACCGGGAGGCGGGAGTCCGGCTGTATGCGGTGAGCTACGACGAGCCTGATGCACTGGCCGACTACGCGGAGGCTCACAGCACAACGTTCACGCTGCTGTCGGACCCCGACAGCGAGGTGATCGCATCGTTCGGAATCCTCAACACGCTGATCCCGCCCGACGATCACCCGTGGTACGGCCTGCCGTTCCCCGGGTCGTACGTCATCGACGCAGACGGGATCATCGTGGCGAAGTTCTTCGAGCACAACTTCGCCATCCGGCCGGGTCCCGAGCAGCTGCTCGCTGCCGCGCTGGGCACCGAGTTCGATGCGCCAGACATCGAGCGGCCGCCCGATCGGGTGTCAGTGGACGTGGCCATCGACGGCGATCGCCTGCCGATGGGCGTCACGCGCCAGATCGTCGCCACGTTCCGGGTTCCCGAGGGTCAGCATCTGTACAGCGAGCCCGTGCCCGACGGCTTGGTGGCCGCAGCAATCGAACTCGACGACAACGACGGGATCCTGTCCTATGAGCCGGTGATGCCGCCGACCTCCCCGTTGACGCTGTCCGGTTCGGGGGACACGCTCGCCGTGTACGACGGCGATGTCGTCGTGCGGCTGCCTGTTGCACAGAACGCACGCAACATGCAGAAGGACGACGACGGCCGCTTCGTCACCATCAGCGGGCAGGTCCGCTGGCAAGCCTGCGACGACGTCGAGTGCTTCCTCCCCGAGTCGATGCCCTTCAGCTTCCGGGTTGAAGCGGGCTTCCCGGCACTGGGAGATATGGGCCCCGGCGTCGGCAGAGTGCCCGCGATGAACGGCGCGCAGCACTTCCAACGCCTGATCGACCGCCGTGCTGGTACCGACTCAGGTGCTAGCGAGTGAGATGACCTCGAATAGCGATTCGTAGCCGGCGAGTCCGGGTCGATCTGTGCGCTGGGGCACCCGGAACAGGATGATCTCGGCGGTCAGGCCGCTGTAGTCGGCGATGCGGCTGGCGCACTGGGCGGGCGTCCCGGTGATGGTCATGGTGTCGACGACCTCGTCGGGCACCAGTCCGATTGCCTCGCGCATCTGGCCTTCGGGCATCAGCCGGGATGCGGCGTCGGCAAACTCTGCGTAGCCAAGCTGGCGGAGCTGCGAGTCGTAATACGGGTGCGGTACCGGATGGAACAGCCCGCAGATGGTTGCTTTGGCGGCGTTGCGGGCCAGCTCTTCGTCGTCGTTGACGCTCAGGAAGGATCCCATCAGAAATCCAACGCCGTCGGGGTTGCGGCCTGCCTCGCCGGCAGCCTGCTGCGCCGCGGGCCGGACGATGTCGCGCATGAACTCGACCGACGACATCACGCCCACGCCGACCCCGTCCGCGACCTCGCCCGCGAGGCGCACCATCTTGGGCCCCGAAGCCGACAGGTACACCGGGATTGAGGGCCGGGTCGGCTCCCAGCTCGCCCGCCAGCGGATCCGGTGGTGCTCGCCCTCGTAGCGCACCGGTTCCCCCGCACGGCCCGCCACTGCGCTGCGCACGATCTCGAGGTAGTCGCGCAGCTTGCCCAGCGGCCGGAAGTCGTCCACGCCCATGTACCACTCGTTGAAGTGGCGGTTGCCAGTGCCCAGCCCAAGCGTGAAGCGTCCACCGCTCATCTCATCGAGGTCTCGGGCGGCGATCGCTGTGAGCCACGGCTCCCGGGCATAGGCATTGGCGATGTAGGTGCCGACTGTGACCCGCTCGGTCGCGGCGATGACGGCAGCGGCCGAGACGAACGCACTGCGCCCAGCCTCAACCGTGTACATCGAGTGCATCCCCGCCGCCTCGCCCTCACGGGCCAGCTCCACAAAGTCGGCCATCGTGTCCTCGAAGCCCAACAGCAGCCCAAGCGCGGGTTTCGACATGTCAGATGCCTTTCCTTTTGGGGAGATCTAGAAGATCTTGCCGACGAGATCGGCTTGCTCGACGGCAGTCATGAGGTCGGTCCAACCGTCATCGGTGGCACGCACCCACTTGTTGAGGTGCTCCATGCGCATCATCTCGGCGATCTCGGGGTCGTCAGGGTCCATGGCCACGAGCAGATCGGTGAACCGTTCGCTGGTCTCGTCGCTCAGGCCAGGACTGGACGTGAAGGCGCAATGGCAGTACGGGCGGGTGCGCCACACCTCGACGATGTCGTCCGGGGCCAGCTCGTGGCGGCGCAGCAGGTACCCGAGCCATGGCTCGAAGATCACTCCAGCGTCGGCACGGCCGTCCATGACGGCCCCGAAGATCGTCCGGTCGTCCACCCACATCTGCAGGTTGGAGTACTCGGTGGGCTCGAGCTCGACGAGTTCGCAGTCCGACGTGATGTCGAAGCCGTCCTCGGCGAGCTGGGCTGCCGGCAGCAGGAACAGCTCGCTGGAGACGTCGACCCCCAATGCCAGCCGCCGCCCGCGCAGGTCGTCGAGATCGGCGATGGCGGCATCCGGCCGGGCAACGATGAGCGAGTGGACGTCCTCGTCGGTGTCTCGCATCGCCAACGTCCGGCAGGTTCCCGGGACCTGCAGCAGCAGCTGGGCGTGCGCCATCGGAGCGTTCCATGCAATGTCGACGTGGCCGTCGAGCACCGCTCCGCACAACGCGTCGTAGGTGGAATACAGCGCGTACTCCGTCTCGAGGCCAGCCTCGTTGAAGTACTTGCGGATGGCGCTCCAGATGAAGACGGCTCGCTTCGGATCGGCCGCCGTGGCACCGATCATGAGCGGTCGCGGGCGTTCGGTCATGGGCTCATCCCCCGCCGCCCAACGTAGTGCCGCGCCCACCGGCGGCGAGTGGCCCGCACGCACTATTCGTCAGAGCGTCACAACCGATCCCGATGCTCGCCGCCGGCGTCAGCTCCCACGCGGACCCGCCGGATTGGCCGGCAGATCGTCGAAGACGCCCGCTGGACGTGTGCGGCGATATTCCTCGACGATGGGCCGCAGGTCGGCGGGACTGGCCCCGTGGAGGATGACCCCATCGCACCCCAAGTCGAATTGTCCGCGTACCGCCTCCACGCATTGCGACGGCGTGCCGGCAGCAGCGGGCGCGAGCCACTCGGGCGGAATGAGCGTGGCGACATGCTCGAGCTCTTCGGTCGTTGCGGTGTGGTCGATCGAGCCGCCGAATCCCCGAACGAACGAGTCAGCTCTGAAGCGCTCCAGCACAACGGGATCCCAGTCGTTCGTGCGCACCATCAGGTCCCCGTATGCCTGCAGGTAGGTGCCCATCCGGCCGACGGTCTTCTTCAGTCGCACCGGCTCGGGCAGGTGATCGCCGATCGTGGCAAAGCACGACCACACCCGCACCGACGCTGGATCGCGTCCGGCCTGCTCAGCGGACGTCCTGACAGCCCTCGCGACACGGGCGGTCGTCTCGTCGGTGAAGAACGTGTGCAGCACCACAGCGTCAAAGCAGCGACCGGCTAGGGCCAGCGAGTTCGGCCCGAACGCCGTGAGCGTCAACGGAATGGACGCCGGTTCGATGCCGCGCATCGCCAGCGCCGGATATGAGCCCGCCGGCCCGTCGTGGCCGACGACGACCTCGCCCGCCCAGATCCTCCTCATGAGGCCCACGAAGTCCTCCATCTGGGCTGTGGAGATCGGCGGCAGGCCGAATGCACGCGACACCCGCTCGATCCCCCGGCCAATGCCGAGCGAGAACCGCCCGCCGGTGAGATGGTGCATAGTCATGGCGTACGCAGCCGTCACCATCGGATGCCGGGTGTTGTGATTGGTTGCGGCAGTGGCAATGCCCATGCGCTGCGCAACCGCGCCCGCGGCGCCCGACAGCGTCGCCGCTTCCTTGATATTGAAGCGCTCGCTGATGAACGCCGCGCCGATGCCGAGCTCCTCCGCCTCGGTTATCTCGCCGATCAGTTCCCGAGGAGACTCGGGGGCACCGGCCAAGGTGTAGAAGCCGAGTTCATTCATGGACTCCATCTGCGCTGCCCTCCACTGGTTTGCCGTCGGGGCGATGGCGCTTCGAGACTCGCCTCGACGACACGGTGGCCTATGTTGGCCCAGCACCTCACATGGCGCGGCGCACTGCCCGGGCGAGCGCCGCAGGCGATCAACCAGAGAGGGGACCGTGCTCAACCGACTCGACGACTACCCGATCCACCAGACACCCGAGCCGATCGCGCATCCCGCCACCTCTGACCCCAACTTCTACGACCGGACGTGGTTCAACGGCTACTCCGACGATGCCGATCAGTACTTCGGGCTGGGCATGGCGGTGTACCCGCACCGGCAGATCCTCGACTGCCATTTCAGCGCCACTTGGGCCGGCGGGCGGCAGCACTGCTTCTACGCATCGCGCCGTGCACCGTCCGAACGCACCGACATGAGCGTCGGACCGTTCCGCTTGGAGATCGTCGAGCCGCTGCGGCAGGCTCGAGTGGTCATCGACGACAACGAGACCGGCCTGGCCTGCGACCTCACGTTCTCAGCCAGAACTTCGGCGATCCAGGAGTCGCGCCAGACGCTGTATGCGCGCCAGCGGGCCGTGATGGATGCCACGCGGTTCGCCCAGTTCGGGCGCTGGAGCGGGACAATCTCAACGCCTGACGGCGAGCTCGACATTTCGGCTGATCGCTGGCGGGGCACCAAGGACCGCTCGTGGGGCGTGCGCCGTGTGGGCGAGCGCACCGAAGTGGGCGCCCCGCAGCCGCCAGGGTCGTTCTTCTTCCTGTGGGCACCGCTGCAATGGGACGACCACATCAGCCACGCCGTGTTCTTCGACGACGCACGCGGCCGGCCGCTGGTGCGCGAGGGACTCGTCTCGCCGCTGTATCCCTCGGCCGACACGATTCCCGAACGGCTCGACGATGTCGCCACGCACATGGCCACCGCCGTTCACCGTGTCGAGTACCACCCCGGCACGCGCTGGGCGCGCCGGGCCGAGCTGGACCTCATCAAACTCGACGGAAGCGTGCGGACGATCACGCTGGAACCGCAGCTCCGCTTCCAGTTCAAGGGCTTGGGCTACGGCCATCCGACGTGGGGACAGGGCATGTGGAAGGGCGAGCTGGCAATCGGCGGCGAGAGCTTCGATCCGCTCGAACTCGACCCCTTGGCGCCGGAGAACATCCACGTCCAGCAAACAGTGAGGGTGAGCGACGGCGAGCGCAGTGGCATCGGTGCGCTCGAGCAGGTGGTCATCGGCCCGTACGGTCCCGCTGGATTCAGCAGAATGCTCGACGGAGCGCAGTGAGCGCGCCAGTCCATGAGTGACCGCGATATGGGCGACGGCGACCTGCCAACCGTCGGCCTCGACGCGGATTGGGTCGCCGCTCAGCTCACAGTCGACGACCGCAACCCGTCCTCAGTCGAGTTCGCAGGGTTCATCGGCACCGGCCAGATGAGCCGCACGGCCCGCTACGCGCTCGAGTGGGCCGACGGCGACGGGCCCGGCTCGGTTGTGGTCAAGATGCCGTCGGCCGACCCCGGGACGCGGGCAACGGCGTTCGAGCACGGCCCCTACCGCCGGGAGTGCATCTTCTACACCTCCGTCCTGCCGATCGTCGATGTGACCGCACCCGCGCCCCACGCGGTGCACTTCGACGAATCCGGCCACGACTTCGCTCTCGTGCTTGATGACTTGACCGGCTCGGCACAGGGCGACCAGTTCAGCGAACCCACCCAGGACCAGCTGGTGCTGGCGATCACCGAGGCTGTCGCTCTGCAAGCCCCGGTGTGGGGCGCGACCGACTGTGAAGCGCTGAACGGGTACCGGGTCAGTGCCGAGGACTTGGCTGCTGCAGGCCGCAGGATCCCCGATTTCCTGCCGACCGTCTTCGAGCGGCTCGGAGCAGGCCTCGATGACGAGATCATCACCCTGCTGGAGCGCTTCGCCGGACTCGGCGATCGATGGTCGTTGGCACGCTCGATGCCCACGACGCTGGTCCACGGCGACTTCCGACCAGACAACTTCATGTTCGGTGTCGAGCCCTCAGCACCGCCGCTCGCAGTGGTCGACTGGCAGACAGTAGGACTGGGACTGGGCGTGACCGACGTCGCCTACCTGCTCGGCGGCGCGCTCGCACCCCAGCGCCGGGCGGACGCAGAACTCGACCTCCTCGGCGTCTATTGCGAGCTGCTGGCTCACCGCGGCGTGGACTACCCGATGGACCAATGCCTCTCCGACTATGCGATCGGCACGCTGCACGGCGTGGTCATCGCAATCGCGGCGACGACGATGGCCGACAGGACGGAGCGTGGCGATGCGTTGTTCACGCTGATGCTGAACCGGCACGGCCGTCACGCCCTCGAGCTGAATGCACTCGACGAGGTCGTGGTCCGGTGCTGAGGGTCGACATCGCCAGTTGGGTCTGGCGTCCAAGCGGGTAACGCTGAGCTCGACAGGCTGCTCAGTTCAGGTCGAACCGGTCGAGGTCCATGACCTTCGCCCACGCGGCCAAAAAGTCGGCCACGAACTTGGCCTCAGCGTCGTCACAGCCGTAGACCTCGGCGATCGCACGCAGCTGCGAGTTGGAGCCGAACACCAGGTCGACCGCGCTGGCGATCCACTTGAGTTCGCCGGAGGCACGGTCACGCCCCTCGTAGGTGTGCTCGGTGTCAGACACCTGCCACTCGGTGCCCATGTCCAGCAGGTTCACGAAGAAGTCGTTGGTCAGCGATCCGGCACGCTCAGTGAGCACTCCCTGCGACGAGCCGCCGGTGTTGGCTCCGAGCACTCGCAGACCGCCGACCAGCACCGTCATCTCCGGTGCCGTCAGCGACAGCAGGCTCGATCGGTCCACCAGCATCACCTCGGGGCGACGCTTGTCGTCGGTCCGCCAGTAGTTGCGGAACCCGTCAGCAGTGGGCTCGAGCACGGCGAACGACTCGGCATCGGTCTGGTCGGCCGAGGCATCGGTGCGTCCCGGCGAGAACGGAACCACGACATCGTGTCCAGCGGCGCGGGCGGCCTGTTCGACGCCGGCGCAACCGCCCAGCACGATCAAGTCGGCCATCGACACTCGCTTGCCGTCGCTCTGGGTGTCGTTGAACGCTGCCTGGACGCCTTCGAGCGCCGTGAGCACGGCTGCCAGCTCGGCCGGGTCGTTGGCTTCCCAGCCGTTCTGCGGAGCAAGCCGGATGCGTGCACCGTTGGCGCCGCCCCGCAGGTCGCTGTCGCGGAACGTCGACGCCGATGCCCACGCCGCCTTCACCAGCTCGGACACTGACAGGCCCGATTCGAGAATCGCGGTCTTGAGCGCTGCGATGTCGGCGTCGTCGACCAGCTCGTGATCCACGGCAGGAACTGGGTCCTGCCAGATCAGCTGCTCATCGGGTACCTCCGGTCCGCGGTAGCGCGAGACAGGTCCCATGTCGCGGTGGGTGAGCTTGAACCACGCCCGGGCGAATGCGTCGGCGAACTCGTCGGGATTCTCGAGGAACCGCCGCGAGATCGGCTCGTAGATCGGATCCATCCGCAGCGAGAGGTCGGTGGTGAGCATCACCGGCGCGTGGCGCTTCGACGGATCGTGCGCGTCGGGCACCGTGTCGGCCGCAGCCGGATCGGTCGGCACCCACTGGTGGGCACCGGCGGGGCTCTGGGACAGTTCCCACTCGTAGCCGAACAGGACCTCGAAGAACGAGTTGTCCCAGGCCACCGGCGTGGGCGTCCAGATGCCTTCGAGGCCGCTGGTGATCGCGTCGCCCGCCTTGCCGCTGCCGAACGTGCTCGTCCAGCCCAGGCCCTGCTCCTCCAAGGCAGCGCCTTCGGGCTCAGGGCCGACATGGGCATCACCGTCGGCGGCGCCGTGGGTCTTGCCGAAGGTGTGGCCCCCGGCAATGAGCGCAACGGTCTCCTCGTCGTCCATGGCCATGAGGGCGAAGGTCTCGCGGATGTCCCGGGCCGCGGCCAGCGGGTCGGGCGTGCCGTTGGGTCCCTCGGGGTTCACGTAGATCAGGCCCATCTGCACCGCGCCCAGCGGGTCGGCGAGCTCCCGGTCGCCGCTGTAGCGCTCGTCGTCGAGCCAGACGTTCTCGGGGCCCCAGTAGATGTCCTCCTCGGGCTCCCACACGTCCTCGCGGCCGCCGCCGAAGCCGAACGTCTCGAAGCCCATCGACTCCAGGGCCACGTTGCCGGCCAGGATCATCAGGTCGGCCCACGAGATCTTGCGGCCGTACTTCTGCTTGACCGGCCACAGCAGCCGGCGCGCCTTGTCGAGGTTCCCGTTGTCGGGCCAACTGTTGAGGGGGGCGAAGCGCTGCGTGCCCGAGGCGCCGCCGCCGCG
>JAJDTF010000128.1 GCA_022827265.1 Acidimicrobiia bacterium | reverse complement strand
CCTGCGTTATCGTCCTCACAGAAAGTGCCTCCCGGCCTGGCATCACGCCGAACAGCAATCAACGGCAAAATGCCACGTCAGGAGGCCTTTCCGGTGGACGCGACAACCCCCACACCCCAAACAAACCGGTGAATCCGGGCTTAGAGGGGTACAGATGGCAGACAACCCGCAACCGTTGGGCGGCAACGAGATGCCTCGATTCGCGGGCATCGCAACATTCATGAGGCTGCCCGCAGCTCACGATCCCGCTGAGCTGGATGTTGCCGTGGTGGGTGTTCCCTTCGACATCGGCACGTCGAACCGGCCAGGCGCGAGATTCGGGCCGAGAGGCATCCGCGACGAGTCGGTGCTCTTGCGCCCGTACAACATGGCCACGCGGGCCGCGCCGTTCGACAGCCTCCGCATCGATGACACCGGCGACGTGGCAACCAACCCGTACAACCTCGCCGATGCGGTCGACCGGATCACTGCGCACTATCGCTCGTTGCTCAGTCACGGTGTGATCACGGCGACATTGGGGGGCGACCACACCATTGTGCTGCCGATCCTGCGCGCGATGGCCGCAAAGCACGGCCCGGTCGGACTCGTCCACATTGACGCCCACACCGACATCAATGAGCACATGTTCGGCGAATCGATAGCACACGGCACGCCCTTCCGGCGCGCCGTCGAGGAAGGCCTGCTCGATTGCAAGCGGGTGGTGCAGATCGGCATGCGCGGCACGGGTTACGCCGCCGATGATTTTGACTGGTCCCGCTCGCAGGGCTTCCGGGTGGTCCAGGTGGAGGACTGCTGGAATCGCAGCCTCGTGCCGCTCATGAACGAAGTGCGAGATCAGGTTGGTGGTGGACCGGTGTACATCAGCTTCGACATCGACGGGCTCGACCCCGCCTTCGCGCCGGGCACCGGCACGCCCGAAGTGGCAGGCCTGACAGTTCCTCAGGCGCTCGAAATCATTCGCGGTTGCAGGGGGCTCGACATCGTCGGCTTCGACCTCGTCGAGGTGGCGCCGATCTATGACAGCACCGGACTGACGTCGCTTACGGCGGCCAACCTGGTCTACGAGATGATGTGCGTGTTGCCCGGCGTGGAGTACCGCGACTGAGACTGGGCACCGGGCAGCGCATCGCGCTCGCTCCAGGCGCGACAGATTGAGGCCTTAGTCCGCGCCGTGCTCGGCCCGTAGCGCCTCTATGTCCAGCCCGACGCTGTCGACGATGCGCACAAATGACTCCCAGTGGGCCGGCATGATCTCGACTCGCGCCTGGGCCTCGATGTTGCGCCAGCCGCGCTCGCCGGGCAGGTAGATCTCGTCGACACCCGGACGCCGCTTGGCGCTCTTGACGTGGTTGAACAGCACGTCGGAGCGACGGCTGGCGGCGTCGTTGCCCATCCAATGCGACGGGTCGATCACGATCACGCAAGCGCCACCGGTGAGTGCTTCCTCTCGAGGCTCCAGCCAGTACGAGGGCGGGCCGGCGATCTCGGGACTCATGCGAGCGCCAGGATTGATGATGCCGGCGAGCATCTCGGTGAACAGGTTGAAGGCATACATCCGCGGCGAACTGAACACCGTTGGAGCCCGACAATCAGAGATTCGGCCGTACTCCTCCATCCGTTCGAAGTACGGCGCCGGATCGTCGGTGAGCTCGCCGGTGTCTGGGTCGGCCAGGTAGTCACCGCCGAGCCTTCGGCCCTCGAAGTACGCCTCGCTCAGGTCGCCGTCATGGACCTCGATGGCCTGGATGTCAGTGACGATCGGCGGTTGCTCGCCGCCAGGCGTGGCAGCAGCGAACGGCGCCCCAGACAGCACGTTCTGCATCCCGCCCCACGGCGAGACCAGCGGCAGGCTGTTGTTGGTGGCCATTGCCATCATGCCGTGGCGGGCAGCCATGCGAACATAGGTGCCGAAGGCGCCGGCGTCGTTGAAGTCACGGGCAAAGCCGATGGCGATGGCGTGCTCGCGAGCCTTGGCGATGGCGGCCTCCATCGCCATCGTCAGCGCCCACTGGCCCGACGAGCGGTTGCCGTCGATCACGACCCAGGTGGGTCCTTCATCGACGATCTCAGGTCTCGCGGCGACATCCATCGTCCCGGTGCGCGCCAGGAGCACCGGTATCTCGAAGACGCCCATGCCTTGGGTGAGCTTTCCGTTGCGGTCCCCGTCGGAAACGCATCGCGCCACGATTTCGGCGTGCTCGTCGGCGAATCCGAGTTCCCGCAGCACCCTGCGGTAGCAGTGTTCGAGAAAGTCCGGGTCCTCGCGGCGACGTATCTCTTGGGCGGCGTTGTCGTTCATGGCAGCTCCTTGGCGACCGCGATCAACGAATCATCTACGTTGTCATGCGTTGGCGCTGGCTGCGTCGGCGGAACTCGCCGACTGGAGGACAGTGCCTCCGGCGCTATTCGACGGCGGACGTGACGTTTCCATGGTGACCAACCTCGACGCTGCGAGCCTCCATGGGTGCTGAACTGACGCGACTGCCAGGCGATTGCTCGTTGGAGGACATCTGCGAGGTCAGCGACCGGGATGGCGGCGTGATCGTTGAGGATTGGCTGCCTGCTTGGACACTGGAGCGGTTCAATACGGAGCTTGAGCCGTGGCTAGCGGCCCACGCCGGCACCGATTCAGGAACAGCGGCATCCGATGACTTCCTTGGCTTGCGAACCAAGCGTCTGCAAGGGCTGGTCACCAAGGCACCGACGTTCGTGCGGATCATGACCGACGAGCGGCTCGTCGGCTATGCGGAGCAGGTCATTGGGCCGATCAGCCCTGTCGTGATCCTGAACAACGGCGAAGTCATCGACATCGGCCCCGGCGAATCAGCGCAGCCGTTGCATCGCGACGATGATGCCTGGAACTTCGCC
Source organism: Acidimicrobiia bacterium (assembly GCA_022827265.1). Taxonomy (GTDB): domain Bacteria; phylum Actinomycetota; class Acidimicrobiia; order Acidimicrobiales; family Poriferisodalaceae; genus Poriferisodalis. The sequence goes on along the minus strand of JAJDTF010000128.1, from coordinate 56,354 downwards.
CGTCCTGGCGCGCCGATGATCGTCAACAGCATCGCGGCACTCGTCGATATCACGCCCGAGATCGGGGGCACGCTCGTTGTGCCGGGCAGTCACCGCTGGGAGCCGGGTCGACTGCCGTCGAGCGACGAGATCACTTGTGCAGCGATGCGGGCCGGCTCAGCGTTGTTCTTCCGAGGCGACCTGTTGCATGCGGGCGGGGCCAACCTCACGACGGACCGTCGACGCCGAGCGCTGTCGACCGGGTTCTGTGCCGGGTGGCTCCGCCCGGTGGAGAACAGCTACACCAACGTGCCCCCCGAGATCGCTCGCGGCCTGCCGCGCCGCGCCCAAGAGCTGCTCGGCTACGCCCTCTACGACGCGTCGTCGGTCGGCGGCGGCTACCTCGGCTACCACGACATGAGTGACCCGATGCGCCTGTTCGACTGATCCAGTTCGGCTCATGGGGCCGTCGATGAGATGCGGCGGAGCGGTTGAGGCGCTGACGTCACTCTGGTGGCGTGAGGTTCAGCTCGGTGGGTGTCCAGCCCACAGGCCGATGCGGTGGGCTCACGGGCTCAGTCCCGCGGAGTCGCAGGTGCCCGACAAGCAGTAACACCAAGCTTGCCGCACCTGCGGCCATCCATGTCGGGCCCGCTCCCCATGCTTCGTGCATGGCGGCGGCGGGAATCGCTGCAATTCCTGCGCCGAGCACTTCTGCTGCACCCATCAGGCCGAGGGCCCCTGCTTGACGTTCCTCGGGAACGGCGCGCGACACGGCAACCTGGCCGGCAGTGAAGCCGAAGCCGTCCGCAATCCCGGCCAATGTCATCACCGCCACGAGTGGCCAGATGCCTGGAATGAGTCCGTAACTGATCGACACCAGCGCTGAGATGCCCATACCGATCGTCGCGACACGCGCGGCGCCCAATCGATCCGCCGTACGTCCGGCACGGGTGCTGACGAACGCGATGGGAATGGCAAAGATCGTGAATGCGATGCCGGTCTCCAGAGCGCCGCCACCCCGGTCGACCACCATGAGCGGCAGGACGGCTTCGAACGCACCGATGAGGAAGAAGTAGCCGAAGATCAGGACCAGAGCCCCTTGCAGGCGGCGGTATCCGAACAAGTCGGCCGATTGCCGAGCCCGGCGCATCTGACGACCCTGATCAGCGGGCAGGCGTGCGACGAACGGCAAGAAAGCCGCCATGCCGACACCGAACACCACGAATGGCAGGCGGATGCCACCGGCTTCGGCGAGCAGCGCAGCAAAGATCGGCCCGATGACAAAGCCGATGATCTCACCGACAATGAGCCGTCCCAGGTTCTCACCGGCTCGCTGAGGATCGAGCACGGTCGCGGCGCGCCGCAGTCCAGGCAGCAGCAGCCCACCGGCAAACCCCAGCGCCGCTCGCGAGGCCACCCATAGTCCCGCCGCATCGACCAGCGCCATGACGATGAGCGAAACGGAGCTCAATGCGATGCCCGCCACTGCCATCCGACGCCCGTGCCCGCGATCTGCATATGGGGCGAGGACGATCTGCGCGAGGAACGATGCCAGGAATCCAGCCGCGACGATGATCCCGATGCTGGTGTCGCGAAACCCGAGTTCATCTCGCAACTCGCCGAGGACAGCCACAATGGCTCCGATTGCCCCGGTCGTGACACCCATCACGATCTGGAATGGCAGTAACGACGGGGCGTTTCGCTTCACTTGTTGGCCTCGGATTGCCAGTCCCGGCGCCGGGCGGCGAGATCCTGAATTGGGCGGTGACTCACAGGTCCTCGATCGATGCGAGTGCGGTGCCAGTCGACAGCAGTTCCAGGATCGTGCCGAAGGGATCCCGGCAGTAGACGACCTCGGCGCCGCCCGCACCGAGGCGAACGGGATCGCCCATCCGTCTACCTCCGAGCTCGACCACCCGGTCGAGCGCTTCGGTTACCTCGGTGACTTCAATGGCGAGGTGGCGCAATCCGAGTTCGTGAGCATCCAACTGCCCTGGGGTCTGACCGGTCTGCGCTGGTGCTGTGTATCGCCACAGCTCAAGGTATGAGCCTGAACTGCGCAGCATCACGCCGTCGGCCGACGAACCACTCAGCCCCACCGCTTGGTCTTCCAGCGGCGCAGGCGCCTGCCAGTGGTCGCGCTCGACGATCTCCATGTCACACAGGGCGCAGTAGAACTCCACGGCCGCATCGAGATCGTCGACGACGAGCCCGGCGTGATGGATGCCGCGAACCGTCACGCAGCGAGTTCGAACCGCTCGCGGATCTGGACGATGTTCCCCGACGGCTCGCGCAAGTAACCCGTGACACTGCCGATGCGGTCGTCGTGCGCTGGTGCTGATATCTCTTCGAAGCCCGCGGCGACGGCATCGGCGTAGGCCTGCGCGACGTCGGCAGCCTGATACAGCACCGACGAGATCACTGGCCCATGGCGGTCCATGAGCACGTGCTCCGCGCCCAGTGCGGGAGTCGCCAGCACGCTTATGCACGGCCGGCTCGCATAGGTGTGGTCGGCCAGATACACGACGCCGTCGTTGTCACTGCGCGCATCGTGCACGATGCGCTGGCCCAGCACGTCGCAATACCAGTCGACCTGTGCATCGAGGTTTCGGCACAGTTGCACGACGCCGAGCGTCTGCAACCCGACGTGCCCGACGGGACGGAACTCGACGTCGGGAGTCTTGAAGCCACCAACGTATTCCATGATCTCGACCCAGCGGCCCTCGGTATCGATGGCCACGAAGCCGTTGTAGGTGCCGCCGAACTCCTCATAGGGCATGGCCACGGTGGCGCCGGCGGATTGCAGGTGATCGACGGTCTCGAGGGCATTGGGAACGATCCAGCAGATGTGGTTGATGCCTGAGCCGTGTTCGGCAAACCACCGCCGCTCATACTCGAATTGGTACGGCGGCGCTTCGAGTTGCATCTGGAACGGGCTGCCGCAGGCCAGGAAGGTGTAATCGACTCCTCCCTCGCCGGTGTGGTGCATGTCGGCGTAACCCTCCCAGTAATACGCGGGTATGGCGTGATACCAGCGCAGCCAGTTCCACATGGCATCGCGTGGCTGGCGTTCGTAGATGCACAGGTGGTGCAGTTGGTAGCTGGGTGCCATCACGGAAACGACCCTTTGGTGAGGCAGTGGGTGCTAGCTCTTCAGGTCGTTGAAGATCGTCTCCCAGCGGGAGCGGTCGCCCTTGTAGGGGGCGTAGAAGCTGACTCGGTCGACGACGTCGTCGAAGCGGCGCTTCAGCTCGGTGGCCACCTGCTCGGGCTCGGCCACTACGGCGAACGCATCGAGGATGTCGTCATCGACCAGGTTGGCCATCTCGACCCAACGGCCCTCCTTGGACATGGCGTTCAGCTCGGTCTGCATGTCGCCCCAGCCATGGCAGTCCAAGACCGGCCGGTAGGCAGGCGTGGAGCCGTAGAACGCCACTTGCTGCTTGGTGGCCTGGCGCGCCTTCTCCATGTCCTCTTCGGTGTTGCCGGTGACGATGAATGACGGCCCCGAGATCGTAATCTCGCTGGGGTCACGCCCGGCTCTGGCAGCACCCCGCTCGAGTGCCGGGATCGTCTCCTCACGCAGGTACTTCTCGGTGGTGAAGCCGTGGCAGAGGAAGATGTCGCAGGTCTCACCCGCCACAGCCGTCATCAGCGGGCCGACGCCCGCCAGCGCAAGCCGCGGCGTGCCGTAGGGATTCGGCCCGGGATCGAAGAACGGCGTCATCAAGGTGTGTTCGTAGAAGTCACCCCGGAAGTTCAGCTTCTCGCCGTTGTTCCAGCAGTCCCAGATGGCCTTGATCGCCATGATCATCTCGCGCATGCGGGCCGCCGGCTTGGACCACTCCATCGAGAATCGCCGGGTGATGTGCGGACGGATCTGGCTGCCCAACCCCAGGATGAACCGCCCTTCCGACAGGGTCTGGATGTCGTTGGCGCTGTAGGCCAGTGTCATCGGGTTGCGAGCAAAGCCCACCGCGATGTTCGTGCCGAGGTCCACCGTCTCGGTCGCATGTGCGATGAGCGGGAGCATCGTGAACGGATCGTGGCTGGTTTCTGGCACCCACAAGCCGTCGTAACCCAACGCTTCCTGTTCTCGGCTCGACTCCATGAGGTTGTCGAATCCGCTTGTGACTCCGAGGCCGCCGTCTACCTTCATGGCGGGGACCATAGCGGCCCGCAGATGCACCGGCCCGCGTGAGCTGGCGCTAGCTCTTCAGGTCGTTGAAGACGGCCTGCCAGCGCTGGCGGTCGCCTTGGTAGGGGGCGTAGAAGCTGACCCGGTCGACCACGTCGGCGTAGCGGCGCTTCAGTTCGGTGGCGATCTGTTCGGGTTCGGCCACCACGGCGAACGCATCGAGGATGTCGTCATCGACCAGGTTCGCCATCTCGACCCAACGGCCCTCCTCGGACATCGCATGCAGCTCGGTCTGCATGTCGCCCCAGCCGTGGCATTCGAGCACGGTCCGGTACGCGGGCGTGCGGCCGAAGAAGGCCACTTGCTGCTTGGTGGCCTGACGCGCCTTCTCCATGTCCTCTTCGGTGTTGCCGGTCACGATGAACAACTCTCCCGAGATGGTGATCTCGCTGGGATCGCGGCCCGCTCGGGCAGCACCCCGCTCGATTGCCGGGACAGTCGCTTCACGCAGGTATTTCTCGGTGGTGAAGCCGTGGCAGAGGAAGATGTCGCAGGTCTCGCCTGCCACTGCGGTCATGAGCGGGCCCACGCCGGCCAGCGCCAGTCGCGGCGTGCCGTAGGGATTGGGCCCGGGATCGAAGAACGGCGTCATCAAGGTGTGCTCGTAGAAGTCGCCGCGGAAGTTCAGTTTCTCGCCGTTGTTCCAGCAGTCCCAGATGGCCTTGATCGCCATGATCATCTCGCGCATGCGAGCTGCCGGCTTGGACCACTCCATCGAGAAACGCCGTGTGATCTGCGGGCGCAGCTGGCTGCCCAGACCCAGGATGAACCTGCCCTCCGACAACGTCTGGATGTCGTTGGCGCTGTAGGCGAGCGACATCGGGTTGCGGGCAAAGCCCACCGCGATGTTCGTGCCGAGGTCCACCGACGACGTGGCGTGCGCCATCAGCGGGAGCATCGTGAACGGGTCGTGGATGGTCTCGGGCGCCCACAGGCCGTCGTAGCCCAGCGCCTCCTGCTCGCGGCTCGACTCCATCAGGTTGTCGAAGCCGCCGTCGGTGCTGATGCCGCCGTCCACCTTCACGGCGGGGACCATACCGCCGTGCGGTCGCCGTGCCCGAGGGACGCTGCGTCCCCAGACGTCACCTCATCGCGGACAGGTCACAGATCGGCCAGCACCGCTTCTGCGCGTTCGGCAAGCGCCACGATGCTGCGGGGGAACTCGTGAACCTCCGGGGGAATCTCCGGAATGGCGCCGCCCACATAACGGGCATGTACACCCTCGAGAATGCACGCCAACCGCCAGCTCGCGAACGCGAAGAACCATCTCATGGCGCTGACGTCACGGCCGGTCAGCTCGCCGTAGGCGTTCGCCAGCTCCTCGCGAGTCCAGAAGCCCTCGGCTGCGGTGGCGTCGTGGCCCAGGGGATTGAAGCCGTCGCCGGGCTCCACCCAGTAGCCCAGCGAGAACCCGAAGTCGGCGAGCGGGTCGCCCAGCGTCGAGATCTCCCAGTCGAGCACGGCCGCCAATCCGCCGTCGACCCGCGACAGGCAGTTGTCCAAGCGGTAGTCGCCGTGCACCAGCGTGGCCTCGGTCTGGGGCGGAATGGACGCCACGAGCAGCTCGTGGACGCTCTCGATGATCGGCAGATCCCGCGAGGTCATCGCATTGAACTGGCGACGCCACACATGAAGCTGCCGGGCGACGTAGTCGTTCGGGCGGCCGAGGGTGTCCAGACCGGTTGCCTCGAGATCGGTGTCGTGGATGGCGGTCTGCACTTCGACCAGTTGTCGGCTCAGCGCGCCCCGGGCCTCAGGCGTGAGCAGATCGGCATCGGCCAGCGAGCGCAGCACGGTGCCGTCCACGAACTCGGTCACGTAGAAGTCGGCGCCATTGACGTCGGCATCAGTGCAGAGGCCCACCACCGGCGGTGTCGGGACCGGCGTCGGCTCCAGCGCAGCCAGGATGCGGTGCTCGCGAACCATGTCGCGCGCCCCGGCCAGCAAGTGCGCCAGCGGCGGACGGCGCAGCACCCACCGGCAGCCCATGGCGTCGCTGACGCGGTAGGTGAGGTTCGAGTGCCCGCCGGCGATGATCTCGAACTGCAGCGGCGGGCTGAGCTCGACCCGGTCGGCCATCCACGCCGTGACCGGCTGGATGTCAATGCCGGCAACCGGACCACCGGAAGGGCCACTGCTGGCACCGTTGGGCTTGTCGGTGGCGGGGTGGGCTGAAGATGTCACCGTCGTTCCTCCGGCTCAAGGAGTTTGCCGGGGCCATCATTGCCGCGCACCACAGTGTTCGCAGGTGTCGGTGTATGGAAATTCATCGAAACTTAAACAAAGGCGCTCACTAGGGTCGCCTGCATGCGGGCGCCGGGCCCAGGGCCGTCAGCACACGGGCGCTCTACCGACTGGCGTTCGGTCGCGACAGAGGCAGCGGGATTCGCACGGCGGGTCGGCGTGGTGCCGGTCCTGGTGCTGCTGGGTGCCGTCGGCGCGTTGGTTGCAGCAGGATTCCTGGCCGGCGTCCGCCACGGCTCGCCCGAGCCCATCGAGCTGCCGCTCGCAGCGGCCGAGGCACCCCTCCCGGTGGCGACCACGCAACCATCGCTGCTGAAGGTGCACCTTGCCGGTGCGGTGCGGCAGCCGGGGCTCTACGAGGTTCCTGCTGGCTCCCGGGTCGGCGACCTCGTCGATGCGGCCGGCGGGCTGGATGCCGACGCCGATGAAGCAGCGGTCAACTTGGCAGAGCGGCTGCACGACGAGCAGCAGATCTATGTGCCGGTCGAGGGCGAGCTGCCCGCAGTCGGGACGCCAGGCTCGGATCCGGCCGGGCCCATCGATGTCAATGCCGCCACGGCAGCGCAGCTCGACGAGCTGCCGGGCATCGGCCCGTCACTGGCGGCGGCAATCATCGCCTACAGGGCCGAGCACGGCCCGTTCGCGACGCTGGATGCACTCGAGCAGGTGCCCGGGATCGGACCCTCCAAGCTGTCCCGGTTACGGCCCCATGCAACCGTTTGAATCGCCCGAGCGGGCCGCGGCGCTCCGGCCGTCGATTGCATCGATCCAGGCGGGCGCACTCGGCCCGGCTACCCCGCAACGGGCGGCGCCTCGCCGGTTCGGAGGTCTCAGCGCTGTTGCGGACCGGTGGTTGGTGGCGGGTGCCATCACCACCGCGGCCGGCGCGCTGTGGGCACCCCCGGTGTCGCTGTGGCGGGGCTCGTGGTGGTGGGGCGTTGCACTGGGCATCGGACTCGGCGCCGCGGGCATAGCGAGCCGTGCGCGAGTGCTCATCCCGGTCGGCCTGCTGGTGCTCGCGGCGGTTGCCATGGGAGTGCAGCTCGCCCAGCTCAGCTCCGTGACGGGCGGGGAATTCGAGGGCGAGGTGCGCCTGGTCGGCGATCCCCGCTGGCGCTCGGGCGCTTTGGTCGTGCTGTTCAGTGCGACGATCGGCGGCGCCGAGCACCGGTGGGAGGGCTGGGCACGGGGCCCGCCCGCGTGGCGGCTGGAAGATGCGGCGATGGGGGAGCGTTGGCTCCTGAATGTGACCGCAGAACCGGCCGAGCCCGCCGACCGCCCCTTCCTGTGGCCCCGGCATCTCGCAGGGGCCGCGGAGATCCGTACAGCACACCGTCTCGGCGGCGGCAGCGCGCCGTTCCGCATTGCGAACTCGCTGCGCGGGCTCGTGGAGGCATCGGGGGAATCGCTGTCGCCGCGCGATGCAGCGCTGCTCGCCGGCTTCGTGTACGGCGACGACCGGGATCAGCTGCCCGAAGTCGTGCACGACTTCCGGGCGACATCGCTCACCCACCTGCTCGCCGTGTCGGGTTCGAACGTGGCGTTCGTGCTGCTGCTGTTCGCACCCTTGCTGGCCGGGCTTCGACCCCGGGCCCGGCTGATCGCCGTGGCAGCCCTCCTCATCCAGTTCGCCGTGCTGACCCGTGGCGAGCCCTCGGTGCTGCGGGCGTGCGTACTCGCCACTCTCGCCGTCGGCGCGCATGCAGTCGGCAGACGGGCATCGGCGACGCGGCTGCTGGCACTGGCGGTCATCGTGCTGCTGCTTGTCGATCCGTTGCTCGTCCGATCGGTCGGCTTCCAGCTGTCGGTCGCCGCGACCGCTGCCATCGTGGTCGGGGCTCGCCGCATCTCACGCCTGCTGTGGGGGCCGCAATGGCTGCGCCTGGCGCTCGCCGCCACGCTGTGCGCCCAGGCGGGAGTGCTGCCGGTTCAGCTCGCCGTCTTCGGCTCGCTGCCGCTCGTGAGCATTCCTGCCAACGTCCTGGCTGGTCCGGTCGCAGGCCCGGCGATGGTCTGGGGCCTCGTCGGCGGTCTCACGGGCGGCCTCGCCGGCGATGCGGTTGCATCGGTACTGCATCTGCCGACCAGGCTGATGATGGGGTGGGTAGCGGGGGTGGCGCGTTGGGGCGCGTCGCTGGGATGGCCGCAGATCGAGGCTGCTGAATTGACTGCCGCGGCTGCGGCAGCCGGATGCTGCGCTGGGCTCTTTGTGGCCGCACCGCGCCTGTTCGGGAACCTGGCCGGCGCCCTGCGCAGCCTGGCGGTCGTCGCGGCCGGCGTCGGCGTGTGGGCGGCGGCCAGCACCCACCGGCCTGTGCCTCCGGCGGGGCCGCATCTTGTCGTGCAGCGCACCGACCCGCTTGTCGTGGTGGTGGACCGTCCGGATCCTGCACGTGCGCTGGGCCAGCTCCACGCTGCGGGAATCGACCGCATCGATGTGCTCGTGGCCCGCTCGGCGAGCCGCGCTGGCCGCGAGGCGGTACGTGCCCTGCACGCCCGACACGATGTCGGCCAGGTTCTCGCGCCGGTGGGCCTCGGCGGCCGGGTCGCCCACGAGACAGTGACCGAAGCCGTCGTCGTCGCCGGGGTCACCATTGAGCCATCTGCAGAACGCCTGCACGTCTCAGGAGCTGAGACGGTGAACCCACAGATGCCGTAGCGGAGGAGGCGGCAGGAGATTCTGCGACGTTGCAACCTGCTGGATCGCGTGAGCAGAGAGTTCTGCCGCCTCCGCAGCGGGCGCGGCCTACGAATCGAGACGCAGCGCAGAAACGAAGGCCTCGTTGGGCACCTCGACACGCCCAATGGCCTTCATCCGCTTCTTGCCTTCCTTCTGACGCTCCAGCAGCTTGCGCTTGCGGGTGATGTCGCCGCCGTAGCACTTCGACAGCACGTCCTTCCGCTTGGCCTTGACCGTCTCGCGGGCGATGATCCGCCCGCCGATCGCGGCCTGGATGGGCACGTCGAAGAGCTGGCGCGGGATGAGCTCGGCCAGCTTCGCCGTGATGGCCTTGCCGTAGGGGTAAGCGCCGTCACGGTGGCAGATTGCTGAGAACGCATCCACCGGCTCGCCATTGAGCAGAATGTCCACCCGTACCAGGCGCTCGGCGCGATAGCCCGCGTGGTCGTAGTCGAGGCTGGCATATCCCTGGGTACGGCTCTTGAGCTGGTCGAAGAAGTCGGTCACGACCTCTGCCAGCGGCAGCTCGTAGCGCAGCTCGACGCGTTCGGGCGACAGGTAGTCCATGGAGGTCATCGAGCCCCGGCGCGACTGGCACAGGTCCATGACCGCTCCCGTGTAGGCGCTCGGCGTCAGCACCGACACGGTGAGCATCGGCTCTGAGATCTCGGCGATCTGGCCGGCCGGCGGGAGGTCCGACGGGTTGTCCACCGCCAGCTCCTCATCGTCGTCGGTGCGTACCCGGTAGGCCACCGAGGGCGCGGTCGCGATCAGCGAGAGCCCGAACTCGCGCTCGAGCCGTTCACGGACGATCTCCATGTGCAACAGGCCGAGGAAGCCGCAGCGGAAACCGAACCCCAGCGCACCGGAGGTCTCAGGCTCGAATGTCACCGATGCGTCGTTGAGCCTCAGCTTCGCCAGTGCGTCACGCAGGTCGGGGTACTCGTCGCCGTCGACGGGGTACAGACCGCAGAAAACCATCGGCTTCGGGTCGTCGTAACCGGCCAGCGGCGTGTCCGCCGGCTCCGACGCCGAGGTCACCGTCTCACCCGAGCGAGCCTCTGCCACGTCCTTGATGCCGGCGATGAGGTACCCCACCTCGCCGGGGCCCAGCGCATCGGTCGGTGTCACCGCAGGCAGGCGAAGGCCCACCTCCTCGGACAGGTGCAGGCCGCCGGTGTGCATGAAGCGCAACCGGTCGCCGGCGCACAACCGGCCGTTCATGACTCGCACCGAGGAGACGACGCCGCGGTACTGGTCGAAGTGGGAATCGAAGATCAGCGCTTGGAGCGGGGCGCGCGGATCGCCGCCCGGCGGGGGGATCCGCTCGATGATCGCGTCGAGCAGCGCTTCCACGCCCTCGCCGGTCTTGGCCGAGATGGCCAGCACCTCGCCCGAGTCGATTCCCAGCACGCGCTCGATCTCCGATGCGTACAGATCCGGTTCGGCCGCGGGGAGGTCGATCTTGTTGAGCACCGGGACGATGGTGAGATCCGACTCGAGGGCCAGGTAGCAGTTGGCCAGCGTCTGCGCCTCGATGCCCTGCGCGGCATCGACAAGCAGCACCACGCCCTCGCATGCCGCCAGCGACCGGCTGACCTCGTAGCCGAAGTCGACATGTCCGGGCGTGTCGATGAGGTGCAGGGTGTGGCCCTGCCAGCTCACCCGGACGTTCTGGGCCTTGATGGTGATGCCGCGCTCGCGCTCGAGCTCCATCGAATCGAGGTACTGGGCGCGCATCGAGCGCTCTTCCACAGCACCGGTCAACTCCAGGATCCGGTCCGACAGCGTCGACTTCCCGTGATCGATATGGGCGATGATCGAGAAGTTCCGAATCGATCCGGTTCCGGCGCCGCCAGCTTGAGAACGTGCGCGGATTGGCGGACTTCCTCGTCGCGTCACCTGTTACTTCCCGCTCATGTTCGCTCCGCTCACGGGCCGCTCGGGCCACGGCTTCGCCGTTCGGCTCAGCCTCTTGGGGGCACGTGGCGCATCGCAGGCCGCACGGTACCCTGCGGGGCCGGTTTCGAGACGGAGAGCATGCCTTCGTGGCCAACATCAAGAGCCAGATCAAGCGCAATCGTCAGAACGAGGCGCGGCGGGTGCGCAATCGTGCCGTGCGCTCAGAACTGCGGACGCGTGAGAAGGCGGTGATCGCAGCCGCGGAGGCGGGCGAGCCCACCGGCGAGCTCATCCGTCTCGCTCAGAAGCGACTCGACAAGGCCGCCGCGAAAGGTGTCATCCACCGGAACGAGGCGGGCCGGCGCAAGTCGCGCCTCATCACTCGCACAGCATCCCGCAACGGCGTCTAGCGCCGCCCTCAGCGGGTGCCGGCGGCGAGCCGCGCACAGAGGATCTCGGCAACGCAGCGAGCGTCGAGTCCGGACCGTCCGCGCATGTCCATGTCGGCCGCTGCGAGCAACTCGACAGCTCGGGCAATGCCCTCGCTGCCGCGCCGCCGGCAGCCATCGAGTGCCTTGCGGGCCGGAAACGTGGATCCGCGCAGGCCCAGCACGGCAGCGGCGTCCTTCTCGTTCGTGGCGTCGGCGCCGTCCAGGCGGGCCATCCGGGTGATGTGGTTGGCGACGGTGGCCGTGACTGCGAGGGGGTGCCGGCCCGCACCCCACATGCGCTGCAGCACTGCGAGGGTCGTACTCACGTTCCCCCGGTCGATCGCGTCGGTCAGCTCCCACGGCGGGACGTCGCCCTCGGCCCCTAGGTAGGGCAGCACGTCGTCGGCGTCCAGACGGGCGCCTTCGCCGAAGACCGCCGCCAGCGTGTCGAGCAGCGATCCGAGACGGCTGAGTTCGGCGCCGAGGTGGTCGGCGACGCTCGCGCGGGCTCGGGCATCGAGCTGGACCGGTGCCTCTGCGAGACGCTCCTCCAGCCATGTCCGGCGGTTGCGCGCCCCGCCGGGCACGTCTGATGCGACCCGGTGGCCCCCGCTGGCCTCCACGGCCTCGGCCAGCGGGCGCGGCACACGACCGGAGTCCCACTCGAGCACCAGGTCGGTGGTGGGGCAGGGATCGTCCAGCCACGCGATCAGCGGGGCGAGATTGGCCGCGCCGAAACGGCTGAGCCCACGGGCCACGACGACCCGGTGGGTTGCCAGCATCGGCAGCGTCGATGCCGAGATGACGACATCGTTCAGCGTGTACTCATCGCCGGCGAACTCATCGAGCACCTCTGCGCGGTCGGCTTCGCCCACCAGCTCGGCGACGGCGGCTCGCACCGCCTCGGCCGTGAGGATCTCGTCGGCACCGCTGACCAGCCGCACCGCTCCTCCGGGCATCAGCGCCCTGCTCCCGCAGTGGCGGCCCGCCCGCCGGGCGCCGCGCTCACTGTGCCTGCCCCCACTAGCTCGACGCTACTTGGGCCGAGACGCTGCGCGGGAAGGTGCGCCCGCTGCGGAGGGGGCAGGATCCTCTGCTCACGCGATCCGGCAGTTTGCTGATAACCGGAGGTCAGCAGCATATTCGCCCCAAAAGTATGTAACTGCGCATATGAGCCTGCGGCGACACTCCGCAGACTAGCGTCGCGCCCTACCTACCAGCCGTGCGCCCTTCGGGGCCGCGCCAACCGATTCACGGGAATCCGGCCGACTGACTCTGGCTCGCCTGATCCCCGGCAGGCACAGTTGCCCCGAGCCGACGGTCTCCGCCAAGTGTGCGACTTCTCGGCAGTCGGCGCAGTGCCGCACTGTGTCGGTGCGCAGTGTGCTGATGGTGTCGGTGTAGTGATGCCAGAACCGGTCACGCCCGCGGCCACGCTCTCCGGCCGTGTCGGTGCCGCATTGCCACCACAGCCGCTGTCCGCACGCTCCGCAGCTTCGTTCTCAGCGACGATGTGAGCCACACCCGATGCCACAGACGGCAGTGTGCAAGGCGCTCAACCCGCCAGCAGCCACGAACCCAAGCACGCGCAAGACCCCTCAGAGCCGACCCGAAGCCGACCCTGAAGGGTCCCGCGAACGATGTTTACCCGCCGTCAGGGCAGGCGCTAGAGAGCACCTGAGCGCACTGGCAGCCCGTCAGACACTCAGCCCGACACGCCTCAGCTTGGGGGAAAAGGGCCTGGGGGAGGCCGCAGACGGCTGCTACGTCGGCGTTCCCAAGCCGCTCCGAACGCGGCCATGCAGGCTGCGTAGCGTTCGGGATGCCTCCGCTTCCGCCACACGAAAGCCAGCCAGTTCGTGACTCCGTAACCAGCGACAGTGACAGCGAACACGGCCAGCCCAGCCGCGCCGGACGGTGCGTAGGACATGACCAGCACGGCAAGCATGGCGGTCGGGAGTATCGGGAGGTATAGCCACCATGTCGCCTGCCAGTAAGTCATGCCGACGGGGTCTGCCGTGTCGGTGTGCGCCTCGGCAGTCATGGTGTCAGGGTAGTTCGGGGCGTTCATCGGTTGCACCAGTTCGTGTGGCCCATTTCCTCGCAGCGCCAGCGCGTGAAGCGCTGGACCGCCTGTTGCATCTCCGCTGCGGTGATCTCCCCGTTCCGGTAACGGCGGTACGCCTCGTTGATCTCGTCGTACTTCTGTTTGATCTCCGCAGCGGTCGGCTTCGGATCGGCCTCCGGCTCAGGGTCCGCATCCTCGTCGTCGGTGCCGCTGTCGTCGTCGGTGCTCTTCTGCCTGTTCTCTGATAGCAGGCTCTCAAAGTCGGCATTGGCCCACCTATCTACTGCGATGGCACACCCCACCTCTACGATGGTGCCGCCAGCAACGCCGCCCACAACGGTGCCGACGCCTGGGCCGCCGCCCACAACGGTGCCTACCGCACCGCCCCCCAACAGCACCTAGATAGCCCGCCGGGGCGCATACGAGCACGCCGCCGACGGTTCGGGCGTCGCTCGGCAGTTTGTTCCACAGCTGTTGTGCCTCGATATTGGCCTGAATCGCGGTGTCGCCCAGCTTCTCGTAGCTCTCAGCCTTCATCTCCCGCCCCTCCTTGACCGCGTCGATGAGGGCGTCGATGCCTCCCTCGACGGCACCGACGACGTTCCTCAGATGCGTTCCGAGAGTGCCGCAGTCCGTACCCGTCGGCGGCAGCGGGTAGGTGCTGCTGGCGCTCTGTATCGCCTTGTTCACGTCGGCTTTCCAGTTGGCGCACGCGTTAGCTCCCGTGTAGCGGGGCGGATCGGTGGGGTGTGCGTCCGCGACGGCGTGGCAGCCGTCGCCGCCGTAGTGAAAGTGGCGCGTCTTGTGCGTGTGCGATTGGGTCCCGCAGTAGGTGATCGGCCCCGTTGCGTGGCTCGCGTCGGCGTAGGTGCACGCCGGCCGGTCAACGAGCGCGTGGCCGTGGCCGGGGTCCCATGTGCCTACCCCGCACGGCGGCTCATGGTCAGGGCCGCAGCCGCCGCTGCCGTGGCGATGGTTGCCCGTAGCGCACTCCTTCGGCGCATCCTTCACACAGTTCGGCGGGGTGCCCGAGTAGCCGTCAGCGCATTTGGGCGGCGGCGGGCACGGTTTCAGCGGAACGGGTGTGTGGCCGTGTCCGGGCGACCATGTGCCTGTTCCGCAGTGCGGCGGCGTGAAGCTGTGGCTGTGGCAGTTCTTGCCTGCGCCGCCGTTGGAGTGCTGGCCCGCAGGGCACGTCCTCGCCCATGTCGTCGTCAGGCAGATCATCAGGCAGCCTCACTGTCGGCTCGACGACTCGGAAGTCGGCCAGGTAGCCGAGACTGCGAAGCTCGCAGTAGTCCGGGCCGCAAATCAGCGTGTCCCAGACATCGGAGAAGCCTTCGTAGTCGCTCATGCGCCACGGCGTCCCGGTCAGCCCGAGCCTGTACCGCCAGCCGCACGCCAGCAGCTTGCGGTAGGTGCTCGAAGTGGAATGGTGAGCCTCGTCGACCACACACAAGCTCATGCGCCCCGCAGTCAGCTTCTCAGCGGGCCGCGACCGCGCCGCCTCCTCCGCTGGTGCAGCGGTCGGTTTCAGAAGGCGTCGGTAGCATCGCGAGGCAAGCTGCCAGGGTCCGCGGAGGATTGGTGGCGGAGGAGTGATGGACGAGCGCAGAGCCACGGTGCTGCAGGCGGTAGTCGAGAACTTCATCGACAGCGCGCAGCCGGTCGGATCGGCCGCAGTGCTCGAGATGACCCGGCTCGATGTCTCGCCAGCGACCGTCCGCAATGATCTCGCAGCGCTCGAGGCAGGCGGCTTCCTGATGCAGCCGCACACCAGCGCCGGTCGGGTGCCGACCGAGGCGGGTTACCGGTACTTCGTGGACGGTCTCGGACCGGGCTCGCTGGACAACACGGAGGTCCGGCAGGTGAGGGCCTTCTTCGCGCATGCCCAGGGACAGATCGAGGAGCTGCTCGCCGACACCAGCCGGCTGCTGTCGGACCTGACCGAGTACGCGGCGATGGTGGTCGCCCCCCGGCATGATCGAGACAGCATCCGGTCGGCTCAGCTGGTGGATCTCGGAGGCGGCCGGTTGCTGGTGGTGCTGGTGATGTCGTCGGGCACTGTGGAGCGCACCTACCTTGACGTGTACAACAACCGTGAACTGGCCGACGCCGCCCAGGGGCCGGCCGCGGGGGCAGCTTCCGCGATCCTGGCCGAAGCGCTTGTGGGGCGCACCCGGTCGCAGCCGCCACCAGTGCCCGAGACCGGCGATGCTGCAACCGATGCGCTGGTGGCAGCGGCGCTGGCGGCGCTGGCCGACGACCCATCGCACCCCGGTGAGCTCTATGTGGGCGGAACGTCCAAGATCACCGAGCAGTTCGAAGCCGTGTCGTCGCTTCGTTCGGTGCTGTCGGTGCTGGAGGAGCAGTTGATGGTGGTGACGCTGCTGCGCAGCCTCGTCGACCGCGGCCTCAGCGTGGCGATCGGGTCTGAGACCGGCATGAAGCCGCTGGCCGACTGCTCGGTGGTGGTGGCGCCCTACGAGGTTGACGGCCGCACGGTCGGCAGCGTGGGATTGCTGGGCCCGACCCGGATGGATTACTCGAAGGCGCTGGCAGCGGTGCATACGGTGAGCCGGCGGCTGTCGGCCTCGCTCGGCGACGGCGACGGCGACGGCGCGCATGCATCGGCGGGCATCTCGCCCGCGATCCCGCAGTAGACCTGTCCCGGATGCCTGCCGACTACTACGAGCTGCTCGACGTAGGCCGCGATGTCAGCGAGGGCGAACTCAAGCGCGCGTACCGGCAAAAGGCCCGAGAACACCATCCTGATGCGAACCCGGGCGACGCGAGTGCCGAGGCCCGCTTCAAGGAGATCAGCGAGGCGTATGCCGTGCTCTCCGATCCGCAGGCGCGGGCCCGGTATGACCGCTTCGGGCATGAGGGCCTGCGTGGCGGCACGGGCGGCCCGGCATTCGACTTCGACCTCAGCGACATCTTCGAGTCATTCTTCGGGGGGAACCCCTTCGGCGGGGGCGGATCCCGCCGAGCGTCAGGCCCGCCGCGTGGCGACGATCACGAGACGGTGGTGGATCTGGACTTCGCCGAAGCCGTCTTCGGCGTCGACCGGCCGATCGACGTGCGGACCTTGGTGTCGTGTGACGACTGCGGCGGTTCGGGCGCCGCGGAAGGCACGTCGCCGACGGTGTGCGGTGTCTGCGAAGGCGCGGGGCAGGTGCGCCAGGTACGCCAGAGCCTGCTGGGCCAGATGGTCACTGCTGCGCCGTGTGCCCGGTGTCGCGGGATGGGCGAGGAGATTGCCGACCCGTGCAGGTCCTGCCGGGGCGAGGGCCGCCGGGCCGAGCGTGTCTCGCTCGTCGTGCGGGTGCCGCCCGGAGTCGACTCGGGTGCCACGCTTCGCTTGAGCGGCCGCGGATCCGTGGGTCCTCGCGGCGGTCCGGCTGGCGATCTGTACGTGCACCTGCGAGTCGCCGAATCCGACGCGTTCGTGCGGCAGGGCGACAGCCTGGTGGCCGAGCTGCCGGTGACGATGCTGCAAGCTGCCCTGGGAGCGACGGTGACGTTCGAGACGCTGGACGGGCCGCGAGATCTGGCGGTGAAGGCGGGCACCCAGCCGAACGACACGATCCGGTTGGGTGGGCTCGGCGTGCCACGCGCCAATGGGCGCGGGCGCGGCGACCTGCATGTGGTGGTGCGGGTGGACATCCCGAAGAAGCTCTCGAAGTCCGAGGCGGCCAAGCTTGCAGAGGTGGCCGCCGAGCGCGGCGAGCTCGTGGATGGCAGCACTGAAGCCCGGCAACGGCGCACACGTCGCGGCAAGAGCTGAGATGCCCGTCGACCGCCGGCAGGTTGATGCGCTGGTGGGGGAACGGCTGCGGGCCGTGCGCAAGCGGCGGCGCATGACGCTGGCACAGGTGGAGGAGGCCTCCGGCGGCGAGTTCCGTACGTCGGGGCTTGGGGCCTATGAGCGCGGCGAGCGAGGGGTTGCCGTGAGCCGGCTGCTGCGCTTGGCACAGCTCTACGGCGTGGCGCCCGCTGAGCTGCTTCCTGAGGACGATCGGGACAGCGGCCAAGCACACGGGGCATCGCAGCGGTACCCGCCCGATTCCGTGTTGTGACTGGCTGTGACTGAGTCCGACAGCGCATCGACCGCATTCGGCGTCTATTGCCATATCCCGTTCTGCACGCACAGATGCGACTACTGCGCGTTTGCGACCTGGGCCGATCGCAGCCATCTGATCGGCGACTACATGGCGAGCTGCCGCCGGCAGGCTCGGGAGCTGGCGGCCGGCATGCCGCCGGTGACCTCGGTGTTCTTCGGCGGCGGAACGCCGAACTTGGTACCGCCCTCGTTGCTCGGCGATGTGCTGGCGGAGCTGCCGCTGGCGCAAGGCGCTGAGATCACGGTGGAGTGCAACCCCGACTTGGTGACGCCCGAACAGATGCAGACATACCGGGCCTTGGGCGTGAACCGCATCAGCCTGGGCGTGCAGTCGGCAGTTCCCGATGTGCTCGACGCGCTGGGCCGTCGCCATGACCCGCCGATGGTGGCTGCGGGCGTTGACGCAGTCCGCCGAGCCGGCATTGGCCAGCTCAATCTCGACCTGATCTACGGCTCGCTGGCTGAATCGTTGACCGACTGGAAGTACACGCTGGTCGAGGCCATCGATCTCGCCCCCGACCACCTGAGCGTGTACGGCCTGACACCAGAGCCTGGAACGCCGCTGGGCGATGACCCGTCGCGACATCCCGATGACGACGAGATGGCCGACAAGTACCTGCTCGCCGGCGAGCTGCTTGCCCAGGCGGGCTATGAGATCTACGAGATATCCAACTGGGCTCGGCCCGACGCGCAATGCCGGCACAACCTGCTGTACTGGCAGCAGGGTTCCTACGCGGGCATCGGCTGTGCCGCGCACAGCCATCGCGACGGCCGGCGCTACTGGAGCGTCCGCACGCCCGAGCGGTTCATTGCGGCGATCGCGTCCGGCACCTCGCCCATGTCAGGCAGCGAGGAGTTGGGTCCCGACGAGCGCCGCACGGAGGCCTTGCAGCTTGCGTTGCGCACGTCAGTCGGTGTTCCTGCCGACGCAGTGCCTGACGACGTGGAGCACTTGCTGGAACCTGCCGCCGGGGGCCGCCTCAAGCTGACTGCTCGTGGGCGTCTCCTGGCCAATGAGGTGGCCGTGCGGCTCGGCCTTCCTTCCGAGGCATAGCGGACCTAACCGGAGAGCCGGACACGCCCGATCGCCTCTGCGGTGACAGGCCGGCTCGCTTGCCCGTTGACATTCCCGATCAAGCCGATGACTCGACGTGCCGATCCTTCCACTGACACGCGCACTGCTGCGGGGCCCGTGGCGCGGATGGCCACCGAGACCGATCCGGGCTCGAACACCGCCGACAGCCGCTCCTGCGCCGTCCGCAAGCTCCACGGCTCCAACCGCCGGAGCCGGGAGGCGGAGAGGCGGTAGGACCCGTGATGACGAAGGGAGGATTCGTCGAGGGCGAGCGAGACGAGGTCGTTGGCCAACGAGGTAGCTGCTGCTTGTGCCTCGCGCTGCGCCAGGAAGGCGGCCGTGCTGTCGACGGCGATGCTCGCCAGCAGTGCCACGATCAGCACACCGGCAGGCACGAGCAGCAGTGCCGAACCGCGCTCATTGCCCACAGGGCGCCCGCCCGTCGAGGCCGTGCCGGAACGGATCGACAATCTCGCTGGCGCGAGCGCTGACGGCCACCGGCGACCATCTGCTGCCGAGCAGCCCGAGGCGGGGGACCTCCCGCGTGGCCTCGAACGTCACCCGCTCGCAGCGGCGCAGCCGGGTGGGGCCGACCGGCCGGACCGACGCCTCGCCGCTCAGCCGATAGCCGGACATTGCCTGCCCGCCGGCGTCGGTCGCCGCGTGGACGGCATCGCCGAAGCGAGGCCCGCGATGCTCGACGAATGTCCGCGCTGCCTCCCGCGCGCCGGCGACAGCAGCGATCTTGGCGTCCAGTGCTGCCCAGGCCTGGGCGAGCACCAGCGTGCCCCCGACGAAGACGAGTATGACGAAGGGCAGCACTTCGGCCCCGACGACGCCCGAGGCGTCATGCCGGACGCGTCTGGCGGCGATGCGCCTCATGGCGAGCCGGCGAATCGAGCCAGCTCGCGCCGCACCTCGAACCGGCGCTCGACAGTCTGCAGGCCGATCAGCGCAGAGGCATCGATGAGCACCGTCGGCGGTCTCGCTGCCAGCTCCAGCGCAACGGTCTCGCCGCTGGTGCTCCAGCGGAGCAGCTCGATATCCACTGCAGGACCGATGGCCGAGCGCAGCCATCGCTCAGCATCGACGAGTGCCGCGGGGCTGCCACCGCCGAGCGCTGCGCGGCGCGTCGCATCGTGGCCGACCGCTGTGAGAACCGAGGTGCTGTAGAAGTACACGGCAGCCTGGACCGCCAGCGTGAGGAAGGTCAGGAACGCCAGGACAGCCCACGGCAGGGCAACGAGGCCGGCACCGCGCTCGTCGCGGCACGGCTTCGCGTGCAGACGGGTCACTTGCCGATCTTCGCGATCTCAGAATTCGTCGTTTCCTCGGCGTTCTCCCAGAGCGTCTTGAAGCCGACCCACATGAGGGCGCCAAGCGAGGCGATGATCAGCACGGCGATCGCCGCCGAGATCACTCCCTCGCCTCGTTCGTTGCGTCGTGCGCCCTGCCGTGCGCGCCTCCGGGCCGTCCCCGCAGCGGCAAGCGCGGCGGCACAGGCCGCGCTGAGCGCAGCCGCTATCGGGGTGGCGTAGATGAAGCTGTCGTACATCGGATGGTCCTTTCATTGCTGACTCACAGCGCCGCATACCCGCTGAGTGCGTCGCTGAACGGGATCGCGAGCAGGACGCACCCGGGCACCAGTGCCGCGACGGTGACGGGAATCCACACCTGCTCGCTTCGACGCTCGATGTGGGCGATGAGGCGTCGGTGCGCCTCCATGCGCGCCGAACGGGCCTCGTCTGACACCAGCGCAGCGACGTCGGTCGTGTCCTCGTGCAAGGTGAGCACGCCGACGAATCTGCGGATCTCCGCCGAACCGGCATCGTCAGCCCACTCGGCCAGTGCCAGCTCGACTGCAGTGCCGCTGGCGACGCGGGCACCGACGCGTTCCAGTCCCTCAGCGCAGATGCCGTGCCCGCGCCGGGCAACGGCATTGAGCGCGCTGGTCAGCGACATTCCGCTCGCGAGCAGCATGCCGATCTGCTCGGCAACGATCGGCAGCTCCTCACTGATCTGCGTTCGCCGCAACGCCGTCGATCTCCCGAGGCGGTACTCGGACATGCCGTAGGCAGCGGCAGCCATCCCAAGCGTCCCGGCCAGCGCGAGCAGCGGTCTGACGCCGATGGCACCGAGCGCTGTGCCCGAGATGGTGAGGCTCGCGGCGGCACCGCCGAGCTGCCGTATCCGGAACTCGAACGGGGACCGGGCTACGCCGGCTTCGCGCAGCCGTGCGGCGAGTTCGACATCGGCATTCGCCAGCGTGGCGATGCGTGGCACGAATGACGCCGCCGTGATCATTGGAGGAACACTCGCTTTCGCACCGGGATCGCCATGATCCGGCCAGCCCACAGCCAGCAGCCGGCCACGGCGAGCAAGCTGAAGGCCACGAGCAGTTGACCGTCGCCCGACTCGTAGGCCTGCCGCCCGCGACCGATGCTCAGGCCGATCATGGCCATGAATGCGGGCACCGATGCGACGAAGCTGCGTGCGAACCGGGCACCAGCCTGCTTGGCCCGGGCGTCGGAGCGAGCGGCAGCCTCAGCTTGGGCGGCGTCGGCCAGCGCACGCAGTCGAGCATCGATCTGCACGCCGCCGATCTGGTCTGCGGCGAGCAGCGTCTCGCAGACGGCGTCTGCGGTCGGGTCCGCGAGCGCAGTCTTGAGCACGCGCAGCGAGGCTTCGAAGTCGGTGCTCAACGACCATGTGCGCGCCGCTTCGGAGAATGCCGGGCCCATGCCAGCCGGGGCGTGCACTCCCGCCGCAAACAGTGCGACCGGAATCGACTGGCCTCGATGAGCCACCAAGACCCGGATCTCCGCGAGCAATCGAGGCCACGCCTGCCAGGCGTCCGCCGCGCGGCGTCGGCGCCGTTGTGTTGCAGCGCATGGGGGGATCGCCGCGCTGAGCGCTGCTGCGAGGGTCGGTGCCACGACGCCGCCGAAGAGCGTCCATGCGCCGATCCAGCCCACGAATCCCGCTGCGGTGCCTGCCAGCGCGCCGTGGAGCAGGGGCGCTGACGGCGGGTGAGCCGTCGATGCCGCCTGGCGCACCGATGCGCGTCGCCACGCAGCGCTGGGGGTCGGGCCGCCGCCAGGGGCCGACAACAGCCACACACCCGCAGCGCCGGCGGCGATGAATGCCAGAGTGGTCACGCGGGCATCTCCGTTCCCGCAGCGGCCAGATGTGACGTCACCCGCCGGGAGACGTGCGAGGTTCTCTCCGGGGGATGCCCGCGGCGTGCCGGCGCATAGAGCAGCGTCGTGTCGAACGAGATGCTGCTGTCGCCTTCGGGTTCTTCCACCGCCATGACTTCAGTGACTTCCACACCGGCGTGACCGCGCCGCAGGTGCACCACGAGGTCGACTGATTCGGCCACGAGCTGGGTGATCGCTCCAACGGGCATCTCGCCCACGTCAGGTGTGAGCTGGCACATGAGCCGCAGGCGGCCGAGCGCCTGGCGTGCGGATCCCGCGTGGATGGTCGCGTAGCCGGTGACCCCGCTGGAGAGCGTCAGCAGCAACGGGACCGCCTCGCGGTCTCGCACCTCGCCCACGATGGCCACATCCGGCGCCATCCTCAGGAACCCGGCCACAAGGCGCCGCAGGTCCACGGGAGCTCGCTCAGTCCTGCCCGGTCGGGTCTGCATCCCAGCGACGTTGGGCAACGGGACGTCGAGTTCGAACACCTCCTCGGCGGTGACCACTCGCAGGTGCGGATCGAGTTCAGCGGCACAGCAGCCCAGCAGCGTGGTCTTGCCGCTGCCGGGTGCACCCGCGAACAGGATCGACAGCCGCGCACGTACAGCACTGCGCAGGAACTCCGCGATCTCGCTGGTCAGTGTGCCAGCCGAAGTCAGCTCGCTCAGGCTCGAGAATGCGATGCCAGTGAACTTGCGGATGTTGAAGATGAGGTGACCGCCGCGGCCAATGTCGGGATGGACGATGTGCAGGCGGGCGCCATTGTCAAGTTGCGCGTCCTGCAGTCCCTCGCTGGGATCCAGCTTGCGGTGGGATGCCGTCGCGTCGTCGATGATTCTTGTCAGCGTGCGTCGGACGTGCTCATCATCGTGAAACGACTCGTCGTGCTGACCGCTCGGACCGTGGTGGCGCTTGACGAAGATCTCATCGGGCGCATTGACCATGATCTCCCAGACATCGGCATCGGCCAGCGGCGCTTCGAGCGGTCCGTAACCGAGCAGGTTGCGCACGACCCGCTCGGCACAGGCGTCGGCGTCGTCGATTGCATGGCTGTGAACGCCGCTTTTGAAGCCGAGATTCCAGCGACGGATCTCCTCGTGGGCGAGTCCGGTGACCGCCCGACCCGCGCCTGGCGCACGCGGGTCCAGGCCGCTGTGACGGGCGCGTTCGGAAACCGACCGTTCGATCTCGGCGAGGGTTGCGGGATCGGTCATGCCGACCCCTGTGGAGAAGTCCCCCAGGGCCGGATCAACGTGATGGCACCTGCATCGGCGGCTCCGGCAACCGAGACGGCGGCGGAGCGGTCGCGCACCTGCAGGGTGACGGTGACTGTGCCAGACGGCTGCCCCGTGCCAGCACCGTCGTCGACGTCGAGCACGAGCGCGTCGGCCACCACCAGACCGGGCGTGTCCGGACCGGCACTATCGGCGAGAACGCGTCCGGTGACGATGATGTCGACTCGTTCGCCGACCGCGATCAGCCCGTTGAGGGCCCCGGGACGATCCAGCTCGACAGCAACGGCATAGCCTGAGTCTCGACCGGCAGTCGATCGGCGCGAGCCGACGTCACCCCGTGTCAGCAGTTCCCCGGGGTGAATGGCTTCGAGCACCACACTTCCCACCACGTCATTGCCATCGCTCTCACCGAAGACGGTCGCGTCGATCTCGGCTGGCAGGCGGATGGAGACCAAGGCAACATCTGCCGACTCGATCACCCTGCCCGGAGCGAGTCGCGTCCGCGCGACGACGTAGCTGGTGTCGGGCGCAGCCGCTGACTGCTCGAACGCCCACCACAGTCCCAGCGCTGCAGCACCGCACAAGACCCCACCCGCGATGACGCGCGGGCGAAGTGATGACCGGCCGCCACCGCCGGGGCGGCTTGTCGCAGGTGCAGGCGGCAGAGCCCGATGATCGGTTGGCGGCAGCGGATCTGCGGGCACGCTGGACACTTAAGCACGCTGGCGTGAAGTCACCAAATAATTATCAAAACTTCAGCAAACTGACTCAGCAGGTCGCATAGATATGGCGATATAGCGCGTAATATCAATGGTGGATGTTGAAATGCACGTTGGTCGCCGGATCGCGCACTAGCGTTGGCCTGGAGGGACCGATCGCGTCCCCCGAGCGCCAACAGCCGACCGACTGCGAGGTGCGAGATGGCTGACGAGCCGACCGAATCAGGCGACAACGGTGCAGCAGGCGAAGAACAGCACCAGGTTCCCTACGAAGAGATCGTCTGGCTGTCCACGCTGAAGGCCGCAGACCGCATGGGCATCACCACCCGCACGCTGTACCGCTTCATTGACCGGGGAGACTTGCCGGCGTACCGGTTCGGACGTGTCATCCGGTTGCGATTGAGCGATGTGGACACGTTCATCGAGGAATGCAAGGTCGAGCCGGGAAGCCTCGAGCACCTCTATCCCGAACCCCGCCCAGACGATCCCGACGAAGACGACGAAGACGCCGGGTAGGTCGACGGCGCTTGAGCAACGAGGGCACTCCACCCGCTGACGCCGGCGCGCCAGGGGGCGTGTGGAGCACGATCAGCCCGCGCTTCGGTGCCCATCCGGACTGGCGCGCCGCCACGAATCGGAGGCACTGGCCCGGGGGCCTCGCCCTGCTGTTCGTCATCGGGCTCGGCGGCTCGCTGGCCTTGCTGGTGGTGTCCCGGCTCGCGGTGAGAACCGGCTACGACGACACTCCCATTACCGAACTGCTTCAGCGGCCACTCGTCGAACAGTTGGAGCTCGTGGTGCTCGTGGCTCCGGTGATCGAGGAGCTCCTGTTCCGGCTCCCGCTGGCAGCTCGCCTGCGCTTGGGTGTGCTCGCCGTCACAGGGGCACTCGGGTTGCTGTACTTCGCGGCAGGTGACGGTCCCGTCATCGTTGTCGCGGCCGTCTTCGCCCTCGTCGTGCTGCTGTCGGCTGCCCTGTGGATCCAGTCGCTCGTCGCCGGGGTGGGGCGGCCAGATGCCGGTGACGAGATCGGGCCGGTCCCTCCAGCTTGGCGTGACAGCGTTGTTCGCTGGTGGGAGGCGCACCCGCACTGGCCGGTGTGGTACTCGATCGCCGCGTTCGGCGTCGTGCATCTCGCCAACTACGACGTGAGCTGGACCTTCGCCACGGTGATCGTGGCACCGCTGGTGGTGAGTCCGCAGATCTGGCTGGGCCTCATGTTCACCATTGCGCGGGTGCGGTACGGCTGGTGGGCGAGTCTGGTGCTGCACGCACTCCACAACCTCGCGGTCTGGAGCGTGACCACGGCCGTCGGCTGAAGAGAAAAACCAGGGTTCGCCTCTGACCGCATCGGTACCCTTGCAGCCCGATCGGGACTCCGGCATCAGTGAGCTTGCAGATCTTCGACACGATGACACGGCGCAAGACCGCCTTCGTCCCGCGAACGCCGGGCGCAGTGTCGATGTATGTCTGCGGTCCGACGGTCTATGACGTGCCCCACCTCGGCCACGGCCGCACGGCGCTGACCTACGACGTCATCCGGCGCTACCTGGAGTGGTCGGGCTATGAGGTGACGGTCGCATCGAATGTCACCGACATCGATGACAAGATCGTGGAGCGCGCGCAGCGCGAGCAGCGCTCCGAGGCAGATGTCGCTGCTGAGTTCACGGCGGCATACGACGAGCAGATGGATCGGCTCGGCGTGCTGCGTCCCCATTCGCGGCCCCATGCCACCCACTTCATCTCGCAGATGATCGACGTGATCGCTGAGCTGCGCTCGCTCGGTGCCGCGTACGACGTGCAGGGCAAGGGCGTGTACTTCGCTGTCGATGCTGCCCCCGGATACGGCAAGTTGGCAGGCCGCACCACCGAACAGCTCAACGCGGATGCTGGCGCGCGAGTCGACGTCGACCCCGACAAGCGTTCACCGCTGGATTTCGCGCTCTGGAAGGCCGCTCAGCCGGGGGAGCCGCGCTGGGAAACGCCGTGGGGGGAGGGCCGGCCCGGCTGGCACACCGAGTGCGTGGCGATGTCGCTCAGCGCGCTCGGACCCGGCTTCGACATCCACGGCGGGGGAGACGACCTGGTCTTTCCCCACCACCAGAACGAGTGCGCCCAGGTGACCGCCATGGGCGAGGCGTTTGCCCGCTACTGGGTGCACAGCGCCATGGTGAACGTCGGCAGCCAGAAGATGGCCAAGTCGCTGGGCAACTACACCCAGCTCGCCGACGCGATCGACGCTGCGGGCGCCCGCGCTGTGCGCCTGCTGGTGCTGCAGACCCACTACCGGCGGACCATGGAGATGGGGTCCGACTCGCTCGAAGCGACCCGCAGCGCTGTCGGCCGGCTCGATGCGTTCGCCCGCCGGGTCTCCGCTGCGGGCTTCCCGGACGGCATCGACGCTGCAGTGCGGCGGCCTGACATCGAACGCGGGTCTGTTCCCGACGTGGATGTCGAAGCCGTGACGGCGTTCGCAGCGGCCATGGACGACGATTTCTCCACGCCCTCAGCGCTCGACGTGATCTTCCGGCTTGTGCGCCGCGCAAATGCGGCTTTTGATGAGGGCGATGCCGACGCCGAACGCTGCGCAGCAACAGCGCTGCACCTGCTGGGCGTGCTGGGCATCACCTGCGGCGACGACGAAGGTGCGACTCAACTCGACGACGGGCTCTCCGACGCCGACGTGGACGCATTGCTGGCACAGCGGGCCGCGGCGCGATCGGCTCGCGACTTCGACACCGCCGACCGCATCCGCGACGATCTGGCGGCCGCGGGCATCGTCGTCGCCGACGGCCCCGAGGGCGCCACCTGGCACCGCGCCTGATCAGCCGGCTGCGGTTCGCTTCAGCCAGTCGTCGATGAGCCAGCCGGCGATCGACATCCCGCCGCGCGGGCACGGGGGCAGGCTGTCTGCGGTGTACCAACCGGCTTCGACGATCTCTTCGGGGTCGATCTCGATTTCGCCGTCTTGCCACTCGCAGGTAAAGCCGCACATCAGCGAGTGCGGGAAGGGCCATGGCTGGCTTCCGAAATAGCGGACGTTGCTGACCGTGACCTGGACTTCCTCGTAGACCTCACGGGCCACGGCGCCCTCAAGGCTCTCACCGGGTTCGACAAAACCGGCGAGCGCGCTGTAGAAGCGGCCGGGGAACTGCCGGCCCCATGCGAGCAGCACCTCGGGGCCGCGTTCGACGAGAACGATCATGGCGGGGCTGAGCCTCGGAAACGCCATGTGACCGCAGTCGCCGCAGACTCTTGCCCGGTCTGATGCATTGGTGTTCGTCAGGCTCCCGCAGCGTCCGCAATAGCGATGGGTTCGCTCGAACTCCACGATCTGTGCGGCGCGGCCGGCGATCTGCCAGTGCTCGTCGGGAATGCGGCCATAGAGCTTGCGCAGCGGCACGGGCTCCAGATCGCCCTCCTCCAGCGGCAGCCCCTCCGCGGGGTCCATGTCGACAGCCCAGACGCCGAGGCCATCGAGCACGCCGAGGAATGAGGCGGGGGGCGAACCGTCCCCGACGGGCGCCGCGGGGCTCGCGCACAGGCCGCTGCCCGGCTCGGTGAACACCATGCCTGAGCGGACCGGGATCCACACCCTCGACGTATCGTCGAGGTCGTCAGGCGGCTGGGTCAGAACCGTGAACACCCGTCAAGTTGACCACACAGCGCCTATAGGCGCTGTGTTTGATGGTCCGCCGCTACAGCCGGCGCTGTATCTGATGGTCCGCCGCTACAGGCGACGGATCACCGTCACAACTTTGCCGTAGATGGTGACCTCGTCGGCGGGGCGGACGATCGGACTGTGGTCTTGATTTGCCGGTTCGAGGACGACGTTGTCGCCTTCGCGCCGGAAGCGCTTGACGGTGCCTTCTCCGCCATCGATGCCGGCGACGACGATGTCGCCAGCTTCCGCTTCGGGCTGGTGGCGCGCCACCACGTAGTCGCGATCCCAGATGCCGACATCGATCATCGAGTCGCCCCGCACTCGCAGCATGAAGAGCTCGCCGCTGCCGGTGAAGTCGGCTGGCAGCGGCAGCAGCTCCTCGACGTTCTGCTGAGCGAGTACGTCGGTGCCTGCAGCGACCTCCCCGATGAGCGCCACGTGACGGGCCGGTCGCCGCTCGCCTTTCACGCCCGTCTGCCAGTCGCAGTTGATGATGAGCGCTCTGGGCCGCGACGGGTCGCGCCGGATCCATCCATCGGCCTCGAGCGTTCGCAGGTGGCGGTGCACGGTCGCGGGCGAGTTGAGATTGACTTCGTCGCCGATCTCGCGCACGGACGGGGGATAACCGCGCTCGCGCTGCATCACGTCAATGAACTCGAGCATGGCGCGCTGGCGCTCGTTGAGGTGTGCGATCCGCTGGTCGGCGGCGCTGACTGCTTTCATGGTGAACCTCTCAGGTCGAGCTCTGCATGCCCGGCGTCTGTCGCCCGGCCTGCTCTGGCGATCCCGTCGACGGGAAGGAACTCTCGTTCCGGCCAGCACACTAGCAACAAATGTTCCAAACGGCGCGCATTTGTTCGAAGCTTCAGTGTCTCGAGCGCACCCAGCGCACGAAGAGCACGTCGTCGTGGGCGATCACTTGCTCCAGCGCGAACGCCTGGGGTGCAGTAGCCGGCGGACCGCCGCCGGGCGCAGAGGCGATGCGTGGAGCGTCGGTCCCCACAGCCAGCGGAGCGTGCGTCAGGTTCACCTCGTCCACAAGGTCGGCCGCCAGCAGGCTGGCGTTGAGCGCCGGCCCTCCCTCGCAGAGCACAACGCGCGTCCCGAGCGAACCCAGATGCCTCAAAGACGCAAGCAGATCCACTGATTCGGTGCCGGCGCGCACGAGCTCCGCGCAATCTGCCAACCGTGCTGCGGCGTCGCAGTCCGCGCCGACAGTGGTCACCACCAGCGGCAACGGTGCTGAGGGCGGATCCGGCGCCGGGCTGAACAGCGGCAAGTCTGGGTCGACGCTGAGCGATCCGCTGACCACGGCAATGCGGGCTCCAGATCGCCGCGCCGGGCGGTACCGCTCGGTGTTCGCCGTGCGCGCGCCGACCAGGATCGTGTCGGCCTGAGCGCGCAGCGCGCCGAACATCGCCTTGTCGGGCTCGCTCGAGAGTCCTCCCGACACGCCGTCGATCGCAGCGGCCCCGTCGATGCTCGCAACCATGTTGAGCATCACCCAGGGGCGATCGGCGTGCGGCGTGCGCCGCCGGCTGGCGGCATGCGCGGCGTCGATGGGCCCGGGGGGCAGCGGGTACAGCCGGTGCACGCGGCGAGTCTGCCACCGTTGCATCCAGCCGGCGTTGCCGTGGGCGGTTGTCCACAGCATCCGGCGGTTATGCACAGGAAAGTCCCCATGAAGGCCCGCTCGTTGCCCACTTTCGATCCACAGGGGAGCGCTCGTAGCGTGCGCCTGTCGCCGGCGGCGGCAGGGCTCGGCAGGCGCGGCTCAGGGTGCCGACGGCTGTTTGCGACACTGGTACAGGAGGTCGGCAGCAGGTGGCGATGACAGAGGCGCAGCGAGTGCGGGGCGACAATGCCGCGAGCCGGTCTTCCGGCGCGCCGCTGCGTCTGCGCCGGCACTTCACCGCTGACGGCACCCATCCCTACGACACCGTGCGGTGGGAGCGCTTCGATGCGTCCATCACGAACGCGGTCGACGGATCGGTCGCGTTCTCCCAGCCCGATGTCGAATTCCCCGCCGACTGGAGCCCCACGGCGGTCAACATCGTTGCCCAGAAGTACTTCCGGGGCACCCTCGGCACGCCGGAGCGGGAGCAGTCGCTGCGCCAGGTCATCGACCGCGTCGCGGGCACCATCACCCGCTGGGCGGCCGGCGACGGCTACTTCGCGTCGCCCGACGAGGAAGCGATATTCGAGGCAGAGCTGGCGTGGCTGCTGGTTCACCAGCGGGTGGCGTTCAACAGCCCGGTCTGGTTCAACATCGGGGTGAAGGGCGTGCCCCAGCAGGCGTCGGCCTGCTTCATTCTTGCCGTCGACGACGAGATGGAATCGATCCTTGACTGGTACGTCACCGAGGGCCGGATCTTCAAGGGCGGTTCGGGCGCCGGGGTGAACCTGTCAGCGCTGCGGGCATCGTGCGAGCCGCTGTCGGGTGGCGGCACGGCGAGCGGCCCGGTCAGCTTCATGCGTGGCGCCGATGCGTCGGCGGGCACGATCCGCAGCGGCGGCAAGACCCGGCGCGCCGCCAAGATGGTGCTGCTCGACGCCGATCATCCCGATGTCGAGGCCTTCGTGTGGTGCAAGGCACGCGAAGAGCGCAAGGCACGCGCCTTGGCAGCCGCCGGTTTCGACATGGATGTCGACGGAGCCGATTCGTTCTCGGTGCAGTACCAGAATGCGAACAACTCGGTCCGGCTGCCCGACGAGTTCATGGAGGCGGTCGCGGCCGACGGCACTTGGCAGCTTCGGGCTCGTACGACCGGCGAGGTCAGCGCCGTCATGCGTGCGCGGGATCTCCTCGGCCAGATTGCCCAGGCGGCCTGGGAATGCGCCGACCCTGGCGTGCAGTTCTCCACCACGATCAACAGCTGGCACACCGCGCCCGCCCACGGCCCGATCAGCGCCAGCAACCCATGCAGCGAGTACGTCCACCTCGACAACTCGGCCTGCAACCTGGCGAGCGTCAACCTGCTGCCCTTCTTTGGGGACCAAGCCGGCAGCGATTTCGATATCGAAGGCTTCCGTCAAGCGGTACGCATCACGTTCATCGCCCAAGACGTGCTGGTGAGCCACGCCGACTACCCGACGGCGTTGATCGGCGATACCTCCCGGCGCTTCCGCCAGCTCGGGCTGGGCTTCACGAATCTGGGGGCGCTGCTGATGGCAGCGGGCGTTCCCTACGACTCTCCGCAGGCGAGAGCGCTCGCGGCATCGCTCACGGCGCTCATGTGCGGGGAGGCGTACGCCACGTCCGCCGACCTGGCCGAGCGGCTCGGCGCCTTCGACGGCTTCGACGCGAACGCCGATGCGATGTGCGGCGTTCTGGGCCGGCACCACGACTCGCTGGACGGCATCGAGCCGTGTACCGACCCGGCGGACGCCGGCGCGGGCATGGCGGGGCTGGCTGAGGACCTGCGCGCCGCCGCGCGCGCTCGCTGGCGCCATGCCATCGCGGGCTGCGAGTCTCATGGCGTTCGCAATTCCCAGGCCACGGTGATCGCGCCCACCGGAACGATCTCGTTCATGATGGACTGCGACACCACCGGGATCGAACCCGATCTGGGCTTGGTGAAGCACAAGAAGCTGGTCGGCGGCGGCGATCTGCGGATCGTGAATTCGACGGTGCCCGTCGCCCTCAACAGGCTCGGCTACTCGCTGTCGGAGATCGCCGACATCGAGGCGCACATCCTTGCTACGGGCCACATCGCCGACGCGCCTCACTTGGCAGACGCTCACCGGGCGGTGTTCGCCTGCTCGATCGGCGACGGTGCCATCTCGCCGCAGGGCCACGTTGCGATGATGGCCGCCTGCCAGCCCTTCGTCTCGGGTGCGATCTCCAAGACCGTCAACCTGCCCGAGTCGGCATCTGCCGGTGACATCGAGGACCTCATCGTCGAATCGTGGCGGCTCGGGCTCAAAGCGGTGGCGATCTATCGCGACAACTGCAAGGTGAGCCAGCCCCTGTCGGTTGGACCGGCGACCTCCTCCGCTGCGGCACCGGCCATTGGCGCATCGGCCCAGGGAGCCGCAGCATCCGCTGCCGCAGCGCTGGGGGGAGCGGCGGTGCCGCCGCGCAACCGGCTGCCGCGCAGCCGCCAGTCGCGCACGTTCTCCTTCCGGGTCACCGACTGCCACGGCTACATGACCGTCGGCGAGTACGACGACGGCCGGCCCGGCGAGATCTTCCTCACGGTGGCGAAGCAAGGCTCCACGCTGGCCGGGATCATGGATGCTTTCGCCATCTCGGTCAGCCACGGCTTGCAGTACGGGGTGCCGCTGCGTTCCTACGTGGAGGCCTTCACCAACATGCGGTTCGAGCCGGCAGGGCTCACCGACGACCCCGAGCTGCGCATCGCCACGAGCATCGTCGACTACATCTTCCGCCGCCTGGCGCTCGAGTATCTGTCGTTCGAAGAGCGCACCGAGCTGGGCGTGCTCAGCGTCGACGAGCGCACCGATCCGCCGCTGCCGGGGCTCGAGAGCGCAACGGTCGAGAGCGCTATCGGCGCCGAGCCGGCACCAGACCCGCCGTCGCACCGTTCTGAGGCTCGCGGGTATGCCGATGCACCGCTGTGCATGACCTGCGGCGACCGGATGGTGCGCGCCGGCTCATGCTTTGCCTGCCGCTCCTGCGGCGCAACCAGCGGCTGCGGCTGAACGCCGAGCTGCCCCTCGGCAGTCAGGCAGTCCGCCCGATCGGGCAGCATCCCGGAGCGCAATTGTCTGGGTGGGGTCCGAGATGTCCGACTGCAGGCCGGTCGGCTCGCAGGCCTGCAGTCTCTTCCACGAGATCTACCAACGCCTCGACGAACAACCGATGCGTACCGACCGACCGGGCTCGCACCATGGTGATGCCGGCGCGAGCGGCCGTGGCGCGTGCTGTGGTGTCGAGATCGACGAGCACTTCCATGTGGTCGGAGACGAAGCCGAGCGGCACGACGAGGGCGGTACGGCAGCCCGCCGAGCCGAGTTGGGCGAGCCGGTCGTTGATGTCGGGTTCCAGCCACGGCACATGCGGCGGGCCGCTTCGTGACTGGTAGACCACCTCGATCTCGCCGGTCAGGCCGGCCATGCCGGCGACGGTCTCGGCGGCATCGCGAAGCTGTGCCTCGTAGTCGCACGATGCGGCCATCCGGCTCGGCAGGCTGTGCGCGCTGAACAGGGTGCGCACATCGCTGCGCAGGCGAGCGCCGCGGAGTGCCTCGCGGATGCACTCGGCCATGGCGCCGGCGAAGCCAGGGTGATTGCCGTAGACGCGCACGCGGGACATGCGCGGCGCATGGGGCACCTCGTCGACCGCTCGTGCAAGGTCTTGGTGGTACTGGCGACAGCCCGAATACGAACTGAAGGCGGAGGTCACGATCACGGCGGCGTGGCGGCGGCCTTCATCGGCCATCTGGCTGACGGCGTCACGCAGGTATGGGTGCCAGTTGCGATTGCCCCAGTAGCACGCCAATGGCGTGCCCCGGCGAGCCAGCTCACCCGACAGGGCCGCCAGCAAGGAGCGGTTCTGTTCGTTGATCGGGCTCACGCCGCCATGACGCAGGTATTGCTGGGCAACCAGGGCCAGCCGCTCGGCCGGCACATCACGCCCCTTGGTGACGTTCTGCAAGAACGGCATCACGTCGTCTGGTCCTTCGGGCCCCCCGAACGACAGCAGCAGCACCGAGTCGACCGACGCGGGTCCGAGGGCCGCTTGGGCCGGTGCGGCCCGGAAAGAGTGCACCGTCACCGGCCTGCGCTGCTCGACTCCAGCGGCAGGGGCGGCATCCCTCGCTCGAACGCCGGGCGCCGCACCCTCCAGAGGCCTCGCGGCAGCGACATCGCTCACACGAGCGGCGGGCGGCACATCGCTCGGCCGGGCCGCTGGCGCTGCTTCAACCTGTTCGCGCTGTGCCGGCGTCGTGGTGCGGGTGACGGTAGCGCCTGCGCCGACGGTGGCGAGTGGGACGGCGTGCGCGCGCCCGGAGGCGATCAGCAGCGGCACCGACCCCAGCGCTGTCGCCATGGCAGCGATGATGGCCACTCCGAAGCCGTAGCTGTCGATCAACAGGCCGATGAGCGGTGGGCCGGCGAGCCCGCCGAGCCCTGCAGCGGTGTACAGCGCGCCCAGCACGCCGCCGAGGCCGGTCAACCCGAAGAGTTGTGCGGCGATGGCAGGCGACAGCGCGATGAAGCCCCCGTAGCTGCTGCCCATCACCAGGACGAAGACCACTAGAGCAGCCGAGTTGTCGCCGGCGAACAGCCAGATCAGGTAGCTCAACCCCATCACTGTGTACGAGATCTGGTACAGGCGCATGAGGGGGAGCACGCTGCCGAGCGCGCCGAGGCCGAGGCGCCCGAGCACGGACGCCAGGCCGATGAGCGAGATCAGCCAGGCCCCTTGCGTGCCGCCGCGGTCGGATACGTACTTGTCGATGTACACGATGGGGATGAAGAGGCTGGCGCTCAGCAGGAACATCGACATGTAGAGCAAGCTGAAGCGGCGGTTGTGCATCAGCCGCCGCATCGACGGCAGCTCATCCAGAGGTGCAGTGTCGGGCGGCCGCTTGGCGCCGAGGGCGGCGATTGCCAGCAGCGCGGTTGCGACCACGGCGAGCAGTTCGTAGGCCTCGCGCCAGCCGTACTCGGCGACGAGATCCTTCACGACGGGTGCGCCCACGAGTTGGCCCAAGCCGATGCCCGCCACGGCGACGCCGAGTGCGGCAGTTCGATGCTTCACGAACCAACCACCGACTGCGGAGACCATCGGCACATAGGCACAGGCCACGCCGATGCCGACGCCGAAGCCGTAGGTGCCTACGGCCAGCCAGAGATTGTCGACGATGCTGGTGAGCCAGAGTCCCGCACCGGTGCTCGCAGCCCCCACGAGCAGCACGCGCCGCGGCCCGTAGCGGTCGCCGAGGCGTCCCGTGAGGACGCCGAGCACGAAGTAGATGAACGTCGAGATCGCGAACAGTAGGGCCGTGAGACCGGTGCCGATGCCGAACTCGGTCTGAATGGCTTCGAGTACGACGCCGAAGCTGTACACCACACCGAAGGTCGCGAATGTGGCAAGCACCGCTGAGGCGACGACCAGCCAGCCCGCTGCCGAGTCGAGTCGACTGCCTGCGACAGCCGTGGAAGACGTGTTGGCCATGCTGGGTGTGGGCTGCCCTTCGACACACGCGTGCACCGCTGCTGCGGTTCCGGCGCGAACGGGCACATTACTGCCGTACCGTTGCACCGGCAGGAGCCGATGCCGTTTCGGAGGGGACCAGCGAGATGACCGCCCAGACCCTCAGCGACTGCGCTAGCCGCAGTCCAATCGCCAGCGGTTCTGCCGCGGGCAGTCCCGACGTCATCGAGCGCCCCGACACCCGCACGACCGAGGGTGATCACGACCGCTTCTCTCACTACGTCAGCAAGACGGCGCTGACCCGCTCGGCCGTCAGCGGCGAAGCGGTCGTAGCGCTGTGCGGCAAGAAGTGGGTGCCGACGCGAGACGGCGAGCGCTACCCGGTGTGTCCGGCATGCAAAGAGATCTACGCCGGCCTGCGTTCGTGACGCGAGAAATTGGACAATGGCAGATCGCGGGAGGCGACTAGCCTTGCGACCATCGTGACCGAACCAACCGTCGGCAAGTCTGGTTGCCGTCCGCGCGCCGCCGACTCATGAGCGCTGCGCTGACGGCTTACTGCGCCGGAGCCCAGTGACCGACACACAGGTCCGGATACACGTGCCGGGCAATCACCTCATGGTCGGGGTGCTAGGGCAGCGCGACGAGCACCTGCGGCTGGTGGCAGACCACTTTGCCGATGCCGACATTCACGTGCGCGGCAACGAGATCACCGTGGCGGGCCCCAGCGCAGCGCTCGTCGGGCAGGTCTTCGAGGAGATGGTGCAGGTGCTCGAGGCCGGCCAGCGCATCGAGCCCGAGATGCTCGACCGTGTCATCGACATGGTCGAGGCCGACGAGAGCCCGAGCGATGTGCTGTCGGCCCCGATCGTGCGCGCCCCCAACGGCAGGGTGGTGCGGGCCAAGAGCGCCGGCCAGAAGCGCTACGTGGAGATGATCCGCTCGAACATCGTGACGTTCGCCGTCGGGCCGGCCGGCACCGGCAAGACCTGGCTGGCAGTGGCACTGGCCATCGATGCCCTGATGTCAAAATCCGTCCGGCGCATTGTGCTCACCCGGCCGGCGGTGGAGGCGGGCGAGCGGCTCGGCTTCCTGCCCGGGGATCTGATGGCCAAGATCGACCCGTATCTGGCCCCGCTGTATGACTCGCTCTACGACATGCTCGACGTGGAGACAGCCGGCAAGCTGCTCGAGCGCAAGACGATCGACGTGGCGCCGCTGGCGTTCATGCGCGGGCGCACGCTCAACGACAGCTTCATCATCCTGGATGAGGCGCAGAACACCACGCCCGAGCAGATGAAGATGTTTCTGACCCGTATCGGCTTCGGTTCCAAGGTGGTGGTGACCGGCGACCGCACGCAGATCGACGTGCCCGGCGGCAAGAGCGGGCTGATCGATGTGGAACAGGCGCTGGACGGCATCGGTGGGCTGGCGTTCGCTCGCCTCGGCAGGCGGGACATCACCCGACATCGCATCGTCGGCGACATCGTGGCGGCATATGACCGGCGTGACGCGAAACGCAACGGCAGCGAGTGAACGAGCGGCTGGTGGCTGCACCGGCACCGACGGCGTGCTGATTGCAGATCGTCAGAGCGACGTGCAGATCGATCCCCGGCGCTATCGCGTCTTGGTGCGGCAGGTGCTGGAGGCCGAAGGTGCGCCGCCGGGCACCGAAACGGCGGTGACGTTCGTCGGCAGCGACGAGATGGCAGAACTGAATAGAGCCCACATGGGTTACACCGGGCCGACCGACGTGCTCGCATTCCCGCTTGACCTCGTGCCGGGCGACTCGGGGACCGGCTCCGATCCGGCTGGCCCGGCCTTGGCCGGCGACATCGTCGTGTGCCCTGCCGTGGCTGCGGGCAACGCGGCGGCAGGCAAGGGGTCTCACCCGGGACACGACGGCAGCGTCACCGCAGAAATCGATGTGCTCGTCGTGCACGGTGTGCTGCACCTGCTGGGCATGGATCACGCGGAGCCCGCCGAAGCCGCTGCCATGCGCGCCCGCGAGACGGAGCACCTGCGCAGCTTGTGGAGCCGGTCATGAACTGGGTGCTGGGTGCGGTCGCGGCGGCGATCCTGCTCGCGCTGGCCATGTTCCTGCGACTGGTCGAGGCGACGTTCGTGCGCTTGGGCCGAGCCCGCGCGTCAGGCCTCGACGAGTCCAATGGAAATGGCGAGCGTCACAACGGCGACCGCGACAACGGGCACCCGGACGCCCCGCCGAAGGCGTCGCTGGAACAGCTCGTGGCAGACCGCGAGGTTGTGCTGGGCCCCGTCTCGCTGCTGCGCGTGCTGGCTCAGGTGACGCTGGTGGGCGGCGTCACGTGGATTGCCGCGAGCCGTGTGGGTGCGGCGGGCATCGTGGCCGCCATGGCCGTGACGGCCATCGTGCTGTTCGGCGTGACCGAGGCAATGCCCCGGCGCTGGGGGGTCGAGGCCAACGACCGCATGGCTCGAGTGCTCGCGCCGATCGCTCGCGTGCTGAGCCGTACCGGACCGCTCGCTTGGGTTGCCCGGCTGCTGGCATTCCCCGCACGAGCAGTGGGACCTGCTGCTGCACACGGCGACAGCGGCGAGGTCACCGAGGACGAGTTGGTGGCGCTGGCATCGGCCGCCGCGCAGGCCAGCCTGATCGAGGACAGCGAGGCCGAGTTGATCGGCCAGATCATGGAGCTCGGCGACACCATCGTGCGTGAGGTGATGGTGCCTCGCCCCGACATGGTCACCGTGAGCCTCGATGACAGCGTCGCTGATGCGCTGGAGAAAATCATCGCTTCGGGCTTCACACGCTTGCCGGTGACCGCCGCCGGCGTCGACGACCTCCGGGGAATCGTTCTGGCGAAGGATCTCGTTGCGGCCTACCTGCATGGCCCCCCAACGGAGCGGCCGGGCTCGGACGGTGTGGTCACGTGCGCACAGGTGCTGCGGCCGGCCACCTTTGTGCCCGAGACGAAGCGGGTCAGTGACCTCATGCGTGAGATGCAGGAGTCCAAGTCTCACCTGGCCGTCGCCGTGGACGAGTACGGCGGCGTCGCCGGACTGGTCACGCTCGAGGACATCATCGAGGAGCTCGTCGGCGAGATTGCCGACGAGTACGACGCCGACGAGGCGCTCGTCCAGGAAGTGGGTGACGGAGCGTTCATGTTCTCCGGCCGCCTGCCGGCGTCGCGGCTGGCCGAAGTGCTGGAGCTTCGACTGCCTGACGGTGACTGGGACACAGTCGGCGGGCTGGTGCTCGACCGCATGGGTCACGTGCCCGAGACGGGCGAGACCACCGAACTCGACGGTTGGTGCCTGTCTGCACTCGAAGTCGAGGGCCGGCGCATCAACCTCGTCGGCGCCCGCCGCGGCACCGGTTAGCCGCCCCTCCTGCGATGCGCTCGGGCTTCGTCACCTTCGTCGGGCGGCCGAATGCAGGCAAATCGACACTCCTGAACTGCCTGGTGGGCAGCAAGATCAGCATCACCTCCGCCAAGCCCCAGACCACTCGGCTGCGTGTCATGGGCGTGCGACACCTTCCCGACGCGCAGATCGTCTTCGTGGACACGCCCGGCATCGCCAAGCCGGTCACCTCGCTGGGGGAGCAGCTCAACGAGACTGCCCGCACCGCCGTCACCGAGCTGGAGCCGCTGGACGTGATCTGCATGGTGCTCGATGCCGCAGCGCCGCTCGGCCGCGGCGACCGGCTCATCTGGGAGTCGCTGCCGTCGGGTATTTCCACCGTGGTCGCAGTCACGAAATGCGACCGGGCGTCGAGGGCCCAAGTGCTGGACCAGCTCGCCGCCGCTGCGGACTTCGACGCCGACGCGTACTTCCCCGTGTCGGGAGTGACCGGCGAGGGCACCGATGCCCTGATCGACCACCTCGCGGACGGCCTGGGCGAAGGTCCTGCGTACTTTCCCCCCGAGAGCATCACCGATCTGCCCGACGCGTGGCGCATTTCCGAGGCAGTGCGCGAGCAGTTGCTGGCGCGGTTGGGCGACGAGCTGCCCTACAGCATCGCGGTCCGCGTCACCGAATGGGAGCCCGACCGCATCCGCTGCGACATCGCCGTGGAGCGGCCCTCGCAGAAGGGCATCGTGATCGGCAAGGGCGGGCGGATGCTGCGAGACGTCGGCACCGCAGCACGCCGTGAACTCGGCCTCGACGGCGTGTACCTGGAGTTGCGAGTTCGCGTCGAGCCAGACTGGCAGCGCACGCCCGACGCCGTCGCCCGCATGCTCGCCCCCGAGGCCCCCTCCGAGCCCCCCGATTGACGACGCACAAATGTCATAGCCGAGGAGGGCCGCAGGGAACTCTGCGACGTTGCGACCTGCTGGATCGCGGGAGCAGAGGGCACTGCCGCCCTCCGCAGCGGGCTCAGGCGTGCTGGTTGCGGATGGAGCCGAGGAACTCGATCGCTTCGGCCTGATCGACGCTGCGGCGCATGGGCGGCAGCGGATCGAGCAGGCGTGACCGGTAGCCGGCAGTGGCGAGCCGCGAGTCGAGTACCGCCACGACCCCGCGATCGGCGGTGGTGCGGATCAGCCGGCCCACTCCCTGGGCCAGCATGTCCGCAGCGTTCGGCACATCGACAGTCATGAATGCATCGCTGCCGGCCGCTTCGCGCCGGGCTGCCGCGAGCGGCTCGTTGGGCCGGGTGAACGGGAGACGGTCAATCGCCAGCAGCGACAGGGCCGGCCCGGCCACGTCCACGCCCTGCCAGAAGCTCATCGTGCCGCACACCACCGTGGCGGGATCGTCACCGAGCGCGTCGAGCAGAGCGCCGTTCGACAGCTCGCCTCCCTGGCGCAGCACCCGGATGCCGCTGAGATGTTCAGCGAGCGCATCAGCGGTGTCATTGAGTGCGCGCCAGCTGGTGAACAGCGCCAGCGTGCGCCCGCCGACTGCGGCGACGAGTTCTGCCAGCTCGTCGATGGCTGCTGCCCGGTACGCATCGCTGGTGGGGGCGGGCAGGTGGCGAGCGCAGTACAGCAACGCGTTGGCCGGGTAGTCGAACGGGCTGTCCACTGCGAGATAGGTGTGGTCGGCAGTGGGCACGCCGAGTCGGCCGACGAAGTGCGGGCCGAGCGTCGCACTGGTGAGCACGCACGCTTGGCGGCCCCACAGCCGGCTGGCGAGCAGGTCTCCCACGTCGAGCGGCGCCAAGCGCAGCCGGCCTCGGCCTTCCACCAGGATCACCGTTCCCTGCGGCGGGTCGAGAGCGGCACGCAGCGCCGTGAGCGACTCCGCTGCCAGCCGGCCCACGCGCAGGCGCTCCAACTCATCCCTGCCGTCGCCGTTTCCGCCGGCCGCGTCGTGTGCCGTCGGGCTGTCCGCATCGAGCGCGCTCGGTCCTGCGCTGCGAGATGGTCGCAGTTCGGCGGCGAGCTGGGTGACTCGGCCGTCGATGAGTTCCAGCAGGCTCTCCAGGTCGCCGGTGATCGCGCCGAGGCGGGTGTCGCGCAGCGGCACAAGCTCGTTGGCGAGTCGTTCGGCCACCTCTGCCACGGCATCTGCCGCAGCACCTCCTGCGCCCACCGCACGCGCTTCGGTGGCCAGCCGCGTGAAACCAGCGGGCGTGATCTCCAGTCCGGCCACCTGGGTGACAACCGGCTCGAGCTGATGGGCCTCGTCGAACACGACGGCGTCGTGCGGCCCGAACAGGTAGCCGTCGCCGAACAGGTCGATGCAGTAGAGGTGCTGGTTGGTCACCACGATTCCGGCCCTCGCGGAGCGGGCCCGGGCTTCCTCAGCGAAGCAGCGGTGGCCCTCGGGGCAGCGCTCGGCGCCGATGCACTCGGTGCTGGTCACCGACACCGACGACCACACACGCGCGTCGGGCGCGACCGCCAGCTCCGAACGGTCGCCGGTACGCGTGCGGGGCACCCACTGCTGGATCTCGGCGAGCTGCCGCTGCCGCGCCAGTTCTGCCGGCGTGGCCGGCCCTCCGGCCAGGTCCATCTGCTGCTGTGCGTGCTCGCCGAAGCGATGACGGCAGAGGTAGTTGTTGCGCCCCTTGAGCACTTCCCACCGGACGGGGCGTCCGAGCCGCTCGGCCATCCCGGCGGCCACCAGCGGCAGGTCCTTGCCGACGAGCTGGTCCTGCAGCGCCAACGTCGCGGTGGCGATCACGACTCGTTTGCCCGCAGCGGCAGCAAGCGCGGCCGGGACGAGGTAGGCGAGCGACTTGCCCACGCCGGTGCCTGCCTGGCACAGCAGCGTGCCGCCGCCGGCGATCGCCTCGGCGACAGCAGCCGCCATCTCGGCCTGGCCGTCGCGCCGCTCGCCGTCGTGGCCGAGCGCTGCGATCGAGTCGTCGAGTGCAGCAGCGACATCGAGCTCATCGGTTGGCGGGGCAAGATCCCAGGGTTCGTCGGACATCGGCCCTCACGTCGGTCTGCTGCTGGGGAGGTTCGCTGCGACCCGCAACGGTACGACAGCGCCATCGTTGTCATGGGGGGCGCATCCCCATGCGTTGACGAGGGTTCTACCCTGCGCAATGTGAACCCCGGTATGGGCATCGATCCGACGTGTCTGCCGACTCACGTGGCGTGTGTGATGGACGGCAACGGACGCTGGGCCCAGGCGCGCGGGCTGCCGCGGACCGAAGGTCACGCAGCCGGCGAGGAGGCCCTGATCGACACCGTCGAGGGCGCGGCCGAGATCGGCCTGCAGTGGCTCACCGTGTACGCGTTCAGCACGGAGAACTGGCGTCGCCCGCCGTCCGAGGTGCGGTTCCTGATGGGCTTCAACGAGTCGCTGCTCGTGCGGCGCAGTCACGAGCTGCACGAGCAGAACGTGCGGATCCGTTTTGTGGGTCGGCCCGATTCTCGCGTTCCGCGCCGGGTTCGGGCCCGCATCGACGAGGCCGTCGAACTGACCGCGGCCAACACCGGCCTCACGTTCACGGTGGCGTTCAACTACGGCGGCAGGGCCGAGATCGTCGACGCTGCCGCCGGTCTGGTGCGCTCGGGTGTCCCCGCAGACGAGGTCGACGAGGCAGCGCTGGCCAAGCATCTCTACGACGCCGAGATGCCCGAGGTCGACCTCATGATCCGGACCTCAGGCGAGAATCGACTGTCGAACTTCCTGCTGTGGCAGGTGGCCTACAGCGAGCTGGTGTTCACCGACACGCTCTGGCCCGACTTCCGTCGGAGGGACCTGTTTGACGCCATCTCCATCTACCAGGCCCGTGACCGGCGCTTCGGCGGCCTGAACCGCTGAAGCCGCACGCCACCACGCCGCGCAGACATCAACGCAGCGCCCGCCGGCTCGAACGAATCTGGGACAGCGAATCCGACAGAGCGAAGGGGAAGCCCCCGCAGATGCAGTACCGGGATCGGGGAGTGGTGCTGCGCACCACCAAGCTCGGCGAGGCCGACCGGATCATCACGGTCGTCACCTCCGGGCACGGCAAGGTGCGCGCGGTGGCAAAGGGTGCGAGGCGGACTCGCAGCAAGCTGGCCGGTCACGTCGAGCCGCTGCGGCATGTCGATCTGCAGCTCTACCGGGGACGCGGCGAGCTCGACATCGTGACGGGCGCCGTGACGCTCGACCGGTGGCCGGCGCTGCGCTCGGATCTCGACCGGCTGGGCACGGCCATGACGCTCGCTGAGGCAGTGGATCAGTCGGTGCACGACCGGGGCGACGACCCGGTGCCGTACCAGATGCTCATCGGGGCGCTTGGTCGCCTCGACCGGGCCCACTCCGAGATGCTGCTGCCCGCGTTCCTGCTGCGACTGCTGGCACACGAGGGAACTGCGCCGATGCTCGACGGGTGCGTGGCGGGTTCCGGCTGCGACGACGCGCCGATCGTGGCATTCGACCCCGCCAGCGGCGGTGTGACCTGCGCCACGCACCGCCGCGGCCGTTCCCTGTCGGGCGGGGCACTCGAGATGCTGCGCTCGATCATCGACGGGCGGGTGAATGCCGTGCTCGACGTCGAGCCGTGCTCCGACACGCATGAGGCCGCAGCGGCCGTCAC
Organism: Acidimicrobiia bacterium; assembly: GCA_022827265.1. Classification (GTDB taxonomy): domain Bacteria; phylum Actinomycetota; class Acidimicrobiia; order Acidimicrobiales; family Poriferisodalaceae; genus Poriferisodalis. The sequence continues at coordinate 13,732 of JAJDTF010000128.1, read as the reverse complement.
CCGCATGTGGGAGTACCACATGGACCGGCGCCTCCGAAGCGCCGATCTGCTCGGCTGAGCAACCGGTCAGCGCCGGTCCCGAACGGCACCGCCGGCGCCTCCGAAGCGCCGACCTGCTCGGCTAGCGGAAGATGCGGCTGCGGCTGTTGGGGTTCTCGACGCTCTCGTGGAGCCGCTTGAAGCGCTTCTCTGCCCGCACGTCTGCGGTCGAGCGCCACCACCTGCGCCCTCGCCAGAATGCCCCGGCGAAGGCGAGCAGCGCCAGCACGACTTGCGTGCGGGCCAAGCCGCCGCACAGCGGATGCCGGCTCTCGGGCGGCACGTACGCCTGCCCGGTGGCACGCATCTCGGCAATTGCGTCGTCGACTGCGTTGCGCACCTCGTCAAGGTCGACGTCGGGCGGGGCCAGACTCAGCAGCGGCATCGAGCAGGTCCAGTCGACCTGGCCCTCTTGAATGTCCTCGTACGGGCCGCCAAAGACCGGCAGCGGCAGGAACAGCACCGTCAACCCGAGGAATGCGCACAGGAAGACCACGGTGGTGTCGCGCAACCGCATAGCAGCGAGCCTAGGAGGCTGAGCCGGCGGGCGAAGCCGTGGCCCGAGCGGCCCGTGAGCGGAGCGAACCAGAGCGGGCAACTATGAGCGACGCGCGGCCAGTGAAGCTCCCCACTCCGAAATCTGCTCCGGCGCCCCAGCAGGCCCTCAGTACCCTTGCCGCCCGTGACGAGTACCGCTGACGCTGAATCCGAAGAGCCGGGTCCCGATCCCGCGCTGTTCGACAAGATCGTCAATCTCTGCAAGCGCCGGGGCATCGTCTTCGGCTCTGCCGAGATCTATGGCGGTTTCCGCAGTGCGTACGACTACGGGCCGATCGGGGCGCAGCTCCTGCGGAACGTCAAGGACGCTTGGTGGCGCTCCATGGTGCAGATGCGCAGCGATGTAGTGGGTCTCGACGCGTCCATCTTGGGCCCGCCCCAGATATGGGAGGCCTCGGGGCATCTGAAGAACTTCACCGACCCGTTGGTGGACTGCACCTATTGCAAGACCCGCCACCGCCAGGACCAGCTCGACGACCCCGACGTGTGCCCGAACTGCGGCCGGCGCGGCACCTTTACCGAGGCGCGGGCGTTCAACCTCATGTTCCGCACCCAAGCCGGGCCGGTGGAGGGCGCGGGCGCCGAGGTGTACCTGCGGCCAGAAACCGCCCAGGGCATGTTCGTGAACTTCAAGAACATTCTGGAGACCAGCCGCAAGCGGCCGCCGTTCGGCATCGCCCAGGTGGGCAAGTCGTTCCGCAACGAGATCACGCCGGGCAACTTCGTGTTCCGCACCCGCGAGTTCGAGCAGATGGAACTCGAGTTCTTCGTGCCGCCGGCCGACGCGCCGCAGTGGTACGAGTACTGGCTGGCCGAGCGGCTCCAGTGGTATGCCGACCTGGGAATCCCCGTCGGCCAGCTCCGCCTGCGCCACCATGGCGCCGACGAGCTCAGCCACTACTCCGGCGGCACCAGCGATGTCGAGTTCCTCTTCCCGTGGGGCTGGGGCGAGCTCGAGGGCATCGCCAACCGCGGCGATTACGACCTGAGCCAGCACGCCGCTCACTCAGGCCAGAAGCTGGAGTACTTCGATCAGGCCAGTGGCGACCGCTACGTGCCGCACGTGATCGAGCCCGCTGCGGGGGCCACGCGGGCGCTGATGGCGTTCCTGCTGGCTGCGTACCGCACCGAGACCGTCAACGACGAAGAGCGGACGGTGCTGGGGCTGCACCCGCGGCTGGCGCCGTACAAGGTGGCGGTGCTGCCCCTGTCTCGCAAGGAGCCGCTTCCCGCGTTGGCCGGCGAGGTGCTGGCGATGTGCCAGCCGCACTGGATGTGCGACTACGACGAGACTCAGGCCATCGGGCGCCGCTACCGCCGCCAGGACGAGATCGGCACGCCGCTGTGCGTGACGGTCGACTTCGAGTCTGTTGACGATCGCTGCGTGACCGTGCGTGATCGCGACACGATGGCCCAGGACCGTGTGCCGATCGACGCGCTGGTAGACCATCTGGGGAGCCGGCTGGGTCTCTGAGGGCACGGCTTCGACGGGAAGGCCGGTGCCGGCACGATGCCGGACGGCACAGGGGGACCGCATGGGCCTGCACGACCGGGTGCCGCGATGAGCGATTCGAGTGCGCCGCCCGAGCTGAGCGACCGGCAGCGCCGAGCAGTTATTGACCTCAGCGTCGTTGAGCTGATCGAGGTCTTGCATCCGACGTTCGAGTCGTCTTCGGGTTCTCCCGAGATGGCGGTGCTGACGACCGGTCTGGCGGCGTCGCCGGGTGCGGCGTCGGGCGTTGTGGCAGTGGGCTCGGAAGCGGCGCTGGACCTGGCGTCGGCGGGCAGCACGGTGATCCTGGTTGCGACCGAGACAACCCCTGCCGACGTGGCGGCGATGGGTCTGTCGGCGGGGATCCTGACCGCCCGGGGAGGGCTGGCAAGCCATGCGGCGGTGGTGGCCCGGGGCTGGGGCATTCCGGCCGTGTGCGACGCTCGCGAGATCACCGTGGAGGCCGATTGCTTCACGGTCGGCGACCGGCGCATTGCCAACGGCATGCCGATCTCGATTGATGGGTCCACGGGCGAGGTGACGCTCGGCAATCGCGAGGTTGCCGGATCGGCTGTCGGCGGTCCCGGGCGAGGCGCTGGGTCCGCAGTTGCCGGGTCGAGACCTGGCGGCGGTGCGGGTGCGGGTACCGAGCCGGGTTCGGCGCTGCCGGCGGAGATTGCTGAGGTGCTCGACTGGGCGGATCGGGTCGCAGCAGGGCGGTTCGCCGTGCTCGCCAATGCGGACACCGCGGCTGATGCGGCGACGGCCCGCGAGCTCGGCGCGCAGGGCATTGGGCTGTGCCGTACCGAGCACATGTTCTTGGAGCCCGACCGGCTGGAGATCGTGCAGCACGTCGTGCTGCGCGGGCACGACGAGCACATCGACGATCTCGCGACGGCCCAGCGAGCAGATTTTCGAGAGCTGCTGGCGGCCATGGACGGGCTGCCGGTCACGGTTCGGCTGCTGGATGCGCCCATGCACGAGTTCCTTGCCGGCGCAGATCCCGACGAAGCCGCGCAGTGGCATGAGCACAATCCGATGCTCGGCGTGCGCGGCGTGCGGCTTGGCCTGCTGCGTCCCGAGCTCTATGCCGCGCAGGTGGAGGCGCTCGCCGGCGCCGTGGCCGACCGTCGTGCAGCAGGCGGCGACCCCCGTGCGCAGATCATGGTGCCCCTCGTGTCCACCGTCGGCGAGCTGTCCGCCGCCGTAGGTGCCGTGCGTGCAGCGTGGGAAGGCGCCGACGCCGGCGAGCTGCCGCCGGTCGGCACCATGATCGAGACGCCCCGTGCCTGCCTCATCGCCGGCGAGTTGGCGAGCGGCGTGGAGTTCGCGAGCTTCGGCACCAACGACCTCACCCAGATGGTGTTCGGTTTCAGCCGCGACGACACCGCGGCACAGGTCATCGCTCCCTATGTCGCCGACGGACTGCTGGATGCCGACCCGTTCGCCTCGCTGGACCGTGCCGGCGTCGGCGAGCTCGTGAGCAGTGCGATGGAGCGAGGGCGCGCCGCCAATCGGGGACTGCGCGCCGGCATCTGCGGCGAGCACGGCGGCGACCCGGCCAGCATCGAATTCGCAGTGCAAGCAGGCCTCGACTACGTCTCATGCTCGCCCTACCGAGTGCCAATAGCCCGCCTAGCAGCCGCCCAAGCCCTCCTCGCCACGTGAAATTGTCGTGTGTCCGAGGGACGGCTGTGCCAAGGTGTGGATGTCGGCATGTGCCCGACGCGGAGTTGCGTATGCTTTCCCAAGCGCTGTCGAATCACGACGCATACCAGCGCTTCCATCGTGAGCAGATGGAGGCCGACCACTTCGGCAAGATCGCCCTCTTGCACGATGGTGAAGTCGTCGGTGTCTACGAAGACCGGGAGTCCGCCTACTCAGCTGGCATCACGCAGTACGGGTCGGGCGAGTTCTCGTTCGAAGAGATCGGCGCCCAGCCCATCTTCGTGAGCCTGCCCATGGTGGGCCAGGAGCGTTGAATGAACTGACAGTGGCCGTTCAGAACCGGCAGGTTCTGACCGAGACACTTGTCGCTGCCACTCCCGAGGCCCAGGGTCGCCGATTCCTAGGACTCGTAGACACTGGGAGCCAAAGATCGGCCGTGTCTGAGCGTGTCATCAACGCGGTGGAATTTCCGGGCAACCCAGTTGAGTACCTCGACGTTGGCGGGATTGGAAGCTCTGCCCAGTCGACACCGGCGTTCTGGCTCTGGCTGGGCATCGAACTCGATCCGGGGAACGGCCATGATTCACCCTGGGTTTTGCGCAGGCTCCGGAGATTGGAGCGAGCATGGGATCCATGGATGCAGAACTTCGTCCGGCGGCACCGCCCAACTTCGACGTCCTGCTCGGCATGGACTTCTTGAGTCTCTTCGAGCTTGTGCTCAACGATCGGACGTGCACGTTCACACAGAACTGACAGGCCATGCGGTTTGGCTGTGGGCGTCTCCCTCGCCGGGGTGTGTTGCAGGCAGTTACTAGCGTCATCAGCAGATGAGCATTCGGGACTCCGACGTGCAGCGTGTACGCGAGGCGACCGACCTTGTCGCGCTCATCGGCAGGCGGGTGAGCCTGAAGCGTGTCGGCAGCCGCCATGTGGGGCTGTGCCCGTTCCACACCGAGAAGACGCCGTCGTTCAGCGTCAACGGCACCGACGGCTTCTATCACTGCTTCGGCTGCAAGGCCTCCGGCGACGCCATCACGTTTCTGCGCGAGACCGAGCACCTTGATTTCGTCGAAGCAGTCGAACAACTCGCTGCTGCAGCGAACATCGAGATCACTTACGACGCGCCCGGTGCGCAGAGCGCCAACCGGCACCGCAAAGAGTTGATGGACCTGCTCGAGCAGGCGGCTCGCTACTACCACGAGCACCTCATGAGCAGTCCCGATGCGGGCGACGCGCGGAAGTACCTGCGACGCCGCGGCTACGACCGCGACACGGTGCTGAAGTGGCGCCTCGGCTACGCCCCGCCGCTGTGGGATGCGCTGTGCCAGCACCTCGGCGCTCCGGTGAATCTGCTCAGGCAGGCCGGGCTGGCGTCGGCGGAACAGGAATCGGACTTCTTTCGGGACCGTGTCATGTTCCCAATCTGCGACGCGAGCGGCCGGGTGGTCAGCTTCGCCGGACGCGTTCTGCCTCGGTCCGGTGAGCCGCCGCCGAAGGGTCCGAAGTACAAGAACACTGCCAGTACCACGGTCTACGACAAGAGCAAGGTGCTCTACGGGCTGCATCTGGCCAAGCAGGCTGCCCGCACCGCGGAGCGAATCGTCGTCTGCGAGGGCCATACCGACGTCATCGGCTGCGACGCGGCCGGAATCTCCGAAGCCGTTGCCACCTGCGGTACAGCGTTGACCAAGCAGCACGCCGAACTGCTCTCACGTTCAGCCAAGCGCATCGTGCTGGCGTTCGACGCGGACGCTGCGGGCCAGACCGCCGCCGAGCGGGTACACCAGTGGGAGTTGGAGTTCGGCCTCGACATCTTCGTGGCTGCGCTCCCGCCCGGATCCGATCCGGGCGACCTTGCAGCGACCAACCCGCCCGCGCTGCGCCGGGCACTGGACGAGGCCCAGCCGCTGCACACGTTCCGCGCCGATCGGATCCTGGAGCGCGCCGAACTCGATAGCCCGGCCGGGCGTGACCGCGGTGCCGACGAGGCGGCCGAAGTGTTCGCCGTGTACCCGCCGGAGGTCGTGCTCGACAAGGACCTAGCACCGGTTGCCGGTCAGATTCCCATGGACGTCGGGAAGTTCCGTGAGCGCGTCGACGCGGCCCGGCTCCGTCTGGATGAACGCGACGCAGCCGAGCGTCGACGCGAGGCCGCACGCAGTCATGAAGCTGCCGGACACGGCTATCCCGATGACGACTACGCCGACAGCGGATATCCCGACTATCCAAGCGACGATTACGGCGACGCTGGCTATGCAGATGATGATCCGTTCCATGGCGGGGATTGGAGCGCTCCGGGAGCCGGCGGCGACTCGAGCGCCGCACTCGCGCAGCGCTCACGGCGGCGCAGCGCAGGCCGACGCACACCAGACGCTCGCAAGCAGGCCGACGCGGACTTGGCACTGCTAGCGGCGGCGGCCTCTCCCCACAGCGATGTGCTTGGCCTGATGGTGCCCGAGATGTTCGCAACGCCCGCGGGGCGCGCGGCATTCGCGTTGATGATGGCCGACGAGAGCTGGCGCGCTCGTGCGGCCGTCGCCGGAGACGCCCCGTCGCACGGCAGTTCGCCGGAAGGCGGCCAGACGGAAAACGCTCCATCCGAGGCCGATATCGATCCGGTGGCCACGATGCTGTTTGCTGCTGATGTCGCAGGCGCGCACGTGAGCTCGGAGGAAGCCAAGGACCGCGTGGCGATGGCGGCTCTGCGCTTCGTCCGCGCGACCATCAGCAGTGTCAGTGTCGGTGGCGACGTACCGAGGACGCAGCTCGATCCGAACCTCGCTGCGGAAGCGCAATTGGAGTTCCGTCACCAATGCCTGCGGTGGCTGCGCCAGCGGGAGCCAGAGCTGCTGGATCTCGACAAGCGCATCGCTGCGGTCCAGAACGTGCGCGACTGGCTGTGCTCGCTCGGCGGACCGGAACCGGCAACCGCTGCCTCCGCAGGCGTTGATTCGGCGAGCGATCAAGTCTCGGAGGGCGCACTACCAGCCGCGACCGGCGCTGATATGGGCGCGGTTGAGTGAAAGGGCTCCGGGGGTGGGGCTCGAACCCACGACAAACGGATTAACAGTCCGCTGCTCTGCCAACTGAGCTACCCCGGACCGAACGAGCCGCGCAGCGCCTCGAACGTGCGGAGCAACGATACCGGTGGTTCGGCAAGCGACGACCGGCGATGTGCACCCGAATGCGTCCGGAGGCTAGATGTCGGCCCAGAGCTTGGCTTCGACGAAGCGTTCGAGATGGGCGACGTTCGTGGTGGCGACGACGACCAATCGGTCAGGGTCGGCGGCAGCCACGCTGCGGGCTTGGGCCGCGAGCAGGACATCGCCGTCGAGGGCCGCTTGGTGTGCGGTCGGATACCCGCCGTTGCGTGCTTCCGCCCACAATGACGCGGCGTCGCGCATGACCGGCGTTGACAAAGGCGTGTAGTTCAAGCCGGCGCAGAGTTCATCGAGTCTGGCGACGCCGGCGGTCCGTCCTGAACGGATCAGCTCACGTCGGACTTCGTAGTCGGCGATCTCGGGAAGCACGAGGTCGGCGCCGGCAGCGACATGCGCCCGCACCCATTCCCAGGCATCGCTGCCGGACCCTTTCGGCGTCGGATTGCTGAGCAGCCCGAGCGGACCGCTGTCGAGCACGATGACCATGTCAGAACGGGCGTCCTTCGGCTCGCCGGCTGTCGGCGAGCGCTGCCATCAGCATTCGAGCCGTCTCTTCGCGCTCGTCGTCGCTGCCGATGGCCGCAACGGCATCGAGCGCAGCGAGCGCGCGTGATGAGGCATCGACCAGTGCTGTCTCGTTGCGGGCGAAGTGCTCGGCTTTCGCGAAATGGCGGGCGCCTTTCACCACGCCCTTGCGGCCGGTGCCGCGCCATCCGAGCTTCGCCATCTTGAGCTTGACGGCGACTCCGATGGTCTGGCGTGCGCGCACGGCGGTTGCGTCGCGCGAGATCAGCGCCCCAAGGATCGGGTCGGCCTCGATGAAGCGCACCACCCCGCAGAGGGCCGGCAATCCGTGCATCTCGGCGTCGAGGAGTCGCTGCTCGTTCGCAGGGTCGTTGAGGAGCGAGAGCAGGCGCAGGAATGCCTCAGGATGCCGACCGAACTCGCCGTGATACTTGACGGCATACGTGTCGGCGGCGAAATCGGCAGCCCACAGTTCTCGCCGCAGTCCGGTTGCACTTGCCATGTCGGCAAGTTAGACATCCGATTTATAGATGTCAAGAATGTGGCGCCCCTGCGCACCACCAGCGGCGACCGCGCAGGCGCAGGTGCACGAGGACAGTGGAAATGAGTGGGCCGGGTGGGGATCGAACCCACGACCCAGCGATTATGAGTCGCCTGCTCTGACCACTGAGCTACCGGCCCGGCCGCACCGTACCGGCCCAGTGACCTCGACGGTCGCGAGCCAGACGAAGCCCCGAGCCGAGAACAGGGCCGGGTACAGAGCCCGGTAGTGGGGCTAGTAGGTTTCGCGCAGAGCGCCGAGGTGGCGCAGTGGGGGAGGAGAATCCACGATGCACACAGGTCAATCGCGGCGCCATGCCGATCAATTCACGGGCAGGCGTCGCCGAGGGTCCAGGCGCTCGTTCGGCATTCGGCTGGGGGTGGTGCTCGCCGCATTCGCCCTGATTGCAGTCGCCTGTGGCGGCGGAGATGACGGCGGCGACACCGGCGACGGCGCCGCACCGGCGGATCCGGACACCACCGAGGCTGCTGTCGAAGCGCCGTCCACCACCATGTCCGAGCAGGAAGAAGAGGTGGTCGAGGCCCGCGAGGCCGGCGAAGCCACCGGCGAGGACGTCCGCGAAACTGAGACCGGACCGGTCCATGGCGGCAAGCTCGTCTACGGCATCGAGGCCGACTCGGCCAACCCGTTCGTTCATTACGCCACGTCGTGCGCCATCAGCTGCCGCATGATCTTCCGTGCCATCACTGACTCGCTGTACATCACTGACAGCGACGGCGAGATCGTGCCCTATCTGGTGGAGTCCGAGGAGCACAGCGACGACTACATGACGTGGACGCTGACGATCCGCGACGGCATCAAGTTCCATGACGGCACGCCTCTGGACGGCGAGGCAGTGGCGTACAACATCAACCTGTGCCGACTCAGCCAGCTCACCGGTCCGGCATGGCTCGGCGTCGACAGCGTCACCGGCGAAGGCCAGACCGTCACCGTCACGGCAAGCCCCGGCCAGCCTCTGGCGACCGGCATCGGCCCGGCTGGCCGCGCCGAAGTCTGCGGCCAGATGTTCTCGCCCGCGTGGATGCAGACGCTGCCCAACAACCCGCTGTATGTCTCGCCGGCATCGCCGCTGCCCGAGGCCGCTCGCGAGCAGGCACTCGCGAACGCCACCGGCGATCCATCGGCGCCGGTCGGAGTAGGCGCCTTCAGGTACGTGAGCTACACGCCGGGCAACGGCAACAGCTTCGTCGCCGAGCGCAACCCCGACTACTGGCGTGGCGAAAACGGCATCACGGGCGAGAACCTGCCGTATCTGGACGAGATCGAGTTCGTGGTGGCCGTGGACATCCAGGGCCGTTCGAACGGTCTGAAGGCCGGCCAGTTCGACATCATCCACACGGCGAATGCAGATGAGATCTCCAAGTACGAGGGCGACGAAGACTTCGTGCTGCTGCAGGCCAACGACTTCGGCGAGACCAGCCACAACCTCATCAATGTCGCTTCGGGAGTGAACCCGGTGCTCACCTTCGTGCGCGGCGGTGACCCCACCGATGCCTCTCAGCTCATCCAGATGGACCCGCTGGGGCTCAATTCGACCAATCCGTTGGTGCATCTGAGCTGCCGCAAGGCGATGGCCCACGCATTCGACGGCGAGCGCTTTGCCAATGAACGCCACCAAGGCTTGGTGCAGGTGGCGAACGGTCCGTTCCCGCCGGGCAGCGTGGGCCACCTGGAAGACTCCGGCTTCCCGACCTACGACATCGAGGCTGCACAGGCGGAGTTCGAGCAGTGCAAGGCCGACAGCGGCCAGAACCCGGTGACGTTCTCGTTCAACACCACCAACGACGCGTTCAACGTGGAGTCCAACGAGCTGATCGTGTCGATGTGGAACGACGCCTTCGGCGACGAGCTGGCGGTGACGATCGCACCGGTCGAGCAGGGCCAGTACATCGGCTTGGCTTTGGCCGGCGTCTTCCAGATGCAGGGCTGGCGCAACCACGGCGGCGTGGACCCGGCTGAGCAGTGGTACTGGTGGAACTCGGCAACGGCGAGCCCGGTCAACCCCGGAGTGCCCGAGCTGGCGCTGAACTTCGGGCGCTTCCAGGATCCTGAGATCGACGCTGCCTTCCAGGTGATCCGTCACAATCCCGACCCCGAGGCCCGGCGTGAAGCGGCAGAGGCGGTCAATCGGGCGTTCGGCAAGAACGTCTGGAATCTGTGGACCTACTGGACGCTGTGGGGCATCATCGCCAACCCGCGGGTGCAGAACATCACCGAGCTGCCGATTCCCGACAACGCAGAGGCCGCCTTCCCGGTGATCTCCGGCAAGCACCACCTGACGCAGATCTGGTGCACAGACGGGAACTGCCAGGGCTGAGCGGCTGCCAGAACGAAGGAGGATGCGGCAATTGGCGCGAGCGCGTTCGCTCGCAGCAGCGGCAGCGTTCGCGCTGATTGCCGTCGCCTGCTCTGCCGGAGACGGCGGCGGGGGCTCGGGCACCCCATCCGACCCAGCCGATGCTGCGGCCGAAGACTCGGCAAGCGACGCTGCCGGCGAGGTCGGGACGACGCTGGGGGAGTCGCAGGCGGAGGTCGTTGAGGCACGCGAGGCCGGCGAGGCTGCGGGCGAGGACACCCGAGAGGTCTCCTCAGGCCCCATTTACGGCGGCCGGCTGGTGTACGGCATCGAGGCCGACACGGCCAACCCGTTTGCGCCGTACGCAGCGCTGTGCGCGATCTCCTGCCGCATGATCATGCGTGCGATCACTGAGTCGATGTACGTCACCGATGCCGACGGCAACATCGTTCCGTATCTGGTGGAGACCGAGACGGCCAGCGACGATTTCCTGACGTGGACTCTGAAGATCCGCGACGGCATCACGTTCCACGACGGCACGCCGCTGACCGGCGAGGCCGTGGCCTACAACATCAACCTGTGCCGCTTCAGCCAGCAGACCGCGCCCGGCTACTTGGGCATCGAGAACGTCTGGGGCGAAGGCCAGTACGTCCACTACGAGACGTCGATCCCGTTCGCGACGGGGCCGGGTCCCGCGTCGAGGGAGCAGGGCTGCGGCTTCATGTTCTCGCCGGCATGGCTCGAGACGCTGCCCAACAACCCGATGTACACGTCGCCGTTCTCGCCGCTGTCCGCCGAGGAGCGCACGGCAGGCCTCGCCAGCGCCGCCGGCGATCCGTCGGCACCGGTGGGGCTGGGGGCGTTCAAGTTCGTGGAGTACACGCCCGGCAACGGGAACAGCTTCATCGCCGAGCGCAACCCCGACTACTGGCGCGGCCCCAAGGGCATCACCGGCGAGAGCCTGCCCTATCTCGACGAGATCGAGTTCGTGGTGTCGGTGGACATCGTGGGTCGCTCCAACGGCCTGAGAGCGGGCCAGTTCGACATCATCCACACCTCGAACGCCGACGAGATCGCCAAGTACGAAGGCGACCCCGACTTCGTGCTGCTGCAAGCCAACGACTTCGGCGAGACCAACTTCAGCCTCATGAACGTGGCATCGGGAACGAATCCGGTACTCGCTGAGCTGAGGGGCCGTGACGAGCCGATCCCGATGGACCCGCACGGGCTCAATGTGGCCAACCCGCTGGTGCACCTGAGCTGCCGCAAGGCACTGGCGCACGCGTTCGACAGCGAACGATTCGTCAGCGAACGGTTCCAGGGCTTGGTGCGGGCGGCCAATGGGCCGTTCCCGCCCGGAAGCATGGGCTATCTGGACGACTCGGACTACCCGACGTACGACATCGATGCCGCCCGAGCCGAGTTCGGCCAGTGCAAGGCCGACAGCGGCCAGAACCCGGTGACGTTCGGGTTCAACTCCACCAACGACCCGTTCAACGTCGAGTCGAACGAGCTCATCGTGTCGATGTGGCAGGCGGCCTTCGGCGACGAGATCGCGGCGACGATTCAGCCCATCGAGCAGGGCCAGTACTTCGGCCTGGCGCTGGCGGGGCTGTACGAGATGATGGGGCTGCGCGCCCACGGCGGGGTGGACCCCATCGAGCAGTGGCTCTGGTGGAATTCGTCAACTGCGCTCCCGATCGACCCGACAGTGCCCGAGCTGGCCTCCAACCTGGGGCGCTTCCAGGATCCTGCCATCGACGCCGCATACGACGTCATCCGCCACAACCCCGATCCCGCAGCTCGCCGTGAGGCGGCCGAGGAGGTGAACCGGGCCTTCGGGCGCAACGTCTGGAACCTGTGGACCCACTGGACGCTGTGGGGCGTCATCGCCAACCCCCGGGTGCACAACCTCACCGATCTGCCGATCCCGGGCAGCGACGTCGGCGCGTTCGCCGTGAACGCCGGGGCACACCACGTCGCCCAGATCTGGTGCGATGACGGCGATTGTCAGGGCTGAGGCGATGAGTTGGTGCAAGAGGCTGAGCCGCATGGCGAAGCCGTGGCCCGAGCGGCCCGTGAGCGGAGCGAACATGAGCGGGCAACAATGGGCGAACCAGCTGGGGGAGGCACGACGGGTATGAAGCAGGCTGTTCGCGATCAGCTCGGCCGCATCGTCGCGGTGGCGCTGCTGGCCACGATCGCGTGGGCCTGGTTCTGGCGGCCCCCCTTCAGCTGGACCTTCGGCGTGTTCGTTCTCATCGGCACCGTCGGGGCCGGCATCGCAGACGGCCGCTACGCGTTGCGTCGCATCGCCGGCGTGATCCCGGTTCTGGTCGGTGTGTCGTTCGTAGTGTTCGCGCTCATGGCGAGCCTGCCCGGCGATCCTGCCATCAACATTCTGGGCCCTGCGGCCACGGCGGACCAGATTGCGATCGTGCGCACCGAGCTCGGACTCGACGAGCCGTTCTTCAACCGCTACGGCAACTGGCTGGGCGGCGTTCTGACGGGTGACCTCGGAACGTCGATCGTTCTGCGCGAGGACGTCGCCGATGGCATCTCGCGCTCGATGACCCCGACGCTGCAGATCATGGCCTACTCGGTCGTGATCGCCCTGGGCTTCGCCATCCCGCTGGGCATCTGGGCCGGCTACCGGCAGGGAACCAAGACCGACGGCACGATCAACAACGTGATGCTGGGGTTTCTGGCCACGCCGAACTTCGTGCTCGCCGTGATGCTCGTGCTCTTCTTGTCCATCGGCGGGCTCAGCGTGGCAGGCAACGAGATCGGATTCCGCGTGCTGCCAGCCGCGCGCTATGTGCCGCTCGGCGAGGACGTCGTGCTGCATTTCAAGCACATGCTGCTGCCGTCGCTGGCTCTGGCGATGGGCCAAGCGGCCGTGTTCATGCGCTTGCTCCGGTCGGACATGATTGCCACGCTGCGCCTGCCGTTCATCGATCTGGCTCGCAGCAAAGGGCTGCCGACGCGACGGATCCTGTGGCGGCACGCGCTGCGACCGTCGAGCTTCACGCTGCTGACCGTGGTGGGGCTGACTGTCGGCCTGCTCATCGGCGGCGCGCTGATCGTCGAGTTCATCTTCACGATTCCCGGTGTGGGGGCATACATCTTCTTGGGCGTGACCCAACGCGATTTCATCGCCGTGCAAGGCGGCGTGCTGGTGATCTCGACGCTCTACATCGTGGTGCTCACCATGTCCGACTTCCTGTATATGGCATTGGATCCGCGACTGCGCGGCCGGGAGGTCGGTGCTCGTGCGTAAGCGCTTGGGGTTCATCTTCTGGCTGGCGGTGGCATACCTCGTCGTGCTCGCCCTTGCGGCCGTGTTCGCCGACGTGCTGCCCATCAAGGACCCTGCCGAGACCTTCCCGGGCACCTCGAAACAGGGGCCCAGCCTGACTCACTGGTTCGGC
>JAJDTF010000017.1 GCA_022827265.1 Acidimicrobiia bacterium | reverse complement strand
CTCAAGGGCCTAGCGCTGGTGCGCCGAGTTGGTTTGATAGCCCGGCCTCGGACGGTTCGATTCCGTCTAGGTCCACCAGCGACCCTAGGGTCGCACGCCCAATGTACACAAGCGAATTCCGCCGGAGCGACAGCGGGATGCCGAGAGCGGGCAGGCCCTGCGTCCGGCCGTGTGCGTGCAGTTGATCAGGTCGCTCGATACTTTTAGTTAGGTTTCCCTAACAACAGATGACAACCCTTGCTATAGTGCAGCGCCATGCTCAAGAACGAGACGACTGCACCCCCCCAGCAGCGAGCCGACGTCGCCGCCAAGCGGTGCCGTCGGCTCGCTGCGCTCATCGTTGCAGTCGGCCTGACAGTGACCGCATGCGGCTCCGCACGCACGCTGGAAGGCACCGCCGCGGAGATCTACGACGGGGAGTGCGCGTCGGAGTCTGACGGGCAGCTCACGGTCTATTCGGGCCGCACCGAGAATCTGATCCAGCCCGCCCTCGACGCCTTCGCGTGCGAGACCGGCGTCACGGTGGCGGTCCGGTGGGGCGCCTCGACGGACTTGGCCCTGCTGCTGGCCGAGGAAGGCGACCGCACGCCCGCCGACGTGTTCCTGTCCCGCTCGCCCGGCCCTGTCGGCTTCCTGACCAGCAAGGGGCTGCTCACCGCCGTCGACGGCGACGTGGCGAATCTGGTCACATCCGACCACCGGTCCGACGCGGGGACCTGGGTCGGCTTCACGGGTCGCCAGCGCGTGCTCGTCTACAACCTCGACGGCGTCGCCGACGACGAACTGCCCGCGTCGATCTTCGACCTCACCGACGAGCGCTACCGCGGCCGGGTGGCCATCCCGGCCACGAACGGCTCGTTCGTCGACTGGTTCACCGTGTTCCGCGACCAGCACGGCAGCGACACTGCGGCGCAATGGCTCGACGACATGGTCGCCAACGACGCCCGCTACTACCCCAACAACCGGTCCATCGTCGAGGCTGCCGGGCGCGGCGAGATCGACATGGGACTGGTGAATCACTACTACCAGTACCAAGTGGCTGCGGCCTTGGGCGACGATCACCGCGCCGCCAACTGGGACTTCGCCGGCGACGACGTCGGCTCGATGCTCATCATCACCGCCGCCACCGTGACGACCGCCAGCGACGACGCCGACCTCGCCAACCGGTTCATCGCCTACCTGCTGAGCGAGGCTGCCCAGCGGTACTTCAGCAACGAGACGCTGGAGTACCCGCTCGCGGCAGGCGTGGCACCTGCAGCCGTGCTGCCGCCGCTGGGCGGCCTCGAGATCGGCAGCATCGACTTCGACGCCTTGGGCGACGGATTCGCACGTTCGACGGAGATCATCGAAGCAAGCGGCATCCTGAACGAGTGACCTCAGCACAGCCGAGCCGGCCGGCCAGAACGGCCCAATGATCGCGGCCCTCCGGCGGCGCAGCAGCCGCGCCCCTGCTGCACTGCGCATGGCAGGGGTGGTGCTGGCGTTCGGATTCGCCTTCCCCGGCGTGTACCTGGTGTACCGGGCGCTGCGCGACGGCACCGGTCCCGAAGGTTTGCTGTGGAGCGCCCGCACCCTCGGCCCGCTGTGGCGGTCGCTGCGCCTCGCGGTGTCGGTCTCGGCGAGCGCGCTGGTGCTCGGCACCGGCCTGGCGTGGCTCACCATGCGAACCGACCTGCGGTTGCGCAAGCTGTGGCGGGTGCTGCTGCCGCTGCCGCTCGTCTATCCGACGTTCGTGGGCGCGGCTGCGTTCATCCGCACGCTCAATCCGGGCGGTCTGGCCAATGACCTGCTCAGCATCGTCGGCGTCAGCTCGGTGCCCGAGCTGCGGGGTTTTTGGGGCGCATGGTTCGTGCTGGTGCTGATGACCTACCCCTACGTGTACCTGCCGGTGGCGGCACGGCTGCGGCACCTTCCCGGCAGCCTCGAGGAAAGCGCCCGGCTGCTCGGCGACAGCGCGTTTGCCGTGTTCCGCCGCATCTGCCTGCCGCACGCCGGCACCGCCATCGGCGCCGGAACGCTGCTGGTGTTCCTGTACACGCTGAGCGATTTCGGCGCCGTGCAGCTCATGCGCTACGACACGCTCACACGGGCCATCGCCACGAACTACCTGGCCAACCCGCCTGTCGCCCTGGCGCTCAGCCTGATGCTGCTGGTGCTCGCAGCGATCGTGGTGCTGGCAGAGCGGTGGTTCTCGCGCCGCCTGCCCGACGCGACGTCGGCCAAGAGCGACCGGCCGCTCGACTACCGGCTCGGCCGGTGGCGGTCGTACGCCACCGCAGCGGTGGCAGTGACGGTCTTCGCCAGCGTGATCGCACCCTTCATCGCCCTGGCCGACTGGGCGCAGCGCGGCCTGTTCCGCTCGCTGACCGGCGACCGCGCGCTCACCGTGGACTACGCCGCTATCGCGGAGTCCACGTTCAACACCGTGTGGGTGAGCGTGGTGGCCGCCGTGGTGTCGGTGGCGGCGGTGCTGCCCATCGCCCTGCTGGTGGGGCGCTACCGATCCCGGACGGGGTCGCTCGCGCACGCGGTGGTGATCAGCACGTTCGCACTTCCCGGCCTGCTCATTGCCCTGTCGATGCGCTTCTGGACGCTGCGCACCGACCTGGTGCTCGATCTGCTCGGCGACACGGCGGCGCTGCTGATCTTCGCCTACATCGTGCGCTTCGGTTCGCTCGCGATGGGCATCAGCGTGGTCGCGGTGCGCAGCGTGCCCGCTCGCCTGCACGATTCCGCCCGCCTGCTCGGCGCCGGACCGCTGCGGCGTTTCCTGACAGTGGACATGCCGGTCATGGGTCCTGCGCTCGGGGCGGGCGCGGGTCTGGTGCTGCTGTCGGTGATGAAGGAACTGCCGATCAGCCTGTTCGTGTCGCCGCTCGGCTTCTCGACGCTGACCACCCGGATCTACGGCTCATTCGAGGATGCCTTCATCGCCGAAGCCGGGCTCATG
>JAJDTF010000093.1 GCA_022827265.1 Acidimicrobiia bacterium | reverse complement strand
GGCGTAGGTGCACAGCGCGAGCTTGCTCACGCCGTAGTGCCACATGCTGTCCTTCATGCCAAAGGGCGCGAACTCGCCGAGGCGATCGAAGTCGATGGCTGCGCTCGATCGGTGCGCTTCCGAAGAGACGAACACGATCCGTGGCGGGTCACCCCCCTGAACTGCCGGGACAACGACGCCGTCGGACAGCCAGCGGTCGATCATGACCCGGTTAGCCAGGAAGTGAACAGCGAACATCTCGTCGTAGCCCTGCGCAGAGCGCCGGGCGGCGGGGGTCATCAGGCCGGCATTCATCAGCGCGATGTCGACGCGGATGCCACGATCACGTAATTCGTCGCAGCAGCGGTGCACCGATCGGAGATCGGCAAGGTCGACCTCGATCAGCTCCACGGTCTCCGAACCGGATTCGCGCGTGATCTCCTCGCAGATGCCGTGATGGCCGGGGCGGCAGGCCAGGATCATGCGGCCGCCGCGCCGTGCGAGCTCTACAGCGGCTGCCCTGCCGAGGCCGCTGTTGGCCCCGGTCACCAGGCAGGTCTTGCCGTCGATCCTCACGTCGTCGGCGACTGGCTCAATGTCCGGCGCCTTGGGATTGCGGAGGTCACGGACTGCCGTCACCAATGCTCCGACGAAACCCCTATCTCCGAGCCCTTGCTCAGGCCGCTTCCCGGCTGAGGGCTTCTGGCCCTCTGCCGACGGAGACGGCGGGGCATCGGCGCTCGGTGACTCGTGCTGCTCATCTTCGGACGGGATTGCGTAGGCCTCCCGGTAGGCAGCGAACGTCTCGTCGATGTCTTGCCCGGTCAGCCCGAAGTCTTCGAGCCGGTAGTCGTGTCTGCCGAAACGGTCTTTCGGGTTGGTCGCCAGAAACCTCCCCGCTTCGCGCTCGGCCACCGCATCGAAGCCGACACCGGCCGCCTCGCAGATCCGTCGAGTTTCGCTGATCGGGTCGGCCATGAGGTCGTAGTACGAGACATCCACAAATGAGGCACCACCACATTCCTCGCCGGGCGGCCCCGCCTCGACCTCGGCCCGGACCTGCATGGCCCGCTCCACCATCCGGTGGGTCTTGTAGTGCCAATGCCGCCCGATCTCAGCAGCATCGACCGCATCGCTGAAAATGCCGTGGCCATGGGCGACCATGCTGCAGAACGACGCCAGCGTGACACGGGGGTCGCGGTGGGCCTGGGCCACCGTGGCGCCCTCGAAGACTGAGCAGAACGCGTCGAGGAACTCCATGTGGTGGGGCGTCTTGAGCACCCACGCGCTCGTGGGGCGCTGCCACGCCAGCACC
Source organism: Acidimicrobiia bacterium (assembly GCA_022827265.1). Lineage (GTDB taxonomy): Bacteria > Actinomycetota > Acidimicrobiia > Acidimicrobiales > Poriferisodalaceae > Poriferisodalis. Next base: position 21,720 of record JAJDTF010000093.1, on the reverse strand, counting down.
TGCAGGACCCGGCGGAAAAACTCGTAGTTCTGCGTGTGGTCTTGAGCTTCGAGCCAGCGGGAATAGCTCGGCACCGTCATGGTGGCCTCGGCTGTCTGGCTCATGAAGTTCAGATCGAGCAGCAGGACGTCCTCTTCGGCCTGGTCGTGCCCCACCGGGTGGATCGTTTGAAAATCGGGCGCCAGGTACGAGACCGTCCGCTGGGCGAGCATCGCACGCCACCTGCGGGACCGCTCGGAGCGTTCTGCGGTCTCGCCCGTCGCCACCGGAACGAGGGCTTCGGCGCCGGTGATGCCCCGGATCTGCGGGTGCGAGCACAGCAGCCGCTGCAACAGGGTGGTGCCGGTGCGCTGCAGTCCGGTGATCAGGATGATCGTGCCCAGATCGATGTCTTTGATCTCGGGGTGCCGCGTCACCGAATCCTGAATCCGCAGGCGCTGCACCAGCGCATCGGTGAGCCGTGATTTCTGGATCAGGCGGCCGGCCGGGGTCAGGCGGGCTTCATCGTTGATCGACGCGACGAGGACTTCGAGTGCCTCTGCGTGGCCATCGTCGCCGAAGTCGCTGAGACCGGTCTTGCGCCGGGCAGCGCTGCGCAGTGCGTCGACCTCGAGACGTTCTGACAGTCCAAAGTTCGCTCCGGCCTTGCCGAGCCGGTTGAAGGCTCGCACCCCCAACGGACGGTAGGGGTGCTCGTAGTCCGTGGAGGTCATGACGCCCGCAGGCTGGCCAGCTTGACCACCCGGCACGCCGGCTGCGGGTGCTCATCGGCCCGCACCCAGCGGAAGCACATGGTGCCGAAGGCGTGGCCGGCAGTCTGCAGCCAGTTGGGCAAGCCGGGGTCGTTGTGCGCCACGACAAGGCGCACTGAGCCGTCGTCTTCGTACCGCGCAAGGTGCATGTTGGTGTGGACGGTGAAGTGGCGATAGTCCAGCGACTCCATCCAGTAGTTGTTCAGCTGGAAGTTCCAGTGCTCGCACTCCGGCGGCGTGACCTCGATGACCAGCGCCTCGTCGGGTTCCAGCGCCCAGTGGCTGTGGTAGTAGGCGATGTTGGGGTCACCGCCTGCGGCAAGCGAAGTATCCGGGTCGAACCTGGGCAACTCGTTGCTGTGCTTGGAGAAGTCACGAGCCCACTTGGCGAACAGCATCGGTGCCCCCATCACCAGCGCCCCGGCCTTGCCAAGCCCTTCGTCCAGCGCCGCTGCTGTGAGATGTGACGGCTGGGCTTCCTCCGGGGCGCAATTGATGCGCTCGATCGACAGCTCGGCCGGCGTCTCGGCGCTGCGGTCCCCGAAGGTCTGGCGCACGACCAGGGCACCGGTCTCGGGTGTCATCGGCAGCCAGTTGCCGTCCTGTTGGCTGCTGCTGAGCACCAGCTCGAACCGTCCGTCGGCGTCCATCTCGATCTCGTCCGATTCGATGTAGCCGGTGGGGGGCAGCCCCCCTCCCTGGCCGTAGTTCCCCGACTGGGTGCCGAAGCTCAGGTAAGCGATGGTGTTGCGCCGGCCGGTGATCCTGTAGTCGTAGGTGCCGTCGAGCGAAGCCGTCAGGTAGAAGTTGTCGGGATTGTCGGCCCCCATCTTGGTGTTCTCGTTGACCACGCGATGCAGCACGGGTGCCTTGGGGTCGGCGTACTCCACAAAGGCCATCAGCCCCGCCCGCGTGATGCGGCTGAGGTAGCGGTATCCCTCCGCCTGGCTGAAGGGGTCCTGCGGCGCTCCCGGGAAGCTCAGCGCTGCGCCCGCGGCCTTGAGCGAATCGCAGAACTCATTCCACGACTGCCCGCTCGTGACACGCCGTTCAGCCACGTCGTCGTCGGTCACGCCGCGGACTCGCCGCACGAGCTGGGTGGCCTTCCGGAACGCAGCAAGCAAGCCGATGACGAACCGTCGCATGGCGTAGGTCTACCGACAAATCCCTTTGCGCCGGTCGTCTAGGTTTGCCTAAACAACAAACGTGCCGAAAAGGACCGAGTTAGTGCGTCAAGTCCGACGGCTCGCCGATAGTTATGGCTGCACAGCTGTGATCCTGCGCCAAGGAAAGCACGAGATCTGGGAGTGTGCCGGCTTCAGGTTCCCGATTCCGAGGCATCGAGAGATTGCGGACGGAACCGCACGGACGATCCTTGGCAAGCTGGAAGAGCATCTTGAACAAGTGGCGCCGGGAGACAGCTCATGAGCGCACCATTCCGAGCAGTCGCGGCACAAAATGGTGACTGGTGGGAGATCGAGATCATCTCGGGTCTGCCTCGCAACATGCTCGGCGTCAGCCAAGCCCGCCGCAAGAGCGACGTCGAACGCGTTGCGCGAAGTGTGGTTGCCGAACTGCTCGACATCGGGCCCGACGGCATCGAGATCGACATCGAATTCAGGCGGGCGTCTGATCGCGGTACTACTGCCATCGCCTAGCGGGCGCAGACCTGACCTCGTCCCAAGGGACACAACCGTCCAAGACGACAGCGCAACGGACGGCGTGCTCATGTGAGCGTGGCGTAGCCCACAGCGTCAAGAACATCGGACCACCTCCCCGTCCAGCATGCATGAACCTGCGTAGGCGTTCGAGTTCAGTTGGCCTTGGCCCGCTTGCGCGAGCGGTGGCCGAGCGCTGTCGCTCCCTCTGGGGTTCCGTCGTGGAAGGCGCCGATCAGCTCGTCCAGCGGCGACTCGTAGCCCCCGTAGTTGCACTCGATGAAACGGTGGTGGATCTGGTGGTGGAAGTCGCCCAGCTCGAACCGGGCTTGGCGGCTGTTCCGCGGGCCCAGCAGCAGGGCGTCGTAGCCGGTGTGGGACAGGGGTGCCCCGATGCCGTGGTGCATCATCATGAAATAGAGGTGCAGCGGGTGCGACGGCACCAGCAACAGCAGCACGATGTCGGAGAACAACACGAGGTGCTCGACGGGGTGCATCGAGAGCCCCGACCATGGGCCGACGTTGGTGTTGCGGTGGTGCCACGAGTGGATGTAACGGTAGGTGGGACCGGCGTGCAGCAGCCGGTGATGGGCCGAGAAGTACAGGATCGACCACCACGGGATGATCACCAGGAACGCCACAAACCAGACGGGGTTGCTCTCGAAGTCGATCAGACGTGCATGCCCATTGGCGTACGCCCACAGCAGCAGCGACTCCAATCCGGTCCAGATCATCACGGCCGGCACGAGCGTGAGGAAGACGTTCTCCCTCACCTGATTGCCGAACAGGAACACCCGCCTGTTCCGGCCGAACGGGCGGGCGTCGTAGCGCAGGCCGTCGCCCTGGCGACGCAGGACGTAGAACCAGACATGCAGCCCGCCGGCAACGAGCGTCACCAAGATCAGGTTGCGGAGCCAGACCTCGAAGATCCAGCCGAACTCGAAGCTCTTCGTGCATTCGAGCGACGGCATGAACCATGCCCAGATTCCGCACGCCACCGCGAGCATGAAGAAGCGGGACCGCAGCGGCAGCCACGTGCGCATCAGGTGTTTCGCAATGGCGCCCAGCCGGGGAGGCCAGTGCAGGAACGGCGCCGTGCGCAGCGGCAATTCCGGCGCAAAGTTCCACATCGCGCGTCCGCCGTCGGGCGACGATGACGTCAAGGGCATCGCATCACCCCCGTGCAACCCCACGCTGCTGCCGTCAGGCCTGTCAGCCTGCAACCTACACCAGTGTATGTTCGGAATACAGGTCGCAGACCGCCATTTCACAGCCCAGATCGGGGCAGCATGAGCGATCCGCAGTTCAACGAGCACGGGGCCGAGATCACGGGCCGGCGCATCTTCCGCTGGCACGAACTCGACACGACACGCTGGGATGCCGACCGGGTCGAAGCACAGATCGTGACCGGCGAGCACATGCACCTGATCCGGGCGGTCTACGAGCCAGGTGCGACCTATGAGATGCACAGCCATCCCCACGAGCAGTTCAGCCTGCTGCTGTCGGGCCGCATGCTCCTGACGGTGGGCGAGGAGACACGCGAGATCGGGCCGGGCGACGGTTGGTACGCGCCAGGCGGCGTGCCCCACGGCGGCGAGGTGCTCGGTGACGAACCGGCCGTGTTCATCGACATCTACTCGCCGGCAACCACCTGGATCCTCGACGTGTTCGCCGCCGGCCGGCGCGTCGAGGGCAACCAGGCTCCGCTTGCTGAGTGATTCGGTGGCCCGACGACAATCAGTCGGCGAAAGTCTGAGAAGCTAGGGAGATGGGCGAGCAGACGGCGCCGCAAGCCCAGCCGGTTGAGGGGCGCAGCTTTCCGACCACGGCGCGCGGCGCCAGGCCGACGTTCTTCGATGACGATGGTGCGACCGATGCGGTCCTGGCGATCGTGACGGCGCTCGCAGCCGAGGTGTGGGCGCTGCGTGACCGCCAGATCACGCTCGAGGCGGTGCTCGCCGAGGCTGGCATCGATGCCGCAGCAGCCATCGAGGCGTACCGGCCCGACAGTGACGAGACCGCAGCCCGCGCTGCTGAGGCGGCGGCGTTCGCCGGTCGCGTCTATCGCGTGTTCGAGGAAATGCGCGAAGAGGCGCTGGCCGGCGACACACAGGACCGGTATCGCCAGATCGTCGATCGCGCATTCGCAGAGCTCTAGATGGGGGACAGACAGATGAGCCAGCAGACACACCCGCTCCTGCCGACCGAGACGCACGACGAGAGCGCACGGGAGAGCTTCGTGCAGGCGCTCAAATCGCACATCGCTACCCGGGTCAGCCCTGGGGTGCGCGAGATCTACGACCGCCGGGTCCGACAGCAATGGGTGGACGAGCACGGCGATGAGCCGGCGGACCGGCACGAAGTCCGCGAGGCGCTGAGCTCGGACACCTACTACCGGCTGTGGAGCTCGGTGCGCCGATCCAGCCAGCACCTGCTGTGGAGCTCGGTCGGCGATGCCATCGCACGCCAGGCCGGCGAGCTCGCAGAACGTGCCCGCTCAGCCGATGCGGGGATCGGTTCGTTGCGCCTCGATCCCGGTCTGGAGATCCCCTGGTACAACGCCGAGGTCGACATTCACGCCATGCCCGGCGGCTACCGGGGCGAGTACATGGACGACGACGTGGCGGTCGGGGCGCTGTTCGACCGCGGCGTGTACGTGTACGCGATGGGCCAGATGGGCGCACTCAACGACGATTACGGGCAGTCCGTCTGCCAGAACTTCCTGGCGGCCTCCCATCCCGGGTTCTCACCGCGGCGGATTCTCGACATGGGCTGCACCTCGGGCAATTCCACGCTGCCCTACGTCGACGCGTTCGCCGACGCCGAAGTCCATGCCATCGACCTGGGCGCACCCGTGCTGCGGTACGCCCATGCGCGCGCCTCCTCGCTCGGGCGGGCAGTGCACTTCTCCCAGCAGAACGCCGAGTGCACCGACTTCCCCGACGGGCACTTCGACTTGATCGTCTCGCACATCGTGATCCACGAGATGTCGCCAGCGGCTTTGCGCCGGATGTTCGCCGAGTGCCGCCGACTGCTGGCGCCGGGCGGGCTCATGGTGCACGCCGACTTCGCCGGGTACGCCGGCGTCGACCCGGTCACCCAGGCGATGATCGACTGGGACACGTACTACAACCACGAGCCCTTCTGGGGCCCGATGCGCGACATGGATCTCGTGGCCGAGTCGGTCAGTGCGGGATTCAACGACGGTTCGGTCGAGATCACGTCGGTACCGACGGGGCGGATGCTGCAGACGGGCAAGCAGCAGAAGACGGGCCAGCTCACGCTGCTCGTCGGCCAAGCCTGACGGGGCCGCCCCGAGGTGGCTCGGCCGCACCGGTTCTTGATGGCCGGTCCCTCGCGGGGATTCCTTCCGGCTGGAAGGTTCAGTCGGGGAGGTCAGGTACCGTCGTACTCGTGAGGATCGGCGAGCTAGGCGATCGCTGCGGGGTGAGCACGAAGACGATTCGGTATTACGAGTCGATCGGATTGCTCGACGAACCCGACCGGACCGCGAGCGGGTACCGCGAGTACGCAGGTGACGCCGTAGAGCGGCTGCGGTTCATTCGCGATGCGCAGGCGACGGGGCTGACGCTGGCCGAGATCTCATCGGTGCTCGAGCTCAAGAGTGTCGGTGAGCGGTCGTGCGCACACACCACGGCACTCATCGAAGCTCATGTGGATGCCATTGACGTTCAGATCGCCCAGCTCCGTTCGGCCCGCGATGAGCTGGCCGCACTGCTGAAGCGGGCGCAGGGCCTCGATCCGGCGTCATGCACTGATCCCAACCGCTGCCAAGTGATCAACGGAGTCCGCAATTCCACTTGACCTTCCAGTTGGATGGAATGTTTAGAGTGGCCATGTGACCGCGGCAGCCGCCCGATCCGACGTTGCAATCGACGGGATGACGTGTGCCGCGTGCGCGAGCAGGATCCAGCAGCGACTGGATGAACTGGACTCCGTGGCGGCGGCGCAGGTGAACTTCGCCACCGGGCGGGCTTCGATCACTCACGACGGGTCGCTCGACGAGGCCTTCGTTGCGGCGGAGATCGCCTCGCTGGGCTACTCGGTCATCGCAGAAGACGAGGGCGAGGCGGCCGAGCGGCGCCGCCAGGCCGACCTGCTGGGCCGGCTGGTCACCGGCGCCGTGCTGACGGCGCCGTCGGTGCTGATCTCGATGATCCCGGCGCTGCAGTTCGGCGGCTGGGAATGGCTGGTCGCCGTGCTGGCGGCCGCGGTGATCGTGGGAGCGGGCTGGCCGTTCCATCGGGCCGCAGCGGTCAACCTGCGACACGGCGCCACCACCATGGACACGCTCGTGTCGATGGGGTCGCTTGCGGCGCTGGCGTGGTCGCTGACGGTGTCGATCACCGGCATCGGCGACGGCCGCGTGTACTTCGAGACCGGCGCCGTGATCGTCACGCTGATCCTGCTGGGCAAGTGGCTGGAGCTGCGGGCCAAGCGCCGCTCGGGTGACGCCATCCGGGCGCTGGCAGATCTGGGCGTGAGGACCGCCCGCTTGGTTGATGGCCGCGAGATCGCGCTTGACGATCTGGTAGTCGGCATGCGGTTCGTGGTGCGGCCGGGGGAGCGCATCGCCACCGACGGCGTGATCACCGATGGGCGGTCGGCAGTCGATGCGTCGATGGTGACCGGCGAGCCGGTGCCGACCGAGGTCAGACCCGGCGACGAGGTGATCGGCGCCACGATCAATGCCAACGGAGCGCTCGTGGTGGAGGCGACCAAGGTGGGCGCCGACACAGTGCTCGCGCAGATCATCCGGCTGGTCAACGAAGCACAGGGCAGCCGGGCAGAGGTGCAGCGGCTCGCCGACCGGGTGTCGGCGGTATTCGTGCCCGTTGCCATTGTGATCGCGATGGTCACTCTGGCGGCGTGGCTGTTGCTGGGCAATGAGGCAGAAGCGGCGTTCAGCGCTGCAGTGGCGGTGCTGATCATCGCCTGTCCGTGCGCCCTCGGACTAGCGACACCGCTCGGGATCATGGTGGGGACCGGCCGGGGCGCTCAGCTCGGCGTGATCATCAAGGGGGGCGAGGTTCTCGAGGACACTCGCTCAGTGGACGTGGTGCTGGTGGACAAGACCGGCACAATCACCGAGGGCGCCATGACGCTCGCCGGTGTCCAGTCGGGACAACTTCCGGCCGCCGAGCGCGACGAGGTGCACCGGCTGGCGGCATCGGCCGAGGCCTTGTCGTCGCATCCGATCGCTGAAGCCATCGCGGGCTCGGTCGACGAGCTGGCCGGCGTGGACGAGTTCGAGACTGCGCCGGGCTCGGGCGTGACCGCAACGGTCGACGGGGTCGAGGTTCGGGTTGGTCGTCGCAGCCTCTTCGACGCTGTGCCGGCCGACGTGGCGGCGCTGGCTGCCGATGCTGAGGCCACCGGGGCGACGGCCGTGTTCGCCGGCCGAAATGGCACCGCGGAGATCGTGCTGGTAGTTGCCGATCGCATCAAGCCGACCTCGGCGGAGGCGATAGCGGCACTGCAAGAGCAGGGCCTGGCGGTGACGCTGCTCACCGGCGACAACGAGCGCACGGCACGGACGGTCGCCGCCGAAGCCGGCATCGAGTCGGTGATCGCTGAGGTCTATCCCGACGACAAGGCCGCCGCCGTGCAGCGGCTTCAAGCCGCCGGCAAGCGAGTGGCGATGGTGGGAGACGGCATCAACGATGCCCCGGCGCTGGCTCAGGCCGACCTGGGCATTGCCGTCGGCACCGGTACGGACGTGGCCATCGAGGCGTCCGACCTCACCGTCGTGAGCGGCGATCTGCGGGCCGTTGCCGACGCCATTGCGCTGTCACGCCGCACCCTGTCGACGATCAAAGGGAACTTGTTCTGGGCCTTCGCCTACAACGCCGCCGCCATCCCGCTCGCGGCGTTCGGCATCCTGAACCCCATGATTGCTGCCGGTGCCATGGGCGTCTCGTCGCTGTTCGTCGTGACAAACAGTCTCCGCCTACGACGCTTCACAGGCAGCCGCCAGACTGTCTGACTGAGTGACCGTCGACACGTGGACATCTGAGGACATTCCCGATCAGTCGGGCCGGGTCGCGGTGGTGACCGGGGCCAACTCGGGGAATGGCTTCGAAACGGCGCGGGCGCTTGCCGGTCGGGGAGCGCTTGTGGTGCTCGCTGTGCGAGACCTTGCCAAGGGCGAGGCAGCGGTTGCCGAGATTGCCGCAGATCTCCCCGAGAGCCGACTGGAACTTGTCGAGCTCGACTTGGCGTGGCTGGAGTCGGTGGGTTGCGCCGCCGCTGAGCTGCGGGACCGCTTCGAGCGCATCGATCTGCTCGTCAACAACGCAGGGGTGTTTCACACGCCTCGGCGGCAGACCAGCGACGGCTTCGAAATCCGTATGGGCACCAACCATCTGGGGCACTTTGCGCTGACAGGTTTGCTGGCGGACCGGATCGTCGCCGTGGAGGGGGCGCGGGTTGTCACGGTCAGCAGCAACGCGCACCGCTATCGCGCCCGCATCGACTTCGAACGCTTTGGAAGGGAGCAGGGTCGCAGCCAATCGGCCGCCTACGGACGGTCGAAGCTGGCAAATCTGCTGTTCACCTACGAGCTGCAACGCCGCTTGGAGTCAGCAGGCTCGCCGGCTGCGGCACTCGCGGCTCATCCAGGCTGGTCCGAGACGGAGATCCTGCGCGACTTCCGGGGCATCCGGTTTATCCAGCCATTGATCGGACCGATGCGAAACAGCGCCGCAACGGGTGCTCTCGCCACGCTGCGGGCTGCCACTGATCCGGCTGCCGCCGGGGGCGAGTTCTGCGGTCCCGACGGATTGTTCGAGATGCGGGGGCATCCGGTGCTAGTGGGATCCAGCGACCGTTCGCACGACATCGAGTTGCAGCGGCAGGTGTGGACGGCGTCAGAGGATGCCACGGGAGTGACCTTCCCCATCTGAGCAGGCCTCGCCGATCACGGCGCTCGGACCTCGAACGGCTCCAGCGCATCCCACCGGAACGAGACGCCGATGCCTGGTTCGTCCGGCGGCACAACCCGGTCATGGCGGATCAGCAGGGGACGGGTGGTGTACTGGTCAATAGGGAAGCTGTGCACCTCGACCCAGCCGGGGTCGGGCTGTGCAGCAACCAGGCTGACGTGCAGCTCCTGCATGCCGTGGCTGCAGACCGTCAGGCTGTGCTGGCGAGCGAGGGCGGCGGCGCGCAGCCACCCGGTGATGCCGCCGCAGTTGGAAGCGTCCGGTTGCAGGTACGCCAGGCCGGCCCTCTCGCACGCAGCCGCGAACTCCCAGCGCGTGTGCAGGCTCTCGCCCATGGCGAGCGGCACTGCCGTTGCCTGGGCGATCTGCGCGTAGCCGTCGACGTCGTCGGGCAGCGTCGGTTCCTCGAACCACACAAGGTCGAAGTCGGCAAAGCGGTGTGCTGCTTCTATGGCCGCTGGGACCGTCATCGAGCAGTTGGCATCGACCATGAGCGCCGCTTCGGGGCCGATCGCCGCGCGGACAGCCTCAACGCGCGCCGCGTCGTCGTCGAGGTCCGGGCGTCCGACCTTGATCTTGACGCTGGACAGGCCCCGTTCGAGATACGCCGCCACGCTGGCAAGCAGGCGCTCGGTCGAGAACGCCAGGTCGATGCCGCCGTGGTACGCCCGTGCGTCGGGAGAATGCGCACCCAACCGCCGCCAGAGCGAGACATCCTCACGGCGGCACCGCAGGTCCCACAGGGCGATGTCAATTGCCGAGACGGCGAACGTGGCGATGCCGCCTCGGCCGACGTAGTGGATGTGGTTCTCCAGGGTGTCATTGAGGGTCTCGACCGGTGTGGGGTCCTCGCCCACGAGCACTGGCGCGAGGTCGTGTTCGATCACGGCGCGGATCGCGTGCCCGCCCCGCCCGCCTGTGTAGGTGTATCCGGTGCCGGCGCTGCCGTCGCTCAGCGTGACGGTCGCCGTGACCAGTTCGAAGTGAGTGTGAGAGCCATGGATGGCGTCGACGAGCACCTCGGCGAGAGGGACTCGAAACAGGCGTGCGTCAACTCGTGAGATCTCCGCCTCGGCCATCAGTGACCCGTTCGCTCGGCGATGTCGTGTGCTTGCCCAGCATGGCGTGCTCAGCTGCTGACGAGCTCGAAACCCTCGTCGAGCCAGCCGATAGCGCCGCCGATCATCTTCTTGACGGGTCGGCCGAGGCGGGCGAGCCGGACGGCTGCCTTGTCGGCTGCGTTGCAGTGAGGTCCGGCGCAGTACACGACGAACAGCGTGTCTGGTGGGTACTGCGCCAGGGCCTCCTCGGTGATCGTCGTGTGGTGCATGAAGATGGCGCCCGGTACGTGTCCCGCATCGAAGCTGGCTTGGTCGCTGTTGGTCTGCAGCAGCACAAAGCCGGGCGACCCGCTCTGCATGGCCTCGTTCACGTCCCAGCAGTCGGTTTCGAGCGCCAGCAGGCGCTCGAAGTGCTCGACGGCCAGCGCCGGCGAGCCAGCAGGGATCTCGGTGACCGGGTTCGTGACAGGGGTCAGCGTTGCGTTGCTCATCGGGGGAGACGTCCTCATGTCGGTGCCAGCGCAGCAGTGTGGTCGACTGCCGGTCGGCAATCTACGACGCTCTGGGTGCCGCGACCCGCATCTGCCGAGTGACGCTCGCCAGCGGGACCGCAGCACGCTCCGCCGGCTCCGCGCTGGCTTGCAGGTCGAGACGGCGATCAGTCGAAGGTGATGACGGTTCGGCCTTCGCTGCCGCTGAGCATTGCGTCGATGGCGTGTTGCACGTCGTCGATGCAGTAGCGCCCCGAGATCAGGCGATCGACCGGAAGCCGGCCCTCGAGGTAGGCGTCGCACAGATCGTCAATGGAGCGTCCAGCGTCGGTTTCGGCGTAGTAGCTGCCCTTGACGGACTTGCTCTGGCGGGACAGCTCGGCACCGTTGAACGGTGTCGTCTCGTCGTTGCCCGGTATCCCCACGAGGACGAGCGCGCCGCCCGGCCGGACGCCACGGATCCACTCCTGCTGGAGCCGGGAATTGCCGATGGCCTCGAACACGACATCCGCGCCACGGCCGCCGGTCAACTCGAGCACCCGGTCGACGGAATGGCCGATGGCGTCGCCGTCAGCCCCGTCATTCGCTGCGACGAAGTCTGTGGCGCCAAGCGAAGTCGCCAAGTCGCGCTTGGTCGCTTCGCGATCCACGGCGATGATCCGTTCGGCTCCTGCCAGCGACGCGCCCATGATCACGCTGAGCCCCACACCGCCTGCGCCCACGACCGCCACCCGGTCTCCCGGCGCGACGTTGCCCCGGTACCGTGCCGCCCCGACGCCGGTCGCGACCGCGCAGCCGATGAGCGCAGCAACCTCGAACGGCACGTTGTCGTGGAGCGGCACACAGCACTCTTGGGCAACGACCATGTACTCGGCCCATGTCGAGACACCCGAGTAGTGGCGGATCATCTCGCCGTTGCGTGACAGCCGGCTGCTGCCATCCATCATGAAGCCCGGCCACAGGCTGCCGACGACCTCACGGCACAGATGCTCCAGGCCCCGGCTGCAGTAGAAGCACACCTTGCAGCTCGGCAGCCAGTTGAGCGCAACACGATCGCCGGAGCGCACCCTCTCGACGCCGGACCCGACCGCCGCCACTTCGCCTGCGCCCTCGTGCCCGAGTACGCACGGCAGGTCCGCGCTATGGCGGCCGGTGATGACGTGCTGATCGCTATGGCATACGCCGGCGGCCCGCATCCGGACCAGTACCTCGCCCTCCCGCGGCTCAGCCAGATCCAAAGTGTCGACCCGCACCGGCCCGCCGACGGCGTCCAGCACCACCGCCCTGATCTTCATGCCCCTCCAGCTTGCCGGAGCCTTCCCTGCCCGAATGACCGGCCGACACGTCGGGGCGCCGCGTGGTTACGATCTCGCCGACCCCAGCCAGTCCCCCGTACAGGAGAGCACCCATGGTCGAGACCACCGCCAGTACCAGCATCGACATTGCAGCGAGTCCCGAGGCGGTGTACGGGATCCTGACGGACCTGTCCCGTGTCAGCGAGTTCAGTCCCGAGTGCTACAGGTCCGAATGGGAGGACGGCTCGAGCGGACCTGAGGTCGGGGCGAAGTTCCGTGGCTACAACCAGGCCGGTGACATGAAGTGGGATGCCGGGTGCGTCGTCGTAGCCGCCGAGCCGGGCCGCGAATGGGCATTCGAGGTACCCGCCCAGGACGGCCGCAAGACGCTGTGGCGCTATGAGATCGAGGCAACCGACGATGGCTGTCGGGTCACCGAGAGCTTCGACTCGCCGATCCTCGACCAGGAGTTCTTCCAGAAGATGAACCGCCACAGCCTGCTGGTCAACAACATCGCCAAGTCGCTGGAGAACCTCAAGGCTGTCGCCGAGGGCTGAGGGGCGTCAGGCTCTCGGCCTGCTCACATCGAGCCAGAGAGGCGCTCACGGCACCGATGTGCTCATGCAATCGCCGCTGTTCAGAGGGTTGATGCAGTGGTCGTCGCGGCGTACGTGTCACAGGGTCTACGTACGGTGGACACGTGGCCGGTTCTCTCTTCGATGTCCAAGCGAGCAGCGGTGCTTCAGCCAGTGCCGAGTTGCAAGCATGTAGTTTGAGTGGCGTGGAGACGCGCAGCTCATTGAGCGTGGCTGGCTTGTTCGCTGGCATCGGCGGGATCGAACTGGGTCTGCACGATGCAGGCGCGAGAACCGAATTGCTGTGCGAGTCGTGGGCGCCTGCCCAGGCAGTGCTGGCCAATCGGTTCCCAGGCGTGCCGATTGCGGGAGATGTGCGGGATCTGGACCGCCTCCCCGACGTGGATCTGGTGACTGCAGGGTTTCCCTGCACCGACCTCACCCAAGCCGGGCGGATGCAGGGCATCGGGGGCGAGGCCTCGGGGCTCGTCGCCGAGGTGTTCCGGCTTCTTCGGGGCCGCCGAGTGCCGCTGCTGATGCTTGAGAACGTGCGCAACATGCTCGTGCTCAACAAGGGCGAGGCCATGCGGTATCTGGTCGATGAGATCGAGGCGCTCGGTTACCGCTGGGCATACCGACTCGTCGACTCGCGATTCACGGGGGTGCCGCAGCGCCGTCAGCGGGTCATCTTCATCGCGTCCCTCGATCTTGACCCTTGCTCGGTTCTGTTCGCTGATGAGGCTGGGGAGCCCAGCGATGACCATTTCCGAGAAGACGCATTCGGCTTCTACTGGACTGAAGGCCACCGCGGCCTCGGCTGGGCGAAAGACGCCGTACCGACACTCAAGAACGGCTCGACCATCGGCATCCCGTCACCGCCGGCCATTTGGAACCCGGCGGGACTTGCTGGTGGGCGAATCCTCACGCCTTCCATCGAGGAAGCGGAGCAGATGCAGGGTTTCGAGCGCGGCTGGACTGCGCCTGCGGCGCTGGCGTCCAATCGGAAGGGCACCCGCTGGAAGCTGGTCGGCAATGCTGTCACCGTGGGAGTGTCACGGTGGGTCGGCGAACGGCTTGCGAGTCCGGGATCACCCATGTCCGAGGGCCAACCGCTGCAACGAGGCCAGCGGTGGCCTACGGCTGCCTATGGCGACCGGGGGGCTGTGCGAGCTATGGACCTCTCGCTGTGGCCACGTCAGGAGCGGTATCAGCACCTGTCGGAGGCCGTCGATTTCGCAGGTGCCACGCCGCTTTCTGCCCGTGCGACAGCCGGCTTCTACGGCCGAACTCAGAAGGGTTCGCTGCGATTCGTCGATCAGTTCCTCATCGACGTCGCCGAGCACGCAGCCTGCATGGCCGGAGAACTCGCCGCCGCCTGACGATGATCGGCCGCACCGTTAGCTCGGTGCCGGGGTGCTACGACGTACGCTCGCGAGAATGGATGGGGCGGAGATTCTCGTTGCTTCGCTGCGGCGAGCGCTGATCGCTGACAAGTACGGCAACAACTGGCAGTATCACTCGCGTAGCGATCGTCACTCCAAGGTCGCCTGCTGGGGCATAGCGTTCGATCTGCTTCAGACATCCTCGCTCCTGCGGCACCATGTCGCCGAGGGCAAGGTTGTGATCGGCGTCAACCACACGATGACGGACTTCGGCACCGGGCGAAAGAAGGATCTGGACTTGGTGCTGGCCCGACCGGCAGGCCAGATCGATGAGAGTGTGACGCTCTCAGGACTGGCTCAGCACTATGACGTCGAACTCAGCGGTGATCAACGTCGCCAACTGAACGCGCTGCCCGACTGCCGGGTGGGACCCGTCGGGGCAGTGCTTGTGGCGCTGGAAGCCAAGGCAACGATGACGGCCCACATCAGGGCGTTGCCGCGTTTGTACGACGAACTGAACTCGTCGCACCTGTGCGTCCACGGCGCGAGCAAGCAGGCGCTGGCCGTGGGATTCGTGATGGTGAATGCCTCCGACGCCTTCGCTTCCTCAGACATGAACAAGGGTGATATCTCGCAGGGGCTCGCCTTCACGACGGAGCCTCAACCACGCTCCGTGGAGCGAGTGCTGGCGAAGGTGGCGGAGATTCCTCGGCGGTCGAACGTCAGGGACAACGGCTTCGACGGGATCGGCGTCGTCGTGGTCAATGGCAGAAACGATGGAACGCCGTACACGCTCGAGGACGGCGCGCCAGCGCCGCGGCCCGGAGAGCCGTTCCACTACGACGGCATGATCGCCCGCATGGCCAATGAGTACGACACCACCTTCGCCAGCATCTGAAATAAGATGCACCGCCACACCTTGCTGGCCACCAACATCGCCCCGTCGCTGGAGAACCTCGATACTGTCGCAGCGGCCTGAAGGGGACGCTGGCGGTCAGCAAGCGCCATCGACGAGCGCGGCGTCAGCCACCACCTCGCCGGTCCAGCAGTAGAGCAGCATCGTCGGCATCGCGCCGAAGTCATGCTGGTGCGGTTGCCACGGCGCGTGATGCACGGTGCCGCCGGGTTGCATAGCCAAGGGAGCGCCGTCGCCGCAGAGCTGGACTGCGTCAAGATGTCGCAGCACCGGCAGGTGTCGGCCCTCGATCAGGGCCGGGCTGCGGGCCTCATCGAGCGCATCGAGCACCGCTGCAACCATCGGGTACTCTGGGACAACCGCACGGCTGCGGTGAAACTCAGCGATTCGCCCCAGCAGCCCATCAATCACGCCCGCCACGCCGCAATTGTCCCAGCTACAGCTGGTCAGCAGTGCGTACATCGCTTCGCCAGTCTCGACCTCCGTCGCGTGGGTGGCGCCGGTCAGCGGGCCGAAGACGCGCTCGCTGGAGGTTGAACGACTCTTAGTTTGTGCTGATATTGGACCATATCCAGAAACTGATATAGTCGTCACATGCTTCGGGACACCGTGCAGATGCTGCGGGAGCGCGGGATTCAGGTGACCGCACAGCGGTTGGCGGTGCTCAACGCCGTGTCTGCTCGGCCTCATGCCGCCGCTGACGATCTGGTCGACGATGTGCGTGCCAGTATCGGGTCAGTATCCAGACAGGCAGTATTCGACGCCTTGGCCATGTTGACCGAAGAAGGTCTGATCCGGCGCATCCAGCCGGCACGGTCGGCGGCCCGATACGAGGACCGGGTCGACGACAACCATCACCACCTGGTGTGCCGGGAATGCGGCCGGATGGTCGACGTCGACTGTGCCGTGGGGTACCGGCCGTGCCTGGAGGCCGCCGACGACAACGGCTTCTCCATCGACGAGGCCGAGGTCATCTACTGGGGCTACTGCCCGGACTGTCAGGCAGAGCCCGCTGTCGCCGAGAGCTCGCCATGACGGCGGCGTTTCCCATCAACCGATCCAATCCACAATCCACATCCATCAAGGAGCAGAAATGACTGACACCAGCACCGCCGACGCAGCGACACCTGCCGCCGGCAGATGCCCTGTGCTGCACGACCAGGCAAACATGGGCTCGCTCGCCAACCAGCAGTGGTGGCCCGAGCAGCTGAACCTGCGGCCGCTGGGCAAGAACTCGCCGCTGATCGACCCCACCGACGAGCAGTACGACTACGCCGCCGAGTTCGAGAGCGTCGACCTCGCTGCAGTCAAGGCCGACCTCGCAGAGGTGATGACCACCTCGCAGGACTGGTGGCCGGCCGACTTCGGCCACTACGGGCCGCTCATCATCCGCATGGCATGGCACAGCGCCGGCACCTACCGCATCCACGACGGCCGGGGAGGCGGCGGCTCCGGCACGCACCGCTTTGCACCGCTCAACAGCTGGCCCGACAACGCCAACCTCGACAAGGCCCGCCGGCTGCTGTGGCCGGTCAAGCAGAAGTACGGGCGCAAGATCTCCTGGGCCGACCTGATGATCCTGGCCGGCAACGTGGCGCTGGAGTCGATGGGATTCGAGACCTTCGGCTTCGGCGGCGGCCGGGAGGATGTGTGGGAGCCCGAAGAGGACATCTATTGGGGCCCCGAGAACGTCTGGCTCGACGACGAGCGATACAGCGGTGACCGGGAGCTGGCGAACCCGCTCGGCGCCGTCCAGATGGGCCTGATCTACGTGAATCCCGAGGGGCCGAACGGTACGCCCGATCCGCTGGCCGCCGCCCGGGACATCCGTGAGACATTCGCCCGCATGGCCATGGACGACGAGGAGACCGTTGCGCTCATCGCCGGGGGCCACAGCTTTGGCAAGACCCATGGTGCCGCCGACGGCGATGCCCATGTCGGGCCCGAGCCCGAAGGCGCTGCCCTGGAGGAACAGGGCTTGGGCTGGACAAGCACATTCGGCAGCGGCAAGGCGGGCGATGCGATCACCAGCGGTCTGGAAGGCATCTGGACGCCCACACCGGTGACGTGGGACAACTCGTTCTTCGAGGTCCTGTTCGGCTACGAGTGGGAGCTGTCCGAGAGCCCCGCCGGCGCTCACCAGTGGGTGCCGACCGATCCGGCCGCGGCCGGCACGGTGCCAGATGCGCACGATCCGTCGAAGCGCCACGCGCCGGTGATGCTCACCACCGACCTGTCGCTGCGGGTGGACCCGATCTACGAGCCGATCTCGCGGCGGTTCCTCGAGAACCCCGACGAGTTCGCGGACGCATTCGCCCGGGCGTGGTTCAAGCTCACCCACCGCGACATGGGACCGGTCTCGCGCTACCTCGGTCCGGAAGTTCCCGACGAGCAGCTCATCTGGCAGGACCCGGTTCCCGCTGTGGATCACGATCTGATCGACGACGCCGACATCGCAGCGCTCAAGACTGCGATTCTCGAGTCGGGCCTGTCGGTGTCGGAGCTGGTGAAAGCGGCGTGGGCCTCGGCGTCGACGTTCCGCGACAGCGACCTGCGCGGCGGCGCCAACGGCGCACGCGTCCGGCTTGCTCCGCAGAACGGCTGGGAAGCCAACGATCCGGCCGAGCTGGCGGCGGTGCTCACAGCGCTCGAAGGCGTCCAGGCAGCGTTCAACGACACCCAGAGCGACGGCAAGCGAGTGTCGATGGCCGACCTGATCGTCCTCGGCGGCTGCGCCGGGGTCGAACAGGCTGCCCGAACCGCCGGTCACGACGTTGTGGTTCCGTTCTCGCCGGGGCGCACCGATGCCTCGGCCGAGCAGACCGACGCCGAGTCGTTCGCCGTGCTCGAGCCCACCGCTGACGGGTTCCGCAACTACTGGCGGGCCGACGACAAGCGCCGCCCCGAGGTGATGCTGGTGGACCGGTCGAGCCTGCTGTCGCTGACGGCACCAGAGATGACGGTGCTGGTCGGCGGCCTGCGAGTGCTGGGTGCCAATACCGGCGGCTCGTCGCTGGGAGTGCTCACCGAGCGTGCCGGAGCGCTGACCAACGATTTCTTCGTGAACCTGCTGGACATGGGCACCGAGTGGCAGGTGTCCGACACCGAGCACACCTACGAAGGCCGCGACCGTGCAACTGGCGACGTCACGTGGACGGCCAGCGCGGTCGACCTCGTGTTCGGCTCCAACTCGCAGCTGCGGGCGATCGCCGAGGTCTACGGCAGTGACGACGCCGAGGCCAAGTTCGTGGCCGACTTCGCGGCGGCCTGGGCAAAGGTCATGGACCTCGATCGGTTCGATCTGAGCCAGAGGCTGAGCCGATAGGCGAAGCCGTGGCCCGAGCGGCCCGTGAGCGCAGCGAACAAGAGCGAGAAGCAATAGGCGAGGCAATGGAAAGTTCCGTCAAGCTGCGTACGCCTTGAGCCACGCCGCCGGGCGCGGCACTACGTTGGGCGGCGGGGGATGATCCCATGACCGAACGCCCGCGACCGCTCATGATCGGCGCCACGGCGGCCGATCCGAAGCGTGCCGTCTTCATCTGGAACGCCATCCGCAAGTACTTCAACGAGGCCGGCCTCGAAACCGAGTACGCGCTGTATTCCACCTACGACGCGCTGTGCGGTGCCGTGCTGGACGGCCACGTCGACGTTGCCTGGAACGCCCCGATGGCGCACGCCCAGCTGCTGCTGCAGGCCCCGGGAGCCTGCCGGACGTTGGCGATGCGAGACTCTGACGAGGACGTCCACTCGCTGATCGTCGCCAGGCCGGACGCCGCCATCGCCGATCTCGACGATCTGCGTGGGCGGCGATTGGCCCTGGGCGTCGACATCTCCAGCGAGTTGTATCTGCTGCCCGCGGCGCAACTCGCCGAGGACGGCTTCGACATCACGTCGGACTGCGAACTCGTCGAGCTCGAGCCCACCGAGTATTCCAACCTGCAGATGTGGGTGGACGACCGGACGATCTTCGGGGCCGTCATGGACGGCCGAGCCGACGCCGGGGTGATCTTCGAGCCGTGGCTCGGGTACCTGCTGCGCCGCCACGAGCTGGCGCCCGACGACATCGTCGAGGTGTGGCGCACCCGCCCGTACTGCCACTGCGCCTTCACGTCCAGTCCTGGCCTGAGCGACGAGACCAGCGAACGGTTCACCGAGCTGCTCGTGGCGATGGACCCCGACGACCCCGACATCGCCGAGATGATGCGCATGGAGCACCTCACCAAATGGGTGCGAGCCACCGACGACGGCTGGACCGATCTCATGAGCGCCGTCCAGAACGCCGACCTCGTCGGCAAGATCTTCTAGAACCCGCCGAGAGGACTCTGACATGTCGAAACCCGCGCTTGGGCTGCTGCTTGGCTTTGAGGACACGATGGCCGACTTTGTGGAGCTGGCCCGTGAGGGCGAGGCCGCGGGGATGGACTCGATGTACACGGTCGAGGCGGGGCGCAGTGCGTTCGTCTCGGCTGCCGCGGTGATCGCCGCGACCGAGCGGGTGACGGTCGGCACCTACATCGCCAATGCGTATGCCCGGGAGCCGTGGCTGACGGCGATCGCTGCCCGAGATCTCGACGAGATGAGCGGCGGTCGATTCACGCTGGGCCTCGGCACTGGCAACCGTCACTTCAACGAGTGGTACATGGGCGTTGACGACTTCCGGCCGCTCGGCAAGCTGCGCGATTACCTCGAGATCGTCCGCAGCGCCGTGGCCGGACGGGCCGGGGAACCGGTGCGCTATGAGGGCGAGCACCACCGGATCCGCTGGCGGGCGAGCTGGGAGCCGACCCGGCCGTCGATACCGGTGTACCTGTCGGCGTCAGGGCCCAAGATGGTGCGCCTCGCGGGCGAGGTGGCCGACGGGGTCGGCGTAGGCGTGATGTCGTCGGTCGAATTCATGCGCGACATCGTCCGCCCTGCGGCGCAGCAGGCTGCCGGCGAGGCAGGCCGAGACCCCGACTGCGTCGGATTCCTGATGGGGTCGTTTCTGAGCGTCAACGACGACGAAGAGCTGGCTCGACATGCCACCAAGGCCACGATCTGCGGGCTGTTCCACCCCGTGCCGCACCCGTACTACGACTCGCAGCTCCGCCAGCTCGGCTACGCGGATTTCGCCGACGCCGCAACCCGGCTGATGCCCGAAGGCCAGATGCGCGAAGCGATCGGCCTGGTGCCCGACGAGGTCGTCGACACCATGACCATCACCGGGACGCCCGCTCAGTGCGCCGGCCGCATCGCCGACTACAGCGGCCTGACCGCAGAGATCATCCTGTTCCGGGTGCCCCAGCGAACAGACCGGCCGGGCCTGGCCGGCTACGAGTCAATGTTCGAAGTCATCTCACTCGCCAACGACTGAGAGCGCTACCGCGGGTTCCGTCGATCATGGGCCGCACGGGCAACTCAGTAGTCGATCGGCGTTGTCCAGCGCGGGTCGTCGTGGGCGTCCCAGTAGGCCTGCCGGAGCTGCATCGTGAGCGGCCCTGGGGTCCCGTCGCCGAGCGCCTGACCGTCGACTGACGTCACCGGCATGACCCCGCCGGCCGTGCTGGTCATGAACGCTTCGTCGGCGCGGCCGGCATCGGCGGCAGGGATCGGGGCCACGTGGGCGGTCAACCCGTGTTCGTCGGCGAGATCGAGGACGGTCCGCCGGGTGATGCCCTCCAGCACCCCGGCGTCGGGCGTATAGAGCTCGCCATCGATGACGAGGAAAATGTTGAACCCGGGACCCTCGGTGAGGTTCCCGTCGAGGTCGGGCAGCACCACCGTGCTGCCACCTCGCTCACGGGCTTCGAAGGCGCCACGGGTCAGGTCTCCCCAGTGGAAGTTCTTGACCGTCGGATCGACGGAGGTTTCGGGAATTCGCACGGTGTCCCGGGCGATGATCAGGTGCGACCCGGCCTCTTGCTTGTCGGGCTCGACGATCCAGATGTAGGGGATGGCGTAGGCGTAGAACTGGTTCTGGAAGGTCCACGGGTCGCGGGCACCCCGGCCCGGGCGGCCCCTCGTCGCGATCATCTCGACGTACGACTCGCGCAGCGCCGACCGCCGGACGCATTCATGAAGGATCTCTGAGATCGCGGCACGGTCGAGGCCGAGGTTCATGTGAAGGTGCTTCATACTGCGCTCGAAGCGGTCGAGGTGTGCATCGAGGCGGAAGAACTTCCCGTCCCACACCGCAACCACGTCATAGGTGACGTCTGATCGGCTGAAGCCGGCGTCGAGCAGCGAGATCTTGGCTTCGCCGACCGGCACGTACCCGCCATCGACCCAAGCGCAGCCCCGGCCGTAGCGGTTGTCGTGGAGTTCGGTTCCCATCGCTTGCTCCGTTCGGTTGAGGTGCGGCGCCGATCTGCGCCGTTGATCATGGCACGCCTGCCGGTTCGGGCCAGGGCTAGCGTCGGAGACGCAGCAGAGGGAGAGACATGGCTGAGCGAATGGTCAGGGCCAACGGCATCCACATCTGCACTGAGGACTTCGGTGACCCAGCGGACATCCCCATCCTGCTGGTGATGGGCGCGAGTGCTCAGATGATCCTGTGGGAGGAAGGCTTCATCGCCGGTCTCGTCGACGCTGGCCGCTACGTGATCCGCTTCGACAACCGGGATACGGGCCAGACCACCAGCTTCGA